>JASFQI010000030.1:0-24211 GCA_050115555.1 Desulfobacteraceae bacterium
GAACCCTTTTCCACCAAAACCTGCAATTGGTTTACAAATAAACTCAATATCTTTCTCAATAATTGTTTCCAATTTTACCTGTTCCTGGTTTTCTAGCCAAAGCATTTTCTCGTTATCGCAAACAGCATATATTTTTGGGGTAAAAACCCCTAAATTACTAATATAATTGTTAAAAATAAATTTATCCCGCAATATACATCGATAGTTGATCTTTTCTCCATTAATGATGATTCCTGTTACAGCTTTTTTTATATAACTCCAAGCTTCTTTCCTGCCTAAGTATTCATTGGTTTTAACATTTAATCGATCAAATCCCCAAAGATAATAGTAATAATTTACTTCACCTTTTTTAATCATCCACCAAAATTGATCGATTAATATCCTAAGTTTGGATTTCCTTTTCTCTTCTGGATAATAAGTCTGAGAAAGCTTTTTATTAGAAACGAATTTCCATGTTTTCAATAAACGAATTGGCATAAAACATGCGTAATTGAACAAAGCACTTAACCTATTTATTATATAATTTTGAGCCATATTTAATATAACTTAATTTTCATGAATTTTAATATATTGATTTTTTATCAAATTTTTGGGATAAACGCTCAAATATTTTGATTTTATACCACCATATAGTATCTGCGGCATAGCGAGACCCCATTCATCGTTTCCTTCAATTACTATTGGGCCTGTTTCAGTAATAGCAACATCCCATGCGATCGAATGTATGCCATAAAAATATCTATGTAAGGTTATAACCAAGTGTTTCATTTGTTTAAAATATGGAATTTGATAGTTTTCAAAGACAATGTTTGTTTCAGGATGCTTTATCACTCTTCTTCCAGACCCAGGTTTTAAATAGCCATATTTATTTAATTTACCTGTTTTAGAATCAATGCCTATCATGATGCCGCCATTTGACCAATTATCAACAGAACAACCATTATTACCAACCCTAAATATTGAAAAAAGTAATATTGGATTCCCATCATATAGGGCCGTTATTGCTCGTATACTATTTACTGAATAAGGATGTAACTTGAGTAGGCTTTCATGCTGATGTATTCTTTCTTGTATTATGAAATTTGAAATTATCATATCTTTAAATTTAGCTAATGAATATTCCATATTCTCTATAAACAGTTTGTTGTTTATGCTTTTCAAAGGGAAAATTCCTTTTCCTCCCAACCCCAACAGAGGTTTATAAAAAGCGTCCATCCCGTCCTTTTCAAGCAAGCTCCCAAATCCGACTTTTTCAGAGGTCCCGACCCAGACTAATCCATTTTTATCCCCAAATGCCAATGTCTTGGGAGTTGGAAAACCGAGACCGCTAACATACATGCTAAAGACAAGCTTGTCGCGAAGCAAGCAGTGATAGTTCATATTCACCCCGTCAATCGCATTTGAATTGACGGCTTTCCTGAAGTAATCCCAGCATTCTTTGACACCAAGGTACTCATCGGGATTTGCATGTTTGCAGTCAAGACCATAGGCAAAATAGAAATGATTCACCTCTCTTTTTCTCAGAATCCATAAAAAATTATCAAATAGCATTCGAACTCGATTCTTTTTTTCAATTTTTGGATAATAGCTTTTTGATCCCTCAGGACCATAGATTAATTTCCAAGCTTTATACATACGATTAGGTAGGTATTTTATCGTATCTAATACAATTATTATTGATTTTATGATCACGCATCTATCTCCATATAAAAATTTGTGACAATTTATATTACACTCTCGCTCTAATATCATTAAACATATTTGCTATTTTTTTATAGAAACGATTCCGATCCACATCAGGTACTAAAATCAAGAAGGCTATCGGGGTATAAAATATGATGGAAAGGCATATTTGAGTTCCAAATACCAACCAGGAATGAATATTAAAAAGCCATTTAAAATAAAATGATATCATTGCGAATATTAACCCTGCTATACCCCCCCTCAAGACAATGTTATAGAAATAGTGAGATATACTAATTTTCGCCTTATAACAAATATATAATGGCATTACGAATGCACTCGTCATCATTCGAGCGGCTAACGTCCCCCCTGCTACCCCCATCAATCCCCACTTAAAAATCAAAACGAACACCAATGTGATTCCCAGATTCAGGATTGCCTGTGCGATTCCTAGTCCGGCCGTAAATTTCACGTAACCCATTGCCATTAAGAAGGCGTCTCCGCCCAATCGAAACAAAATACTCAAATCTGCCATGGCCAGGATCGCCATAACCCATGCGGCTGAAAGGATAGCCTGATTCGGAAATTTTACGGGGTCGTAGAGCCAAAGATGCAGGAAATCCCGGCCAAAAAGGATGAAGCCGATAAAGACCGGAAGCCCACAGAATAATCCGAGTCTGACTTGTCGAAAATACAGCCAACGCGCCGAACCCATTTCAGCCCGCGCTACTGCTCTCTGTATCGGCGGAAAAAATGTTGTCCGGATCTGACCCAGAAATGTAGAGGCATAGTTTAAAAGAGCCGCTCCAGCCGTATAGACGCCCGCCTCACCGAAACCGATACAGGCACTCACCACAATCACATCTGTTTGAGCAATGATCTTTAGGGCGGCGCTGGAGATGGCTGCCGGGATGCCGTAGCCGAAGAGTTCCCGAAGCCTCAGCCATAGCATCTCGAAGGGCCAGACCCGCATCAGGGGATACACTCTTTTCGAGGTCAGATAAGAAGCTAGAAGGCCGACTGAATTTGAGCCGAGGACCGCGACCACCAGACCGGGGATCCCATACCCCAGACTCAGAGCGAGAATTGTGCCTATCGTCCTTACTGCTAGAATGGTGAGGTCGATTCCCCTGGCAAGATCAAACCGGTCGTGGGCGCTGAGGACACTCGAGAGGACCACGCGGATCATACTTACCCACAGATTCATCGTCATCACGGGGACAAGGATGATCAAAAGGTCATGATAGGTCTTTGGAACTTTTGGAAAAAGGCTTGGAAAGGCCCAACCTATAATGGTTCCTATAATAATGAAGACGATGCTTAGTGCGGTAAAAAAGCCCAGACTCGTGCGAATGGTCTCGTCCACGGCCTTGTGATCTTCCCGGCCGATGTACAGTATGATATGACGCCCCGTGCTGGCACGAATTCCCAAATCCAGAACACCCATATAGCCTACGAGGACATTCAAGGCGCTCCACAGGCCATATCCCGCCAACCCCAACGTATGGATTACAAAGGGAGACAGAAAAAACATGACCACGAGGTTGGCCCCGTAGCCGATCCAGTTGGCTGCCAGATTTCGAGCAATGACTCGTGCGCTGGAGGAATGTCTCTTATTCATGCCTTGGGAAGGGATCCAAGCCTCTCGGAAATGAGCGTAACCTTTTGCGGCCAAGTTTCCCCGGCCATAGCCTCGACGCGCGCCGAAGCATATGCGGAGGAGGTCTCGAGGCACTCTTTCACCGCATAATCGAACTCTTCCGGTGAGTCGGCGATTTGTATCAAGCCCCGATACTGTGCCACCTCGGGCATGGAAGTCGAAATGACGGGTAAGCCGGCGGCAAGGTATTCTCTTAGTTTGATCGGATTTACCGCACGGGTTAATGCATTGATCTTGAAGGGAATCAACCCCACATCGAAGTGCCGGCAGTAGGCCGGCAGGGCTTCGTAAGGCCTCCTCCCCAGAAAGTGCATATTTGGCATTTTTCTGTATTGCGCCGTGTTCACGCTGGAGTCCGCATCCCCAATCCATACGAAGTGCCACTCGGGATGCATTTCCGCGACATGGGCAATCAACCCCAAGTCCACCCAATCGCGAATCAGACCGATGAATCCGAGCCTGGGGCGGGGTATGGCCTCGAGATCCTGCGGGCAGGGAAGGTTCTCTCTAACGGCACGGCTGAAATGATCATAGTCCACCCCATGGGGCACCAGGATGGTATTCGGGTTCCACGGTGCCTTTGCCTCCTGAAGGGTCTTTGAGGTGGTGACGACCAGGTCCGATCGCCGACACAGGGCCTCCTCGTCCTGAAGGACTTGGGACTTGTTGTATCCGGAGAAAGAGGCGTGATCATCCACGCAGTAATACACGACCCTCACTTCTTTGAAATGACCCAGCGCATAAGCAACATCCGGGGTGAAGGACCATAACTGTGTGGGTCCCCGCTGCACTCCCGCAAGGGCCATACGGACCTGGGTGATCAGCAGCAGGCGGTTCAGGCGGCGTGCTGTTGCGGAGCTTGGGAGCGGAATCACCAGGGGCGTCAACACATGGAAGTTTCTACGCGGATTCTTTAAACCGCCAGCCACCTGCTTCAGCTTGTGAACGATGTAGAGGACATCCGACGAGCTGGCGGATGGCGCACGGGACGCGTGGTAGTTGATCCACAGTACGACGTTTCGCTCAGCCAGGATGTGCATGACGTGATGCTTGCTCGTGGGAGGGGCTTCGTAATTGCTCGCAAAGCACAGGATGGTCTTTCCTTCGATCATCCAATCAAACTCCTGTTCAAGGTGCCGAGCGCAGGATTGTTTTTCACTCCATTCATATCAATGCTGTGCTGAAGTATCGCTCGATGCGGTCCGGGAGCAGGGTCACCACGTTCTTTTTCGATCCGAGTCGTTTGTGTACCTGCTGTGCAGCCCAGACATTGGCCCCGGAGGAGGTCCCGACCAGCGCTCCCTCGCGCATCGCTATCCTGCGGGTCGTTTCGATGGCGTCCTCATCGCTTACCGTGACTACGTCATCAATCAGGGACACATCCAGGGCCGGGGGAATAAACCCGTCCCCAATGCCCTGGATCTTGTGGAGGCCCGGCTCGTGACCGAGCAGGGCGGCCGAGTTCCTGGGTTCCACGGCGATCGCCAGGATGTCCGGGTTCTGCTCCTTGAGGTACCGCGCCACCCCGCCAAGGGTCCCTCCACTGCCGATGCCAGCCACAAAGGCGTCCACACAGCCGTCCATTTGCCGCCAGATCTCCGGAGCGGTTGTAAGGTAATGAATCTCGGGGTTGTCCGGGCTCACGAACTGGCCGATGATATGGCCACCCTCTATCTCCGCGGCGAGTTGCTCGGCTTTTTCCACAGCACCGGTCAAGCTTTCTTGTGCAGGCGTGAGCACGACCTCCGCGCCCAGGGCCCGGATCAGCTTCTTGCGCTCGTCGCTCATGTCCTCGGGCATCACGATGATCACGCGGTACCCGAGCCGTTTTCCGACGAAGGCCACGCCGATCCCGGTGTTGCCGGATGTGGCCTCGATGAGGACGGAGCCCGAGTGCAGGTCGCCTCGAGTTTGAGCCTGCTCGATCATGTACTTGGCCACGCGGTCCTTGACGCTGCCACCGGGGTTGAGGAACTCGCCCTTGGCGTAGACCGGGGCCGAATTCACGCGGCAGAGCTTGAAAAGGGGAGTGTTGCCGATCATATCCAGGATGTTCACAGGATTCATCATAGAGGCCTCATAGGATTTTGCCTTGGAGAAGATCGTTCAGGGTCTTCAAGTGGTTTTCCCAGGAGTACTTTTCCAGGACCGCTTTCCTTGCGTTGCGGCCCATGCGCGCTGCACGGTCCCTGTCCGTACACAGGCCCGCCACGGCCTCTGCAAATGCTTTGGAGTCCGCTTTGGTGACGAGGAGGTCCTCTCCAGGGACTGCGTCCAAGCCTTCGAAGGCCTCGTGTGTGGCCACCACAGGCTTGGCCATGGCCATGGCCTCGAGGACCTTGTTCTGAATGCCCCGGGCGATGCGGATGGGGGCGATCGACACGTCCGCGCTCCAGACGTGGGGGCGCACATCTTCCACCCGGCCGAGGACTTCCACGCCCGGGATCGCCCGAAGATCTTCGACCTCCCTGGAGGGTCGAGCGCCCACAATGCGAAAGCGCACGTCTCCAAGCCTTTGCCGCACCGTGGAGAGCACCTCTTTTGCAAACCAAACCACCGCATCCACGTTGGGGGGATAATCCATGAGTCCGCAGAAGACCAGCGTGCGGCAAGAGGGCCTCCCCTGCGCGGGCGGAGGTCCTTCAGGCGAAGGACGGAAGAAGTCCGTGTCCACACCGTTGGGCACGCCGTAGACCTTGGAGCCGACACCCGAGATCTTCCGCAGGAGCAGGGCTTCGGCATCTGAGACCGCCAAGGTGGCATCGAAGGAAGAGGCGATCCGTGTCTCGTAAACGGCAAGCCGTTTGGACTCGAGCTGATAAATAAAGCGATGGAAAGGATCGGCCTGAGAAGCATACTGCCGCCACTTGTCCGAGTCCACGTCGATGAGGTCCATCACAAGGGTTGGTGTGCCTGTTGGGTTTGCTGAGCTTATTGAGTTCGTCGGGTTCGGGGTGTTGATGCGATCGCAAAGCTCTGGGCATTGGAGCACATACTCCGCCATGGGTGAGGAAAAGCACAAGACAGCGCGGATGGGATGGTCACGCAGGACGCGGCGGATGTAGTCAAGCGCGGCCTTTTTGAAGAATGCGCCAACGGTCAGGGGCCTTCCCCTCAAGAGCGCCCAAAGCATGGTGGTCTTCTGCGGAATCCTTCGAAGACGGAAAAACGAGGAGCTCTCGCACTGGGCGTTCAAGGTGCGTACATGGGCAATGTCCGCAGGATCATCGATGAAGGAGCAAAGATGGATGCGCCAGCCCTGCTCACGAAGGTAGCGGAACTCGTGAAAGGAACGGATCTTATCCCCCTTGTCCGGGGGATACGGGATCCGGTGCGCGATCATGAGGAGGTGTTTAGCCTGGTCGACAGCCACGAAGACACCCGGTGTTGAGAGCAAGAATACTCACGGGGAGCACGGTATCGTGTAATCCCCTTCTTAAGGATGGAAAAGGCGGTAACACATCATGGTATGCTTTTATACGCCTGCACCTCCAAGGCACCCTCGTGCATGCCAACATCTTGGATTCATTTGCTTTTTAAAATCACGCAAGAGATCGTTTCTGGCATGGATTTTGCAAAACAATAAAGAGGATTTTTCCTTCTACTCCCCCAGGGCCGCAAGGGGAAAGCCATGGAATCCAACCATACCAAATTTCTCTTCCTTCGCTCGTGACGGCGAACGCTCATTCATCGTCACGAGCCTATTCCACAATGCAATCACAGCATTTGGGGTGAATAGAACGGGGATCTCCACCCCGTGCAAAGGTTGTTGATTGGTCATCCCGTAATACATTCTGTTGTAGACGCCTCTACCACGCATATCAAAAGTCCGACCGGTATTCGAAAAGCGCACAAGTGAGCATACCATACGGGTTCACCAATCAAGAGAGGGGAGAAAATGCTTCGTTGCTGTTCATGAAAGGAGGTTTCAAGATGAGAAGTTTATTGAAAAACAGGAAATTTTTACCTTGCCTTTTTGTATTCGTATTTACATTCGTCTTTTTTTCATCGGCACCGGTCGTTTTTGCCGATGATATCTGGATTCCCGATTACTACGGGTGGGACAATTCCGCCGTTGCCTTTTGGGACTACGATGATGACATTCAAAATTTAGCGCTGACAGATTTTTGGTATTATGAGAATCTCTATCCCATGTATCCTGAGGATCCCTTTTACGAGTTCGACCCTGATACCAACTGGTACCGCTTTTTCATGCCGAACTTCATCGATCCGCTCTCAGAAAAATACATGAGAATCCAAGTGACCTATTTCTCCGATGTCGGACCCGATACTCCGACGATCGAGAATATCATCGGAGAAGACATGGAGGGAGGGGCTTACATCAGTGAGTTTATTTCCCATGTGGATTGGCCTGCCGACACACCAGATGCCTTCTATTTCTATGAGGATTGGGCCATCTACCCCAATCCCGATTGGGAGTGGATCGAAATTTCTCTCGCGCAGGGGGACGTCTTGTACCAGGTTGTCATCGACACCGTATCCACGCCCGAACCTACCACCATGCTTCTGGTCGGAGTGGGGTTGCTGGGACTGGCCAGCCTGCGAAAGCGGTTCAGGAAAGACTGATTCCCATTCGTTTCTGTTTGATTGAAGGCGGGGTCGTGACGGCCCCGCCTTTTTTGTGGTGCGAAACGTCCCGGCGGGACGTGGCGCGCCGGGACCGTAGAAAAGGCATGGCGCTTTATTCCTCCTCTCCTTTTTTCATGCGAACGCAATCCCTAGACATCCGCTGATCGGCCTGGACGGGCCCTCCTGCGCCGAAGCCTGAGGACGAGCAAGACGCCTGCGGCGGCTCCGAGTAGATTCAGCGCCATGTCCCCCCAGCCGAAATAGCGTCCTGGCACGATGACTTGCACGCCTTCCATGATGATACCCAGAGTCAAGGCACCAGCCAGCACGAACCCCAATCCGGTGGTACGATACGCCAAGGGGGCTCCGAGGGAACGATCAAAGAGCAGCACAAACCCGGCGAACATGGGAATGTGGAGGAGGTTTTGCAGTGATGGCTCCATGGCGGCCCAGAACGGGGCCCTATTATTGGATGTTTTCATGGGAATGGCGGCGGTCAGGAGCATACAAACGGTGTAGAATACGCATGCGGTCCTCATGAAACGAAGCGTAGTGCGTTTCACTGTGTCCCGGGTCCAATCAAAGTGTAATATAGCGGCGAAGACGGGTTCCTACGAGCTGAGAAATGAAAAGCGGCATCCGCTGGATCACGCGCTCAGCAGCCTCTCGGCCGAAACCTTGAGTGGCGCCGGGAGACACGGGTTTCGTTGGATCCGCATTATTCTGGGTGTGCGAAGTGTTGGAACAAGCCCAGTGAAGCGGCTGGGGCTTAGCGCCCCACTGTGCCTTGAAGCGGTACGTTCCCTCCTCCGGGGTAGAGCGGCCGAAGTCGAAGGCAGCGTGGCCCTGATCTGCAGCATACTCCAGGAAACTCCAATAGAGGAGCATGTTGGGATTCCAGCGGTTGAGGCGGCGGAGAGACGAGGCCCAGGGAACGGAAACGGTCTGGGGGTGGCAGAGAATCAAGCCGCCGGCAGCGGGCTCGCCGTCGGGCATGGTCACGATGCAGCATCGGGCGTGTTCACCGTAG
Source organism: Desulfobacteraceae bacterium (assembly GCA_050115555.1). Lineage (GTDB taxonomy): Bacteria > Desulfobacterota > DSM-4660 > Desulfatiglandales > HGW-15 > JASFQI01. Next base: position 8,964 of record JASFQI010000030.1, read on the forward strand.
CGCTCGAGGACGCACCGAAGCCACTCCCTGCTGTGGACCGGAGAGCCCAGATCGCGCATGTTCTCAGCGAACAGCGGATAGAAGACATCCAGAAGCTCTACACCGCCCAGCCGGGATCGAAGGCCGTCCTTAGAGGGCTTTTTCACTTGGCTCCGAAGCTTGGATTTGAAACCCGCAAGAAGGGTTTCTGAGTCGCCTGGAAGGCTCAGGAGCATGCGCACCTTGCTTGGGTGGCGGGTTTTTTCATCATCCATCCCAATAGGGACGACCGATCGAATTTCGACATTGGATATCCCCCGTTCCGTGGCATAGTCCAGGGCCTGCTCGAGCAGGCGACCCCTCACACCATCGGAATCTGCCAATATCCCCCCGGCATCGCAGTACGGCAGCGATACAAGGGTCCCCTTGCATAGCGGGAGGTGGATGTGCGCCAATGGGAACACGCCGCAGAGAGTTCCCTCCGCTTCGGCAAGGAAGTAAGGGCACTCGAAGCCGTACGCCCCTTCCACGGCCTCTTTCCAGGCAAAGAGCTGGTAGGCCAGCCCATCGGGATGATTGAGGACGTAGGCGTCCCAGGAGGCGCGGTCGTTGGGGGTCGCGAGGCGGATGGAAAGGGGAATAGTCGAGCTCATTGGGCTTGTTGGGTTGGGAGTGCTTTTAAGATATACCTATGAAAGCTCGGATAGACCGCACCACCCGGCCGGCGGTATGACCGTCCCAGAGGTCGGGGATGCTCCCGGCCTTGGAACGTCCGTTCAGGGCCTCCTCAACGAGCCGTGGGAGATCCTCTACCGTGCAGAGCTGATTGGTGCCCTGGGTCACGGTGATGGGTCGTTCCGTATTGGGGCGCAGGGTCAGGCAAGGGATGCCCAGGTACGTAGTCTCTTCCTGAATGCCGCCCGAGTCGGTGATGGCGATGCGTGCATTGAACACGAGGTTCATGAATGCGATATAGCCCAGGGGATCCACGCAGTGGAGGGAGGGCATCTCCTCCAAGGACTTCATCAAACGATTCTCGACCAGGTTCTTGCGTGTGCGCGGATGGACCGGAAAGAGCAATGGAATGCGATCGGCCACGCTTTTCAGGGTGTTGCATAGGGCCGTGAGTGTGGCCGGATCGTCCACGTTGGACGGCCGGTGAAGAGTCACCACGCCGTACCGGTTGGCCTGGAGGCCGTAATCCTGATACACGGGTTGCGCCTGAATGCTGGGGCGAAGCATCTCCAGGGAGTCGATCATGATGTTCCCCACGCGGACGATCTTTTCCCGGGAAACCCCTTCGCGAAGCAGGTTCTCGTCCCCATCAGGCGATGGGGTCCAGAGGAGATCGGCCAGGACGTCGGTAACCAGCCGATTGATCTCCTCAGGCATAGTCCGGTCAAAAGAGCGGAGGCCGGCTTCCAGGTGGGCCACGGGAATGCCCAGCTTGGTGGCCGCCAGGGTGGCCGCGAGGGTGGAGTTCACGTCTCCCACGACTACGACCAGGCAAGGCGGCTGTTCCAGGAGCACCTGCTCGTAGGCCATCAGGACCCGGCCAGTCTGCTCGGCATGGGACCCGCTGCCCACCCCCAGGTGGATGGAAGGATCGGGCAGACCGAGGTCCTGGAAAAAGGCATCGGACATGTTCAGATCGTAGTGCTGGCCCGTGTGAACGATCACGGGTTCAGCCCAACGCTCCTGAAGAAGGGCATGATACAGGGGCGCGATTTTCATGAAGTTGGGGCGGGCAGCAGCGATGAGGTGGAGTGTGTTTGACGAGTTTGTTGGGTTTGTTGCGTTCATTGGGTTTATTGGGTTCGTTGGGTCAGTCTGGTAGGCGCAGAAGGGATCGAACCACCCGAGGTTTTCCGTGCCATGGGGTAGTCGCCCACAATGCCATCCGCGTACTTCCTCTTGCTGGGTGCCCTATTCCATGCCACAGATTCCTGGGCTGGTCAAAGCATGGTAAGTGGCCTAACGGGTTTCGGGTGTGGCAATCCACCACCAGGAAGAAGCACGGTTCACGAGCGAAGTGTTGCCGCCTCGAGCAAAAAGGGATGGGCTTCATCAAGAGCAGAAGGCGCTTCATCCGAATCCAGAGGATCAAATTCAGTGTCCGCGGCCAGCAAATACCAATACCGACTGAACACATCCAGCGCGTCTTCATCCAACGCGTCGAGCCAGTTCGGGTCTCTGGCAAGGAAGTGCTTCACCACGTTTCTGTTCGATACGCAGTTTACACCTTTCGGGGGAAGCTCAATGTTCTTCGTTTGATGCTGCACGAAGAAGGCGTATAGGTTGCTCGCAGCCGGAAATGTTTCATAGGCTTTTTTCAGGTTGTCTTCGAAGGTGGACAGGTCCAACCTATAGCCTACTGCCGCAGCCCCGTTTACGTAGTCATAGGAGCTTCTCTCCCCGATCTTTTCCAGTAAAAGGATGTGCTGGTAGATCCACTCGTGCCTTGGATTGACGGCGATCACCAGATCGTCTACTTCAAGGTGATCCCGGGCATACAGGTACGCAATCTTGTCCCCGTACATCGGGATATTCTGGTTCCCATTGCGAAATTTCGGGTGGCTTGCCAGGGCGCCTACTTCTGCCACTTTTCTGCCCTGAGATCGAAAACGATCGATTTCCTCTTTAAAAATCGAGTCCATGGGAAGACCGATATCCGTATCCTGAAAAAGTGAAATCGTCAACGCGATGAGTCCGTCACATGACCCAATGAAGGTGGTCGATTCAGGCAAAAAATTGTGAACGCCGAATCGCATGCCGATCTGGTTGGGATCCATGTAACCGCACCGAACATACTCATCATGCACGAGGCGATAGGCAGATTCAAACTCCGAAATGTCCTGGGCAACTTTGAATTGGAACCCCTCCATGCGGCCGTGATCTATTCTGATGCATCTCCTCAACCTCCCCGCCATCCAGTATGGGCAGTATCTCAACATTTTTTTCACGATCCACTTTTTCATCGTCTCTTTGCCTTTTTGAAGCCTCTACGAAAGAAATGACTTTTACGCTCTCCGATCAAATTTTAACGGTCTCGCAAAAACTCGCTCGACCGCCGGTTGACTGCCCTTAAGTCATTGGAACCGTAAGGGGCAAATCTCTAGGTCTCGGCTTTTAGCGACTCCGTCAATTTTCGGGACCCTATCACCCTTTCAGCCAGATGGGAAGCGGGATCTTTGGCGTTTGTCGGATTGGAGGAGTTTATTGAGTTTGTTGGGTTTGTTGGGTTTGACGGATGTAATCTCTGCACGACACAAATGAACAGTGGGAGAAGGTCGTAATGAGATTTTTCAGCCGGTTCTGTGTCTTACCCAAGTTTGAGTAATGGCGAAATTTACGCGTGACAGGGACTTCTTTCACCCGGGGTTGATCCGGGTCGAACTCCCATGGGTGAAGGTACATGGTGTAGGCGTTTTGACGTTTCAGGATGAGGCGGATGCCCGCGCGAAACAGCCGTTCCGGAATAAGCCGAAAGTAGGCTCCTCCCCCCCATGGGATTACCCTCCCACTGATTTCCACATTGCTGATGGGGATTTCATAGACGCCTTGTATCGGCTGTATCAGGGCGGAAGTCTGAGTGGCGCCTCTATTCGACCGGATGGGGGGGAGCCGGCCATACCGACCGTGCAGGCTGAAGGAGTTGTAGCTGGAGTCATACAGGTAGCCGGCATCCCGAATGGACTCGAGGATACGCTCGCTGATGGAAAAGCTGGGGGCACGAAAGCCATACACCCTCTCTCCAATCCTGGCTTCCAGAATCTCCTTGCTCCGGGTGAGGTCGTCCAATAGCGCCTCCGGGGTCTGCGTGCTGCAGAGCTCGTGCGTGCACCCATGAGATGCGACCTCATGCCCCCGGGAGTGAATTTCACGCACCAGGCCCGGGAGTCGTTCAGCGATCCAGGCGAGGATGAAGAAGGTTACAGTGTTCGTTGAGTTTGTTGGGTTGGGTGGAGTTCGGGAGATTGAGTCTAACAGATCTAGGATGACGTGCGTGACTCGCTCCACCCGGAGTTCGCGTGAAGACCAAGAGTCGTAGGAGATGCACGACTTGAAGTTCTCCACCTGGAACCAGTCCTCTACGTCGATGGTGAGGAGAATAGTAGGGTTTGTTGAGTTTGTTGAGTTGAACGACTTCATTGAGTTTGTTGGGTTTGTTGAGTTCGTTGAGTTGAGTTCGTTTATTTGCATCCTTTGAGATATTTGATGAAGCCGGAGTCGAGCTTGCACACGGTTTCCGCTTGACTGTAGATCGTGTCGAACTGCTCTTGAGAGATATACCCCTGATCCAGGGCAACATACAGCTGGCTTTGTACCTCGGCCGCGGATCCCTTGGAGATGAACAGGTATTGGATGAACTCGCGGGTGCTCTGCCGTGAGAATCCTTCGGCAATGTTGCTCATGGATGAAACCGCTGCGGCCTGGATCTGGGAAAGAAAGCGTAAGTCCTTTTCAAATCCGCGATTGTTCCGAATGGCTTCGTACACGAGTTGGACCAGAACGCGGGCTTCTTGCCAGGCCTGAATGTCCTCGAAGCGCTTGATCGCCAAGGGCCTCAGTCCTTGTTTTTTCCCTGGAAGAAGCGATAGATGGTAGTGCGGACGGCCTCGGCAATGTGATCCGCTAGGTGCTCAAGGGTTGGCGAGTCGGGTTCGAGCCTTTCCACGGTCATACTTTGACTCAGCTCTTCCCGAATGGCGGCCAGTGTGAAACCTTTCCGCTTGAGCCGCTTTATCTCCTCCAGGAGAAGGAGATGATCCCGGGTGTAACGGCGTTGCCCGCCGGGCGTCCGAAGAGGGACCACAATCCCATCCAAAATCTTCTCCCAGTAACGCAGCGTGTGCGTGGACACGTTGGTCTGCCGGCTTGCTTCCTGGATGGTGAAGGTTCGCGAATTCATTCTTTCAGGGTTTTAAGTATGGGGGTGTCCAGCGCGCAGGCTCCGCCCCTTTGGGTTACAGAGCAGCAACCCAAAAAATCGCCGGAACTTTGTGTTCACTTCTGGAGGCAGTCGCCTTGTCTCCCTAACGAAACTCTAACTTCGGCTTTAACAAAGCAAGAACGATACCAGGAGGGACATCAGAACATGCAATTCATTAACATGTTGTAATTATAACTATTTCCATAGACACACACTGAATATTTCGTGATTCGGCTAGCCTTGTGAAATAAGATCTTCAACTTCAAGTGCAATCGGATGCAAGGAGTTGGAAGCCTTTTACACGCATCGGGCGGCATCCATATCAAATCTCTATTGGCAAACCATCAAGGATGCTTCAGCGTTCAATCTTGGAAAGCCCCAGGTAGGTGAGAAAGAGGAGGATAAAAGCGAGCACGAACACGATCATGCCGGAGGCTTCATGAAGAAACCCGTGGGCCATGTGCGGGCCGATCCAATGCGCTGCTGCTGCGGTCAAGGTTAAACGGAAGATATTCACGGCAATAGCAATGGGAAAAGCAGATAGAAACAGGATGATCTTTGAGACACGGGACAGGGACACGATGTAGGCCAGGGCAACGCTCAGGGCCAGAAGGCTGGTGAGGGAGCGCAGGCCGGAGCAGGCATCTACCACCTCTAGAGTTGTGTTGGCCAAGTGGAGCACATTGCCTTCCCGCAGGATGGGAATGGACAGGAGACGGATGGACTTCGCGGCCAAGCTCGAGGCGAAAAGCTGCATGGGAAATGCAATCTTATTCCACAATATCGCCGGGATCGGAATCATGAGCAGTAGGTAGAGAATGGGGATGAATGTCTTGCGTGTGACTTCCCGGCCGAAGAGATAGAGGGTGAGGCCGAAGAGCGTAGCCAGTATGGAAAAACGCATGGTAAAGAGCTCAGCCCCAACGTTTCCCACGATGTGAAGCGCCAAGCCCGCTGCAAGAACAAAGAGACCCCAAAGGCTGGATTCCTTTCGGGCTTGTGTGAGGTCCTTTCGCTTCTGCCAGAGCATGTAGGCGGCAATGGGAGGGATGAGGAACCCGTGGGAAAAATTTGAATTCGTGGACCAATCCCCCACCAGCTTGGTTAGGGTGTTCGCATATGCCAACGCGAAGCAAGTGGCCAAAAGTCCTGCCAAGATAAGCGTCTTCGCTGGAAAGGGAAGTGGTCGTTCAGTCATGAGCGGTCCTCTATGAAGGAAGATACTCCTCCAGGATGGGGATGACTTTCATGGCAAAGGTCTTCAGGGTGTCCAGAGTGGGCTCCTCTCCTTGCGGGTGCATGGGTGCAATCAGGCGCACAAACGAACCGTCCGTGCGGTGCCGGGTGATGGAGTCGAGCACCAGGTAGATCTTCTGGAGATACTCTGAGGCAATAAACCGCCCGCGGGACTGGAACCAGTAGAGCACCATCTGCCGCTGGGTCCCTTTTTCCAAGATGAGCTTGATCACCTCAAAGGGTTCGTCATGAGAAGGGACTGAGAGGGTCTCCAGGGAGGTGTGCACAATGCTCCACCCTGCGCCGGGCATGCAGTTCTTGGGCGAGTGGATCAGATCCCCCTCCCGCTGGCTTTCGTAGAATCCCACGTAGAGTTGGACCCATGCTCCAGCCGGAGAGCGGTACGTGGCCAGGATGGTTTCGTCTACGCCCAGGATCTGGTAGACCTGATCGTCAAAGCGTTCCGGGCGCCCGACCCACGAGTCGATGTGCAGGGGGAACTCGGACAAGGGTCGGGACGGAGGGACGTTCTCCGAGTGGATGGCGTACTGCATGAGCATGGCCGAGGCGAGGAGGATGGCGGAGGCGACGAGGGTTTGTTTGAGGCGCATACGTTATCCCCCTTGGCAAGAACGCGGCGGGGTATAAAACCCCGCCCTACAGAAAACCTGAGATCGACCCTTCCGAGGTCTGGATTGCGGGATGTGAAAACCCGCCCTGCGTAAAGACACCAAGACGGCGGGGTGTAAAACCCCGCCCTACAGAAAACCTGAGATCGACCCTTCCGCAGCTTGGATGGCGGAATGTGAAATCCCACCCTGCGTAAAGATACCAAGATGGCGGGGTATGAAACCCCGCCCTACAAAAAACAAAGATTGCTTAACGCGATCCCCGGCCCAGGAGCACGATCTTGATCGTGTGAAAAATTACGATGAGGTCGAGCACCAGCGACATGTTCTTGATGTAGTACAGGTCGTACTTGAGCTTTTCCAGGGCGTCTTCCTCGGAAGCCCCGTAGGAGTACATCACCTGGGCCCACCCGGTGAGCCCCGGCTTGACCGAGAACCGCTCGTCATAATAGGGCACGGTCTTTCGAAGCTGCTCCACAAAAAAAGGTCGCTCCGGTCGTGGGCCCACGAAGCTCATTTGTCCGTTCAAGACGTTACGCAACTGGGGTAGCTCGTCAATTCGAAGCTTTCGAATAATCCGGCCGACCCGAGTGATGCGGGGATCTTCTTCCGTGGCCCACACCGGACCGGTCTCCTTTTCCGCGTCCTGGCGCATGGAGCGGAACTTGTGGAGCATGAAGATTTCCCCATTCTCCCCCACCCGCTCCTGGGAAAAAATCACAGGCCCGGGAGAGTCCAGCTTGATGGCCACGGCCACCAGGACCATCAGCGGAGTAAGAAGGAGCCCCATGACCACAGCCAGGACGAACCCCACAAGGCGCTTGAGAAACCTGGAAAAGGCGGACTTTCGAAACCCCTCTGAAAAAATCAGCCAGCTCGGGTTGAGTTTTTCCACCAGGAGCTTGCCTGTGATCTCTTCATAGAAGCTCTCCCCGTCGATCACGGAAAGCCCCCGGATCTTGCAATTGAGGAGCTCATTGTAAGGCATGATGCCCCGCTTGTCGTCCAGAGCCACGATGAGACTCGAGGCCTCCTCGGCCTCGGCCAAATCGCAGAGACCTTCAAAACCCTGGTGCATCGGGATGCCCTGGGCCTTTTTGATAGCCAACATCTCTTGGGGATGACGTACGATCCCACGGATGTCGTAGCTCAAGTCCTTGCGTTGACTGACAGCCTCGAGCAGATTTTCGGCCAGCTCCCCGGCACCCACGATCAATGCCTTACGTGCAAACAGCCGGCGGGTGATCACCACGTTGTACAAGAGCCTCCACGACACGAGAAATCCGATCAGGAACACGAGGCTCAGGAAGAACACCCACCGCCCGATGATGGCGTTGGGCCACACAAAGTAGATCACCGCCAGGGCAATGGAGGTCATGCCAATGGCCTGCATGAGGCGGGTGGCCAGGTCCAGTGTCCCTTCGGGCACCCGGATCTCGTAGAGATCATTGAAGTAGAGGCTGAGCTGGGTCACCAGGGCCACCAGGAGGATCTTTGGCCAGACCAGGGTAAGGAGGTCCAGAAACCCCATTTCGGGCATGAAAAAGAAGAACGAGGCCAGAAAGACCGCCCCAAAGATGAGGAACCCCTCACCCAGGATGAACACGAGCTCCCGGCTCGATACATACTGCCGAAAAATCCGCACGCCTCAACCACCCCCGGCTGCCCGATCAGTTGTGGTAGTATCCGGAGTAATATTTGCGATAGCTCTTCAAAGGTTCGCTGTAGCCATTGAATACGACGCCCAGAATCCGACCCTTTTCCAGGTTCCTGAGTCCGTTCTGAACGGCCTGCCTGGGGGACCTCTGGGCCATCACCACAAGGAGGACTCCGTCCACATGCCTCGAGAGGACTGCGGCCTCCGAGGTGAACTGGGTGGGTGTGGCATCCAGGATCACGTAGCGATCATCGTAGCGGTTGCGGACTTCTTCGATCAACGCCTCCATTTTGTTGGAGGAAACGAGCTCCGCCGGATTGGACAGAGGGGTCCCCGCGGTGAGTATCGAGAGCTTGGGGATATCCGTATTAATGAGAAGCTCGTGGATCTCTCGCCGCTCGGAGAGATAGTCGGCCAGGCCCTGGGAACGCACATACCCGAAGTACTCGTGGACCTGTGGCCGGCGCAAGTCGCAGTCCACGAGCAACACGTGCTCGTCGATGCCGAATGCGATGCTCGCCGCCAGGTTGCAGGCCACAAAGCTCTTGCCTTCTCCGGGATAGGTGCTGGTGACCAGAATCGTTCGTGGTGGGTTGTGTTTCTCCGCAGTCAACTGAATGCCGGCCCGTAAGGCCTTGAAGTTTTCCGCATCCACGGATTCGGGTGCGGACACCACGATCAGCTTGGGGCTGAACTTGCGGTTTCCCGCGACCCTCTGAATGCGGGAAAGCTCAGGATCCTCCATGCGGAGCTGGTTCACGTCTTCTTTTGACACCGGAGGCGCAGGAGCAGACGGGCCCTTCGATCGTTTGGGCTCTTTGGGCGGAACCGGGACCTCACCTTGCTCGGGTCGTTCCGTTCGAAGGCTCTCCGCCTGTATGGCCCGTTCCTTTTTCTGTCGCTCCAGTGCATCCGATATCTTTCCCATACACGATCCTTCCAAGTGGGAGGAACATCCCTCAATCACAGTCCGCCGACAAAAGGCAGGAATCCCATGATAATTTCTACGGTCTTACCCAAACCCTTGGCCGCCACCAGAATTCCGGTAGCCGACACCCCGAAACCCAGTACGACCCCGGCCGCCTTGATCCACTTCTTTCTTCGCCTAGCCTTCTTCTCCTGCTCGGTGTAACGGAGCGGGAGGCTGACCAGGATCGGCAGGCCGAGGTGCTCCGCCACCTCCTTGGGCTCCTTGTACGAGGAGTCCATCATCTCCCTGAGGTAGGCAAGACCGCCACCCAGACCGAGGCCCAGCACCAGGGTGATCATGAAGATGCGATTCACATCCGGTTCCACCGGGAGCTCCGGTCGTTTGGCCGGGTCCAGGATTCGGAACTGCTCGCCCTTTTGCTTCTTTTCCATGCTCACCGCGATCTCCGCCTCGAGCTTCCGATTGAGCATGGAGTTGTAAAGTTCACGTAGGTTATTATAATCGCGTTTGAGGGTCAGGACCTCCTGCTCGGTCCTTGGAATCTCCTCCACACGGCTCTGATACACATCCATGCGTTTCTTGGCATCGGCAATATCTTCTCGAATCTCCTGGATCTCATAGTTGATCTGCCTCAGCTGGGGCTTGAACATGTCTTCAGCAGAGGGCATAAGATCACCCATGTCCGCGCCCGGCATTACCAAGGGATCTTCGGTATCCGGGGGAGTGGACGCCCCTTCGTTCGCCGCCCGCTCCTCTTGCGCCTTTTCAGCCTGGGCCTCGAGCTTCTCGATCATCGCCTTCAAGCGGCGCACATCCGGGTGGTTCTCGGTGTAACGCACCTGAAGGGCCTCCAGCTGGTTCCGAAGAGACGCCAGTTCCTGGGCTTCCGGGCTCTGGAGCCCCGTTTCATCGAATCCTAACAGGGATTCGTCCCCGGCAAACTGGGCCATCTGCTCGGCCATGCGCCTCTGTCGGGCGATCTGCTCCTGGAGCATGAGCTTTCGGTTCTGGGCGTCCTGCAGGCTGTCGTTCAACTGCTCCACCTGCCTTTGGGTTCGCTCGAGCATGCTGAGGTTGGCTTGGAGCTGCTCGGGCATCGCCCCCATGTGGGCCAATCGGAACTCCTTGAGTGCCTCTTCCTTTTTCTCCAGCCTTCGCCGAATGGTCTCCAGCTCGTCGGCCAGGAAGCTTGAGGTGCCCAGGGCTTGGGACTCTCGAATTTTGAGGTTCTCCGAGATGAAGTTGGAGGCCAACGCATTGGTCACGTCCTTGGCCTTTTCCGGATCGGTGTGGCGAAATGTGATCCCAAAGGTCCTGCCCCCATGGCCGCCGCCCACATTCACGCGGATGCTCTTTCGGCAACGGGCCACTTTGGCCTCGAGCATCGTATCCGTGTCACCATAAAGCTCGTGTTCGTCAATAATGGTCTCCAGGTTCGTGCGGCTCGTTACCTGCTGAGTGATGGTGCGCAGCCGCTCCTCCACCCCTCTCTGGACAATGGAGCGTACAAAATTCTGAGGCACCTCCTGGGGCTGGACCAGAATCAGGGTCTCGGCCTCGTATACGGGTGTCGCTCGAAGCACGTACACCAGGCCGCCCAAAAGCACCAACATCAACGGAATCACCATCCAGTAGATCCGGCGTTTGGCCATGTCCGCATACTTCTTGATGTCCAGATTCAGTCCTTCCACGCGCGTGCTTCCTCTTGTTTCCTTTCACGGCGTCTGCATTCAACGAACCTTGTAAGACGCCTTGGGGGGAATATCGAGGCCGAGAGTGGCCAATTTGTTGTAAAGAGTCTTGTAACTGATATTCAAGATTCGTGCCGCTTTCCTTTTATTTCCCCCGCTCGCCCTCAGGGCATACTGAATCGCCTGATGCTCAATGGCGCGCTCGGCCTCTCGCCGGAGGGTCATGAGGGGAATGGGCTTTTGGTCCTTTTCTTCGCCCCCGGATGCACCCAGTTTCTCGGACACTGAAACGGGCTCCTCATTCGCTTCGGCGGCCGTCCAGAAATGAGTGATCTCTTCTCGAACCCTTTGGGCGGTTTCTCCGGCCATGAGCCGAAGCACCATGTTGGCCAACTCCCGGACGTTCCCGTACCACGGATAGCTCAAAAACAGAGATTCCAGGTCCGGGGTGAGCCGAAAGTCGGCTTCAAGCCCGTACTCCTTTTGGTAGCGGGCCGCCAAATGTTCGACAAGCAGCGGGATGTCTCCCCTCCTTTCTCTCAAAGGGGGGATCTCGATCTTGATCACGTTGAGCCTGTAAAAGAGGTCCTCGCGAAAACGGCCGGCCTTCATCTCGCGTTCCAAGTCCCGGTTCGTGGACGCGATCACCCACGCATCCACAGTGACCGGCCTTGTTCCACCCAACCGATGAAAGGAAAAACTCTGCAAAACCTCCAGCATTTTGGCTTGAAGAGGGTGAGGCATGTCCCCGATTTCATCGAGCAGAATTACGCCTTTGGAGGCCAACTCGAAACGGCCCGGTTTGCGTTGTTCCGCACCGGTAAAGGCGCCTTTTTCATAGCCGAAAAGCTCGCTTTCCAGCAGCGTGCCGGGTAAAGCCCCGCAGTTCACCTTGACGAATCGCTCACGGCGTCGTGAAGATTGCTCATGAAGAAGGCGTGCCACCACCTCCTTGCCGGTCCCGGTTTCCCCGGTGATCAGGACGTTGAAAGCCGTGTCCGCCACCATGGCTACCAGGCTTCGGATCTTTTCAATGGACTCGTGTTTTCCAACCAGGGTGTGTAACATGTTACACTATTTTGGTCACCTCATTCACGTTGTCAAGAGAATATAGCCCGGACGTAACGGATGCGCTGTGTGCCCATTCGTGCGGGAGAAAATTGGTGAAACCAGACGTTCCCGCGCTTTCCCTTACTTCACAAAACGGCGGGCGTCATCAGCCCAGGAAAAGTCGGGGTCCAACTCAAGGGCCTTGGCCAGGTACTCCCGGGCCTTTTCGTACTCCTTGATCTTGTACAAGGCCTTTCCCAGGTGATAGTTCGTAATGGCGTTGTCCGGGTTTTTGGCCACGCTGTCCTGGAGCTCGGCCACGGCGTTCTGGTAGCTTTCCTGGAGGTAGTACACCCACCCCAGGGTGTCCATGACGTTGGGGTCCTCGGGCAGATGCTTTTTGGCGAGCCTCGCAAGATCCAGAGCCTCATTGAGCTTGATCTCTCTCTGGGCCAGATTCCAGGCGAGGTTGTTGGCCGCAGGTGCAAAATCCTCCCTCACTTCCAGGGCCTTGCGGTAAAATGCCTCTGCCTTCTCTGCCTGGCCCTGGCGATCGTAAATCGTGCCCAAGGCCATGTAGGCGGGAAGAAAGTCCGGCCGTTCCTTTAGCACGGCCTCATAGTGCGCGATCACCTCATCCAGCTTCCCTTCCTGGCCTGCCACCCGGGCAAGGGCCATGTAGGCCGGTAAAAGACCCGGGTTCTTATCCGTAGCCTCCTGGAAACGCTCCTTGGCTGCAGGCAGGTCTCCCTGGGCTGCGAGTACCCGTCCCAGAAGATACTCAGTCAAGGCCACAAGGGAGACGTTTTCCCCTGCACGCTCTGCGGCTTGTTTGCAAAGGGCCTTGGCCTCCTCGAACCGGCCTGCCTGCACGTGCAGGGACACTAGGGCCTCCAGGGCCTGTGGATGGGGGGGATCTATGGCCAGGGCCTTTTCGAATGCCTCTTTTGCGCGCTCCTGGTCTTCCTTGATGAGGTATACCATGCCGAGCTTGACATAAGCAGGGGCAAAGCGGGGGCTCCCCTCAATCACGCTGTTGTAAGAGCTGATGGCCCCATCCAGATCCTCTTCCAAGACACGGAGCGCTCCCTGGAGCATGAGCGCCTGGGGGTGGCCCGGTGCCAGATCCAGGGCTGCAGAGATCTGCTCGCGTGCAAGGGATGCGTTTCGCTTGCGCAAGTAGACATTGGCCAGGGCAAAGCGCGCATCCAGGTACCTGGGCTGGAGCTCCACAGCCTTTCTCAGGTCCTGCTCTGCCATCTCCGGCCTTCCCAGGACCCCGAGGCACTGGGCGCGATAGAAATGGGCAGCAGCGTGCTTCGGGCTTTCCTTGATCAGGCGGTTGAGGCGATCCAATGCATCCTCGAAGCGCTTGTTCCGCATATCCAACCTGGCCTGGAGGAAAGTGGCCCCTAGGTGTCCCGCATCCTGTTTCAGGATACGGTCAACCGCGGCCTCAGCTGCCTGGAAGTGGCCAAAGTCGAAGTGGAGGTTCGCTATGGCAGTGAGAATTTCCGGGTCGTTTTTCCGCACAGCGAGTGCCTGGTTCATGGCCTCGAGGGCCTGGTCGTAGTCCTTGCCTCGCGCATAAAAGCCTGCGAGGTCCATCCATGGTCCCACGACACCCTCAGGGGCCAGCTTAGCCGATTGCCGGTAGGCGGCTTCTGCTTTTTCCCGATCCTTTCGTGACTCGTAGAACCGGGCCAATACGGTGAGACTTTGGTACTTGGGCGGCACGGCCTCGACCATGCGTTCGAGCTCCGCCTCGGCCTTTCCCCACTCCTCACGCTTGCCGTGGATTTGCGAGAGCAGAATATAAGCCGGGCCCGCACCTGGATCCAGCGAAAGGGTCTTTTGAAGAACCTCCTGTGCCTCGTCCAATCGACCCTCTGCCAACAAAAGCCGGCCCAGTGTGAGTTGGGTCTTCACATGATCCGGTTCCAGGATTGCAGCGGATTGCAGCGTCTTGATCGCCTGTTCAATCTCCTTCTCCTGTATGAACGCACCGGCAAGGAGCCTCAAGGCCTCCGGGTTATCCGGGGTCTTCTCCAACACGAGCTTCGCCTTGTTCCGCGCCTCCTCCGGTTTTCGTGCCAAGAGGAAGATTCTTCCCAGGCTCAGCTGGGCCTCGAGATTATCCGGGTTGAGGTAAACAGCCCGGGAATAGGACTGGAAGGCCTCCTGCCCCTTTCTAAGACGCATATACACGTCCCCCAGCTCCGCATAGGCCGCATCGTCCTTGGGATCGATCTGCACCGCATTCCGAAGCTCGATGACCGCGCTCTCGAACTCGCCCTTGTTCACGTACTCTCGGGCCCGCTCCAGGTATTCAGCCTTTTTTTCCTCGTCCCCGGCCAGAGCCGGGAGATCAGCTACGAATCCTAGGGCGAGCAGTGCAAACAGTACCGTTGTGCCAACTTTTCCAAAACGCTTCTCCATCATCAGCTACCTCCTGATTGGGACAGTCTTTTCGCTGCTCAAGATCTAACACCTTGCTCCAGCAGGGAAAAGGAGTCCCTCATAGTCTCTTCGGTAAAACACTGTCCAAGGGACGGAGTGGCATGTTTAGGACATCTTGACAGGCCTATGCCATGGGTCAAGTTTTTATAGGATTTTTGGCACATTTTGCCTCGCTCAGAAAAAGGCATATAAGCGTGAGGAGATATTCCTGGATTTCAGCGTATGGACATTGAATGGTATACATATTATCATTCCTACTATCTCATATGGGAGAAAAACTTTAGTTTGACAGAGGACCACTGGGGATTCAGTCCGGGAAACAAAGGGGGTTGAATAATTCTTATGGCCAAACAGCGTGCCATACGGCGTCCCCCAATCCTTAAGCTCCTTTTTTTCTCCCTATTCACCGGCGTTTTCATTCCTGCGCACATTTTCATTGGAGCCTTCATAAGCCTTTCCTATGCAGCGGACAGTCCAAAGCGCCAGGCAGCAGGAAACGACCTCGTCTCCGTAGTCCGCGCTGTCAAACCCGGGGTGGTTGCCGTGGGAACCCACTATTTTAACGACGTTCCCAAAACCCGCTTTTATGGAACGGGCTTTGTTGTTGGAGACGGCCGCCAAGTGGTCACGAATGAACACATCCTGGCCCAGGTCCAGGAAAACCGGGCGTTGAACCGACTGC
>JASFQI010000031.1:0-24195 GCA_050115555.1 Desulfobacteraceae bacterium
TAGGGCATGGGGTTCGGATTCATACGGTTTGCGGGGCAGAAGGATGGTCAATTCCTATCATGTACAATCCACATTGTTCAGTGCTTCCCTGGGAATGGAAGTCTCCATTCAGATCGCCGAAACGGAAATGCGGTTTAAGAGCACTCTTGTCGGCATGCAGTGCAATCAGTATCTTCTTGTTCCCTTTCCTGTGGCCTCCACCGTGAGCCAGCACCTTCAGGACGGCACGGATTTGATCCTCCGGTACGTCCATTTCGGCTCGGTATATGGATGCATGGTCACGTTGATCGGTCTGATCCGCAAACCCTTTCCGCTCCTGTTCTTGAGCGTCCCTACACAGGTCCAGCGCATCGAGTTGAGAAAAGTACAACGGGTGGCATGCCTGATCCCTGGTACGGTCATGCGGAGCAAGGGAAAGCATTCAGGCATGATTCAGGATATCAGCAGTGGGGGTGTCCTTTTTTCCACACAAACGGCTCAAGAAAGCGGCACGAGTCCTTTTGAGGTCGGAGAGAGCATTCTGGTCTCTTTTCCCCTTCTGGGCATGGAGGGGCATCAGGAGTTTCCCGGCAAGATTCGGCGGGTGACCGAGGACCGGGAAAAGGTCAGCCTTGGGATTGAGTTTGAAGAGTATTCTACGGATATTCGTGAAAAGATCGAATCCTACATAGAAAAGATCAACACGTATCAAGAGGGTTGATCCCCCTTCCTCATCCTCCCTGAAGAAAGCCTGTCTTGGGCGGAGGTTCACGTCCGGCTTCACCTTGAGGTCGGGAAGCGGTACACACCGTTCCCCGGTTTCCCCCGGTATTTCATGCATCATCCGGCGCTTTCCGGATGACTCCGTTGTCTTCGTTTTTTGAAGAGCCACATGCCAAGCCAGCATCCAACCAGGCAGAGCACAAACCATGGCAACGCAGCAATCTGAATGGGGTTCGGAAGGGGAAGGGTCAATAACGCCGTTTGTCCGGTCATTTCTTGCAGGGCATGCGGTTGGAAGGACTCGTTCACATAGGCGGCCATGCAGAGAACAGGCAAATAGGTGGTGATCAGATTGTTGAGTAGTCCTTCGAAGAAATAATCGTAATAGACCCTGTTCAGGCTGGCCTGGTCAATGTTTCGGGCCATTCGTTTCCCCTTGGAGGGGTCTTCGAAACTCTTCAGGGCCTCCTGTCGAAGGGAATGGAGGGATTCAAACTCTTCTTTTAGACGCTTGTACCGCCGGGTCGTGAATCGTTTTTTGAGTACGGAGGTGACTGCAACTGTGAAGGCAGCCAAAATGGTGATGCTGAGAGCCGGGTGTATGGTGTTCAACGGGGAGATCAAGGCATCCATCACGCGTTGAATGTGTGAGATGAATGCCAGAATATAAGTCCAGATGGTATCCATTGTACGTCTTATCGATGCTTCAAATCGAAAATAGGCTGCGGCATGAGTTTCTCATGCCGCAGCCTGTGCAGGTTATCCATCTGATTGGAACCGTTTTCCCCTGAGCGGAACGCGTGCAAACGCTGCCTGCCGCTTGGAGCAGGTTCCTCGTTCAACGGATTACAGCCAGATTTCGATCTTGAAGAACCGGAAGAACAGGAAAAAGAGCACAATCGCCAGAATCCATTTCAGCTGCTTTTCACTGAAGAGGGATTGCAGCCTGCTGCCGATCATGCCACCGACAAAACCGCCGATGATGATGGCAATGCCAATCCACAGGTCCGGCAGATACCCGTTGAGGAGATAGCCGATAAAAGAACCGATGCTCGAAAAACACGTCCCGACCAGGCCGACAGGCACGGCCACATACATGGGCAGGGCACCGATCATGGTCATAATGGGCACCAGCAGAAATCCACCGCCGATACCGAAGCTGCGGGCAACGATACCGACGAAAAGCCCGAGGATCCCGAAGAGCAGGGGGTTGATTTTGAACGACTCCCCCCAGAACTTGAACTGGTAGTCGGTGATTCCGCTTTTCACAGGTTCGATGTGGCCCATCTTGGCCGCTCTGCCCTCTGCCTTTGCTTTCGCAACTTCTTCATTAAACTTCTTAGTCATGGCCTTGATGTTTTTACGCCTCTCCATGACCTTGGGCGTAAGCTCATACAGGGTCCGGATGCCCATCAGGACGACGAGCACGGCCAGCCATTCCTTGTAGGAAGACAGGGGCAGAAACTGGGTCGCGTATTTCCCCAGCCAGATGGATCCGATCAGGATACCGACCCCAAAGGAGATCCCCACGGGCCAGGCCACCCTGCGCTCCTTTACGGCGTAGCGGTAAAACGAACCCAAGGGGGAAAAGAGGGTCAGGGCCACGTTGGAGGGCCGAAGCACGTTTGCAGCGTTGATTCCCACCGGTCCCATGGTGTTGACCACCATGACCTGATAGGCGGCCATGAGCATACCGCCCGCCGCACCGATCAGAGAGAAAAAGGCCCCCACCAGGATGGCCCCCAGAATGATCCACAGGGGATTCATGTACCGGCCGCCCAGGTTGAGCCAGAACCCATTCCCGGCCAGGCTATAGGAACCGATGTCTTTCCCGTTTACAAATACATTGAACTTCGTGTCCGGCGGAGAGTGGCGAAATGTCTTAAAGCTCGCCGTAAACTCACCGGTTTCTTTGTTGAACTGGATGGAAGTGCCTTTATCCCAGTACTTCCCGGATTGCTCATAATCCGTGAGGATGCTTCGGGCAAAGATCGTCACCTTGCCGATCTGGGTACGTTCCTTGGTGACCGTGTTGATTCCGTATTTGTTTTCATGGTTGTACTTGTAGAAGCTCCATTCTTCTGCGTTCTGGATCGGCCCCAGGACGCTTTTTGCCTGCCCGTCCAGGTCGGCGTAGTCCTTGAGGTTGAACATGGTGGTGGAATAGATCCCTTTGGCAAAGGAAGGGCCTCCGAATTTTTTCTTGCTTATCGATCCGAATGCATCCGGATTATTGGTCAGGATGTAGTAGAGAACCGGAACCGCGGTATCCAATTCAAAGGGGTTTTTCTTTACTGCGGACGCGAATTTCTTTTTCTCGTTGACCCCTTCCGTGTTCTGGGGAGCGAATTCTTCCTCAGAGGCGATGGTGATGAAGAGATCCTGCCCGGGCTGGATCTTGCCGGTAAAGGTCACAATATCACCGGCCTTGTAAGTGCCTTCTGCAATTTTGCCTTGGATCTCCTGGGCCGCTAAAGGTTGAAAGGAGAGAAGGATCGTCAAGGTCAAAAAGAGCGTGAACAGGAGTGAGGTCTTGATTCGTTTTAACATTTAGGTTCCTCCTTAGAAATCATTTGTGGATTCTCTACGTTTCGTTCTTGATCCATACACGTCAACCCATAACCAAAGATCATAAAATGCATCCATTTCCCCTTGTTCCACTGCCCCCTACCCAGCTCAGGTGAAGGTTTTCGTGCCAGCCCGCTTGAAAAGCGAGATGCGAAGGCCCATTGCGGCCTGCCATGGAGCCGCGTCACGAGTGGTCTCGAGGAACGACTCCTTTCTCTTTTTCGAGGAGCGCCGCCAGCCCTTCTCAGGGAACCGGATCACCCGTTTCGCGCGCAACATATTGAAATAAATAGCAATAACCGGAACCGGGTTTCAGAAGCCAGGATGCAGCTTTCAAAACCGCTCAAACCCAAGGACACGCGCCCAAGGCGCGAAAAGGTACGTAACGCCTCATAATGATAGGTTTCTCTCGACTCCAGAGAACCAAAAACCGAACTCCGAGCCAAGGGGGCAAAGTATTTTAAAAAAATTTGAAAAACGCAACAAAAAAATTCATGGGAAGAAAAAGGAGCTCACAGAAGTTGAAGATGCATTGGATTTGATCGTGTGGAAAATGTTTTCTATTGACAGCATATCGTTTCATTCATTATAACCCGGGCCGGTTCGCAAAAATAGTTATATCATTTTTGAAATAATATTTTTCTAGTATGAATTGAAAATTATCGTGATCGCAATGCATTATATTTAATACCATACATAATGATGCTTTTCTTGCAATCTATACTAATCAAGAAGGATATTATTTGAAGCCATGCAGGGCATGGATTTCATTCTGGATTCGGATGAACACCAAGCCCCATTTTTTGACGGTCTCGCAAAACCCGCTCGCCCGCTGTTGGCTACGCTGTAACGCTTGGATTCGTAAGGGCAAATCTCTGGATCACGGCTTTTTGCGACTCCATCATTTTTTTTGATTGACACACTGGATACCGGAGGAAATCGCTGATGAAAAAAGTTTTTCAAACACTCTGTTTCATGTGCTCTGTGCGCTGCCCGATCCAAGTGGAGGTGGAAGATGACCAGGTGATCAGCATTCGGGGCAACCCCCATGTGCCGGCCATGAACGGCGGCGTCTGTCCCAAGGCCGCTGCGGCGATCGCAGGGTTGAACGATAGTCAACGAGTTCAGTCTCCCTTGATACGCACCGGGGAACGCGGTTCGGGGCAGTGGAGACGGGTGAGCTGGAAAGAGGCCCTGGATTACACGGCCGACCGATGCAAGGATATCTTCGACAAGTACGGCGCCAAGAGCTCGGTCTACTGCGAGCGGGCCAACCTGATATCTGACATCTCCAAATCGTTTCAGAAGGCCATCGGGTCACCGAACCATTTCACCCATGACACGGTCTGCAAGGGCTCCATCAATACGGCTTGCCGATCGATCATCGGGTACACGGACGGCCAGATCAATGCCGACTGGTCGAATACCCGGCACGTGATCCTCTATGGTCGAAATGTTTTCGAGTCGATTGAAGTCAAGGCCCTGAACAGCCTTATTTCGGCCATGGAAAAGGGCGCAAAGGTGACCTACATCGATCCCCGCGCCTCGATCACGGCGGCCAAGGCCACAGATTATAAGATGATCCGGCCGGGAGGGGACCTGGCGCTTAACTACGCGTTAATGCATACCATCATTCGGGAAAAGCTCTACGACGCTTCCTATGTAGATCGATGGGTGAAGGGCTTTCCAGAGCTGTGCAACTTCGTCGACCCGTATACCCCCGAGTGGGCCGAGCCGGAAACCGGAATTCCCGCGGCTGAAATCGTCGCGCTCGCCCGGGAGGTGAGTCGCTCCAAGCCGGCGGTGGCCTTTCATTACGGGTATCGCGGTTCCCACCATCCCACGGAGACCTACTTCCGGCGTTCCATCATGATCCTCAACGCTCTGATGGGCAGCATCGAGAACCCGGGAGGCATCTTTATCAAAAAGGGTCTCAGCGATGCAGGTTATTCGGCCGGGTTACGGAAGTTTTCGTCCCAGGAGTTTCCGGAGATGGAGGACAAGCGAAGGTTCGACGGGTGCGGCCAGGATTTGTTCCCGATCGCCGATCCGTCCCATGGTGTGGGTTTCATGTTCCCTCACGCCGTTCTTACGGAAGAGCCCTATCCCATCAAGGTAGTGTTCGCCTTCCGCTATGATCCGCTGCTGTCCAACCCGGATTACAATACCAATCTCAAGGCGTTGAAGAAGCTCGATTTGATCGTGTCCAGTGATATCAATTTCGGCGCCACCACGGCCCTGGCGGACGTGATCCTTCCGGAATCCTTTTTCCTGGAGCGCTCGGATCCTCTTCAGATGGGTTCCGGCCTCAAGCCGGCCATCAACCGCCGTATCGCCTGTGTCACCCCACGGTACGACACCAAACCGATGTGGTGGATCGTCAAAGAGCTGGCGAATCGTCTGGGCGTGGGCAAGTTTTTCCCCTATGAGACCGCCGAGGATATCTGGAACTACCAGCTGGCGGACCTGGACATCAAGATCGAAGACTTCGATGCCAAGGGGTTTGTGTCCCTGAGTGAAAAGGCCATCTGGTGGGACCGGGAGGACGGCATCAAGTTCAAAACCCCGTCAGGAAAGATCGAGTTTGTCTCAGACCTCATGGAGAGCAACGGGATTCCATCCATGCCGCCCTACGAGGCGCTGGAAAACAACAATGGGTCGTTTCGGCTGATGTGCGGGAGGTGCGTGGCCCACACCAACGTGATGACCCAGAACAACCTCTACCTCAATCACCTGGTCCCGGAGAATCCGTTGTGGATCAACGCAAAGCGGGCCGAGGAGCTGGGGATCGCAGACAACGATGCCATTGAGGTCGAATCCGAAGCCGGGAAGGCGACGATGCGGGCCTTTGTCACGGACAGGATTCATCCCGAGGCGGCCTTCATGCTTCACGGATTCGGCCACAGGGAAGTCGAAAGCAAGCGCAGCTATCAAAAGGGCGCACCCGATGCACTCTTCCAGTCGCGTCTCTACGACAAGGTCGGCGGCAGTCCGGCCCTGGATCACAGTTGGGTAAACGTCAGAAAAATCTAACATCCCATCCGTACGGGAGGTATTGAATACATGGGCGATTATATCATCACCACGAATCCGGATCGCTGCATCGCCTGCCATTCATGCGAGGTCGCGTGTAAATCCGAAAACAAGGTGCCGCTGGATGCGACCCTGGGCAAGATCGTCGTGCTGGGGCCTAAAATGGTGGATAACGTGCCGAAGATGAGCTCCGTCTTCGTTCCGTGCTTCCATTGTGAAAATGCATGGTGCATGGAGGCCTGCCCTACCGAGGCCATCCGCAGAAGGGAAAAGGACGGCCTCATTTACATCGTGGAGAATCTTTGCGTAGGGTGCAAGGCCTGCATCATGGCTTGTCCGTGGCACATCCCCCAGTGGAACTCTGAGGCCGGAAAGGTGGTCAAATGCGACCTGTGCATGGGCCGGATCGATGAGGGCGGGGAGCCGGCCTGTGTCGCTGCATGCCCGACCAACGCACTGCAATTCGGAAGGCCCGAGGCCCTTTCCAACACTACCCGGGAATCCTACGCGCAGGGGTTGCTTGAGAGAAATCTCTCGGCGGCATAGGTCAAAGCGATGACAAACCAGCCAGCGACCTTTCCCAAGGGCGGGGTTCATCCCGAAGAAAACAAGGACTTCACCAACGCCCTGCCCATTGAAACGATGCCTTACCCATCCAAGGTGTCCCTGTTTCTCAAGCAGCATGTCGGGGCCGAATGTGAGGTATCCGTGCCCCACCGGAACCCCCCGGCCGTGGATGATCATGTGCTTTTCGTCAAAGGGCAGCCGGGCGCCGTTTTTCAGCTCCTGGTAGAAAAGAAGGACCGGGTTCAAGAGGGCGATCGGGTGGGTGAGATCGGCACGAATCTGGGGGCCGTCCTGCACGCAAGTGTCAGCGGAACCGTTGACGGGGTGGAGAGTTCCCTTCACCCTCAAACCGGAAAGGCGAAGGCCCTGGTCATTCGTACCGATCCCGAGGCCGACGCATCACGCCCGGTATACGAACCGACGGACTGGCGGAGCCTTTCAAGGGAAGAGCTTCAAGAGCGTATTGCGGCTGCCGGTATCGTGGGCCTCGGCGGGGCCGGTTTTCCAGCGGATGTCAAGCTGAACGTCAAGCCGGGCGTCAAGCTGGATACCCTCCTTTTGAACGGGGCCGAGTGCGAACCCTACATTACCTGCGATCACCGCGTCATGGTGGAGTATGCCCGGGAGATTGTCGAGGGGGCCAAAATCCTCCTGACGATTCTGGGCATCCGCTACTGTGCCATCGGGGTGGAAAACAACAAGCCGGACGCCATTTCGGCCCTGAACGAGGCCATTGCCGGCTCAGACCCTGACGACGGTTTCAAGGTGGAGGTCAAACCTCTGGCGGTCAAGTACCCCCAGGGCTCGGCCGATCAGATCATGCAGAGCGTGACCGGCCGTGTTCGGCCGTCCGGCCAGCGTTCCTCGAGCATCGGGATCATTGTGCAGAACGTCTACACGACCAAGACGGTTTACGATGCAGTGGTTCTGGGAAAGCCCCTTGTGGAGCGCGTCATCACCATTACAGGACGCGGGATCGCCAGGCCGGCCAATCTGTGCGTCAAGATCGGCACGCCCATTTCGGAAATCGTCGATTACCTGGGAGGAACCACTGAGGACCTCTGCAAGGTAGTGGTGGGCGGACCCATGATGGGTTTCGCCATCTCCGACCTGGATGTGCCGATCACAAAGACCACGCCCGGGGTGCTCTTTCTGACCTCCTGCGAGGTAGACGACCAGGCCTACGGGCCGTGCATTCGATGCGGTTTTTGCCTGGAAGCCTGCCCCATGGGATTGGAGCCGAACATGATCGGCATTTACGTGGAGGCAGGGAAGGGGGCCGAAACCGAGCCCTTCGGGCTGCTGGACGATTGTTTCGAGTGCGGCAGTTGTGCCTATGCATGCCCGGCCAAGCGACCTCTGGTTCAGTTCATCCGTCTTGCCCGAATAGAAATCGACCAGGCCCGAAAACTCAAAGAGGCTCGGGAACAGAAGAGAAAAGCGGAATGATGTCAACGCAATCGGAATCTCCCCCTGGCAAATCCTCTCCCGCGACCGACGCCCATCGCCTGCTGGTATCGGTATCCCCGCATATACGGACCGATACCACCGTGCCCCGGATCATGTGGACCGTAGTCGCCTGTCTGATGCCGCCGCTCATCCTGTCGGTATTTGTCTTCGGTTTTCAGACCCTGATCATCACCGGGGTCAGTGTGATCTGTTGTGTGGCCACCGAGGCGATTTCCGAAAAACTCATCGGCCAGCCCATCACGGTCAAGGACGGTAGTGCCGTGATCACCGGCGTCCTGCTGGCTTACGTGATTCCGCCCGGAGTGCCGTTGTGGATGCCGGCCTTCGGTGCGGTCATGGCCATCTTCGTCACCAAGGTCATCATGGGTGGTTTGGGGTTCAATATCTTCAACCCCGCCCTGATCGGCCGAGCCTTCCTCGTGGCGACCTATCCCGTGGCCATGACCACGGCCTGGCTGGAGCCGATCCGTGACTGGGGCATCTTCAAGTACATGGACTCCGGCGTGGATGCCGTGTCTTCGGCCACGCCGCTTTACGTCCTGAAACACTACGGCATGGCGGCCATGCTCGAGCAGTTCGGGTCCAGGGTGTCCGTGTACAGCGATTTTTTTATCGGATGGATGCCGGGGTGTATCGGCGAGACATCGGCCCTGCTGCTCCTGATTGGGGGCCTGTATCTGATCTACAAACGCTATATCAACTGGCACATCCCGGTGTCCGTTATCGTCACGACGGGCGTCCTGACGTGGGCCTTCGGAGGCGAGCGCTTGTTTACCGGAGATCCTATTCTGGCGGTGCTTTCCGGCGGCCTGATGCTCGGAGCCTTTTTTATGGCCACCGACTACGTGACCTCACCGAATCAACGCTCCGGACAGATCGTTTTCGGCATTGGCGTCGGGGCCCTGACCGTCCTGATTCGTCTCAAGGGCGGGTACCCGGAAGGGGTCTGCTATGCCATTCTGCTGATGAACCCCTTGACGCCTGCACTCGATCAATGGTTCAAGCCGAAGCGCTTTTCCCAGGGGGCTGTCCAATGAGAGAGATCCTCAAGATCACGATCGCCCTCACGGTATCGTGCCTGGTGGCGGGTCTGGTCATCGGTACGACCTTCATTTTCACGGCCAAGGCCAAGCAGCAAAACGAGCATCTCAACGTGCAGCAAACCATGTTCGGGCTGCTGGGGTACGGCAAGCACCGGCCTGCGCCGCCCGACCTGCGCCTCTACTCGGTTTACCGCTACATAGTGGAGGAAGACGACGCGATGCGCATGGGGTATATGGTGCCGGTGCAGGACGGTTCCGGCGAAGGGTATGCGTTTGTCGTTCTCGACCTGAAGGGACGGTTTCTCGAGAGCTACAACCTGAGTTTGACGGCCGAAGAAGCCCTGTCCGCAGAGGACCGTAAAAAGGCGCTTCTGCCCGTCTTGAAGGCCTCTACGGAGATCGGCTTTGCCGACGCCATGATCATTGCGTGCATGGGGGAAGAGCGCACGGCCTATCTCCTGCCGGGGGAGTTCCCCGGGTTCAAGACCTTTATCAAGGCCATGGTCGCCCTGGATCCCCAGTTTCAAATTCTGGGCCTGGAAGTGATCGAGCACGAGGAAGACCCCGGCCTGGGCGGGGAGATCACGCAGGATTACTTCAAGAATCAGTTCGTCGGTAAAACGTTCGAGAAACTCAAGAGACTCACCGTCATCAAGGAACCGCTCCCGGAGGACTACAAGCGCTATCTCGAGACCATGGACACCGAGGAGGGCGCATTGTCCGCAGGCGAGGTTGCACAGATTCAGCAGCATTACCAGGACAAGGATATTTATGCGCTGACCGGCGCCACCATCTCCAGTGCTGCCGTGACCAACGGCGTCGTCGGGATGACCAAGAAGTTCGCCTACCGGATTCAGATCCTTGATCAGGCTGTAGAGACAGGCAATGTACCGGTCCTATTCTAACGTGTTTGAATAGAAGGGATGTATCGTGCCAGCAACCACGAAAACGAATATGCAACTGGTCGTCAACGGCCTGCTCAATGAAAACCCCATTTTCCGCCTGGCCCTGAGCATGTGCCCGGCCGTGGGGATCAGCACGACGGTCGCCAATGGATTGTTGCTCGGTGTGGCTGTGCTGTTTGTCCAGGTTTTTTCGAGCTGTACCATCTCGCTGATCAAGGACCACATTCATCCCCGGATTCGAATCCCGACCTACACCCTGACGATTGCAACCTGGGTGACAGTGATCGACCTGGTGCTGGCGGCCTTCTTACCGGTAGCGTACAAGGCCATGGGAATCTTCGTGCGCTTGATCGTAGCCTTTGCCATCATCACCATGCGCCTTGAAGTCTTTGCCTGTCGCAATACCGTGGTCGCCTCCTTCTGGGACGGCATCGGCATGGGATTCGGGTTCATGTTCGGGATGGTGGCGCTCGGGGCGGTGCGCGAGGTCCTGGGGATGGGAACCTTTTTGGGCTACGATGTGCTTGGCTTCCGGCCCATGCTTTTCTTCGTGCTTCCGGCGGCCGGTTTTTTCCTGGTCGGTTTTATGATGGCGGTTTTCAATTACGTGGAAACGGTCTACCACCGGCGGGCGAAGCGGGGATTGTGAGATGAAAAAGAAAGGGACGGCATTCCAGGCCGTTTTTCTAGTGATTGCGCTGCTTCTGATCGGCGGGTGCAACAAACCTCAGTTCATCAAGGAGGCGGAGTTCCAGGGGACGGAACAGATCCTGCTGACCTTTGCCGGACCGGTGGATGAAGCGTGGGCCGAAGACATCACCCATTTCACCGTCAACGAGGAACCCGATCCCGACATCCTCCTGAGTATTCGAACGGTCAGCCTGAGCCCGGATCAGACCCGATTGACGATCGAGCTCTCCGAACCCATCAATCCGGAGCAGCCCCACCAGGTCATTGTCAAGGATATCCTGTCCGAAGGCAGGAGCCTTGGCACACAGTCCGTCACGGTATCCAAGTCCTACTTCGGCTACCTCTTCGGCATTCTCGTCGGCGCCCTGCTCATTCAGAACTTCGTGTTTTCCAAGTACCTGGGCCTGTGCGTCTTTTTCGGTACTTCCCAGAAAAAGAGCACGGCCGTCGGAATGGGCATTACCTTTACTTTCGTCATTGTTTTCGCTTCCCTGATGTCCTGGTTCCTTTATCAGTTCGTGCTCAAGCCGTATCGCCTGGATTATCTGCAGATCATCGTGTTTATCGGCCTGGTATCCCTGACCGTCCAGGCCGTGGATACGATCCTTCGCAAGGTCAACCCGGCCTTGTTCAAGGCCTTTGGCGTGTACTTGGTTCTGGTGATCGCCAACTGTATCGTCATCGCCGTGCCCCTCATTCTGGCGGACAACGAATACAACATGATCGAGAGCCTGATGCTGGCCCTTGGCGCCGGGCTGGGGTTTTTACTGGCTCTCTTTTTAATGTCCTCGGTGCGCGAGCGTCTCGATTTTGCCAATGTACCCGTGTCCTACCGGGGACTTCCGATCGCGTTTATCGTAGCCGGGCTCTTTGCGCTTTCGTTCATGGGATTTTCCGGCATGTCGATTTTTTAAAAGAGGAGAAAGATGGATCCCCTGTACATCAAACTGGCCATCGGGGGGTTGGCCCTGCTGGCCAGCATCGGGCTGTTTTTCGGCATTGGTCTGGCCCTTGCGGCCCATAAGTTCGCCGTGGAGGTCAACCCCAAGGTGGAGGCGGTCAAGGAGGTCCTGGCAGGCGCGCAGTGAGGCGGTTGCGGCTTTGCCGGGTGCGAAGCCTATGCCGAGGCCGTGGTCATGGACCCGGACGTCCCGCCCCACTTGTGTTTTCCAGGCAAGGCCGAGACGGCCGAGGCCGTAGCCCAAATTACGGGAAAGCAAATGGGCGCCATGGAAGATCTCGTGGCAGTGGTCCATTGTGCCAGATCGCTCCGCAAGGATTATCAGAAATACGAGTACCAGGGCTACGAGCGCTGCTCCGGGGCCAACCTAGCCTTTGCCGGTCCTACGGACTGCCAGTTTGGTTGTGTCGGTTTTGGAGAATGCGCTGCGGCCTGCCTGTTCAAAGCAATCACGATGGAGAACCACTTTCCGGTGATCCATGAGGACCTCTGCGTGGGATGCGGGCAATGTGTCAAGGCTTGTCCCAAGGGGCTGATCAGCCTGATACCCAAAAAGGCTCGTGCTGTTGCACGTTGCAGCAGCCGGGATCCCGGCAAGATGACCCACCAGATATGTGAGGTGGGATGTATGCACTGCATGTCCTGTGTGCGGGCCTGTCCAGCGGAGGCCGTGGCCCTGGTCGACGGGGTCATCCGTATCGATCAAAAGCAATGCATGGAGTATGGTCATAAGTGCAATGAAGCCTGTATCAAGGCCTGCTTCATGGTCCATGCCATTCAACCCTTCAGCCGATACCCCCTGTACCAGCAGGACGACCGTCAGGAACCCACGGAACAAGAGGCGTTGGCTCTATAATCTCTGAGGTGTGAGGATGTTGAAACCTGATTTCTGCGAAAGAACCATCAACCGCCGATCCTTTCTGAAAACCTCGGGAATCCTGGGTGCGGGGATGGTTTTGTCCGCGGCCCTCCCGCTCAGCGAGGCCGTGGCATTTGGACGGGGACGCTACAGGGTTACCCGCACCCATTTGATGATGGGCACCTTTGCAGCCATCACTGTCATCGGTCCGTCCCGTGACCAGGCGGACGATGCGATCTCCCTGGCCTTTGATGAGATGCAGAGGGCCGCGCGCCTCTTCGACAGGTACCAGGATGCCTCTCCCATCGGGATCTTGAACCGGGAGGGCCGGGCAGCCGACCTGGACCCGGAAGTCATAGCCCTGTTGGAACGATCGCTCCGGTTGAATGCGGTGACCAGGGGTGCCTTTGACATCACGGTCAAGCCGGTGGTGGACCTGTATCAACACACATTCGAGTCCCAGCAGGCGCCCCCGACCGACGCCCAGATCGCCGGGGTCCTGGACCTCGTAGACCCTGGAGCGGTACGCATACAGGGAAGGACGGTCCGTTTTGCCAAGGAAGGCATGGGTGTGACCCTGGACGGGATTGCCAAGGGATATGCCATCGACTGCGGCATGGAGGCCCTGAAGAGCCGTGGTATTGAGCATGCACTGATCAATGCGGGTGGGGATATCCGCACTATCGGCGGTCGCGGACGGCACCGGCCATGGAGGGTGGCTGTTCAGAATCCGGACAGGGAAGGACCGGCACTGCAGACCTTTACCATGCAGGACGGGGCTGCGGCCACTTCAGGCAATTACGAGGTGTATTTCGACAAGGAAAAGGTTTACCATCATCTCATCCATCCCGCTTCGGCACGTCCAGCCCAGGAGAGCCGAAGCGTCACGGTCCTGGCTGCAGACGCCATCCTGGCCGATGCCCTCTCAACGGCGGTTTTCGTGGCCGGACCCAAGGACGGAAAGGGACTGATGGAGGTTCTGTCCGGTGCGGAATGCCTGATCATGACAGCCGGCGGGGCTCACGTTTCCTCCAGCCGATGGCCTTCGGCCGGAGGTCTCTTTAAAACGGCAAGTACATCCTCATGAATGCAACCAGCCTCCTCCTGGGGGTCGGGATTCTACTGGCAATCATTTTAGTATGGTTCGCCGTGTATTACTGGCTCAACCCCCACGTGGCGGGTCCGGACGGCGAGGCGCGCGTGGTCGGGACCTGCGGGGATGTCATGGAGATCCGTCTCAAGTTCGAAGGGGATCACATGGTGGAGGCTTCTCCATGGACCAATGGGTGCTCCCACAGCTTGAACTGCATCTGGGCCGCGGTGGAATTGGCCAAAGGAAAGACTCCCGAGGAGATACTGGACATCGATTCGAGCATGATACGGAATGCCGTAGGCGGATTGCCGAGGGACTATTGGCACTGCGCAAGCCTGGCAGCCGAAACCCTTCATGCGGCCATAGACAACTACATGCAGGGCGGCCTGAGGACATCCAGGGTGTCCTGAAAATGCTTCGCTCGCTCATTCCTCATACCGCTTTCAGCGGTACTGCGGGGAGATTCAATTCTTGATTGAGTTGTAAAAAGCCGAGACCTAGAGATTTGCCCCTAGCGATTCCAGTGAGTTAAGTGTGCCCAACCGGCGGTCGAGCGGATTTTTACGAGACCGTCAATTCTTCACTCGGATTCACCGGATGATCCTTCGAGAACGCCTGCCCGTGCCTTTCAGAATCGCCCTATCCATTTAATTCTTGATCAAGACCGCCAGATGCGTCATGTCCGCGCATCCGCTTTGCGCGAGCAACCCGAGGGCGTACTCCCTGAAGCGGGTATTCGGCTCCAGCACCTTGGTGAAAGAGTAGATCAGCCGGGTGACCATGGTTGTATGGAAGCTCTCCCGATGCCATGCCGCCATACCGATCAGATAGGTTTTGAGCATGGCGAAGGTCAATACCATCATGATGTAGTCTTCATACAGGCGCCGGCCTTGATGAAAGCCGAGATCGTAATGCAACAGATAGTTGATCAGGTAGTTTTCCAGCATGAAACCGTAATGCTCAAAGAAAGGTCGGTAGTATTGATCAAAGGACGCATCGTAGCGTCGGGCGATGTCCTCGGTGAAGGGCTTTAAGCCGGCATAATCGAGGCCGGCAAGGCATTCGTCCGTGCAGGCCTTGAACGTTTTCACGACTACCGTAGGCATGATTTCGTCATGGAGCCGTCTTACAAGCTGCAGCTGCAGACCGGTGAGTGCGGGAGCGTTGTCCATCCGATCCATCAGCTCACCGGAATCCATTCGGCGCGCAAACTCATCCAATACGATAGGCACAGCCTCCGTCGCCGGTCTTTTCTTGTCGTTGGCGACCTTTTCAAGGAGAAAGCCGAGGGCAAGAATGCGTCGCCACAGCGCATGATTTCTGTCCTTCAAGAGGGCAAAGGCGGCCTCTCTCAGCATGAGACTGGCAGCCTCGAACTCAGTGGACGGCCCAGGCTCAATCGATCGCAGCATGCCGGAGGCTGAAGGATCAAAGCGGATCTCAATAATTTCAAGTCCTTGGGGAGGTTCCAGAGCACGGCGCGCGATCTCCGGGCAGGCCAGGGAGGCGGTGATGTCAATCCAACCGTTTCTGCCCCGCAAATGCCGGGGGAAAACGGCACAGGTGTCCGGAAGGAACCTTTCACCCAGTTCGGCATGAATCCGGCAGAGCCGATTCGGCGTCAGGAAGGGGCATGTGCCGCCCTTTCGAAGGATTCTGGCATACCGCGCTTCGGAGACATTTTTGCGGTTGAGCCGGACGGCTTTTCGAATGCGTTTGCCCAGCCCTTTGGATGGCAGCTTTCGATACTGCTCGTAGGATCCTCTATCGACGATAATGTCCCACCCGTAACAGCAGTGGTCCTCACATTCCGGGCCGATGCACCTGAATTCCGACAGGTACGCCGGCATTCTTAGAAGAGGCTGTTCTTCTTGCATGACGTGTTCAGCTGTTTGTTTTCAGGAGGAGGGAAGGCGCGTACAGAAACCAAACCAGAAGGCTGGAGGTCTTCCGAACGGGCGGCCGACATCCGCTCTG
This sequence comes from Desulfobacteraceae bacterium, assembly GCA_050115555.1. Taxonomy (GTDB): domain Bacteria; phylum Desulfobacterota; class DSM-4660; order Desulfatiglandales; family HGW-15; genus JASFQI01. The sequence continues at coordinate 15,869 of JASFQI010000031.1, forward strand.
AACTGGGGGTTTCAAGTGTCAAAGACGATTTGCAAAAAGAGCCGAATCAGGTCGATCTTTTTCTCAGGCGACCAATGGCCAGCCGGAGACTCGTCTGCATTCTTCCGAGTGCCTGAGCCAGATGCCCGATCTCGTCCTTGGAGGTGACATCGATCTCGACATTCAGATCCCCGAGGCTCATTTGCTCTGCGGCATTCGTCAGCTTTTTGATGGGCCGTGTCACGCGCCTGGCCAGAAACCAGGCAAGCAGGGTCACGCACACCACGGTGATTCCAAGGAGGATGATGGCAAAGCGCTGGATGTCCTTGAGCGTTTGGAATACCTCCTTGTGTTCCTGTTGAACCACAAGGGCCCACCCGAAGGCATTTCCCCGGACGTGCCCGAGGGCTTCATTCCCCTTTTGATTGGTAAAGCTCATGGTTGTGGGCTTCTTCTTTTTCCAATAGGCCTTGACCAGGGGATGATCCTTAAGGTTTTTCTGGGTCTTGACGTACTGGGCGATCTGATGCGATAGCACCTTCCCCTGTTCATCCACCAGAAATGCGAAACCCGAGCGTCCCTTTTTCCACGCGGCCACACGTTCTGAGATGCTGTCGATGTTCATGCCCGCCGCCATCACGCCCACGGTGCGATCCCCGGACCGGATAGGGACCGACATTACAATCGCCGGTTTCCCGGAGGTCCTTCCTATCAGGGTCTGCCAGGCCAGGTCCTTTCCTTCCTGGATCACGCCTGTATAATAAAGGCGGTCGGAGTAATCCTTCAGGGGTTTGCCGTCATCTCTGGCGCGGTTCATCCCGTCCGGGTCTACGGTAAACGCGAGGTAAATCCAGGGATACTCGGAGGAAATGGCTTTGAGGATCGGTTCCTGCTTGCGTTGATCCATGGACTGAATATCCGGCAGCCTCGCGGCCGTCTTGAGGATTTTCACGTTTTTGTCGAACCATTCATCCAGCTGCGCTCCCAATCCTTCCGCGATCTGATCCAACAGGATCTCGGTGTTCTCTCGGACGCGCTCATTGGTATCCACAAAACTGATGCCCCAGAAGACGCCGAGAGGCACCAGGCTGACCACCAGCATGAGGGTAATGATCTTGGAAGCCAGTCCAAATCGGATTTTGGGCCTTTCAGCTATCGAGGAGACGTCTTCGACCCGAACCGTCTCTTCATGGATCGAGGGCGGGGGGCTTACTGCGGGGCTCTCAGAAGGGGGGGGAGGGGGCGGTGCAGCCTGGGGTTCGGGGGCGGCGTTCCTCTTGCGAACGACGACCGTCTCGCCACATTGTTTGCACTTGAACTTTGCAGTATCTTTCTTGATTTTTTCTTCATCAACACGATATTTCTTCCCGCATTTGCTGCATGCCACCTCAATCATGGCGAATGTCTCCTTATGTCGGTATGACCTTCAGCATGGCCTCCTCGAAGCGAGTCCTGTTGGTTTCGTCTGGTATTTGCTCTCCCGCCTTTCGAATCAACTCCGCTGTCCGATGGAACGGCACTTTCGCAGGGGATATCCCCATCTCGTCCATAATATCTTCAAGGATAAACTCTCCCAGGGGTCCCACAAAGATCGTCAGGTTTTTGTTCAAAATGTCATAAAAGGTCCGGTCAAGGTAGCGGATGCTTTTTGTAACGGGTTCAATCAACCTGACTTCCACCAGTTTGGTCAGCGTTTTTCTCAAAGTGGCTTCCTCAAGCCCTGTCTCTTTGATGACTTGTCGCATGTCCTTATTTTCATCAATGGCGAGCAATACGGCGATCATGTCGGCATCCATGGTGACGTGAGCCGTGTCCGCCCGAATAGACTTTCGGAAAAACAGGATGGAGAGGTCATCTGCGGTGATATCCATAGGACAAACGCCTGTAAAAAGAGATCGACTGCAATAACCTTTTCGCTCAGCCGGGTGGAGAAGGGGGCTTCAACATGCAAGGCTATCATACGAAATGAAGTGTTGAGGTGTCAATTAAAATAATCAATACGCATATTGTGAATCAAGAACGGAATATTTTCAAGAAGCCTTTCCCTTTTCTCCTCGATTCCTGATGGATAAACGTTGCCAGAGTCTTCAATCAGGTTTCAGGGTTGCCGGTCTCGCAAACACTTCCTCGAGCGCTCGGGACGGATCGGCCGCCTGTTGGCATTGACGAGGCACAGCGCGGGTCCTCAGCGTATCACGACCTCATCGGTACGTTGAAGGCGGGTTTTGAGGAAGGATCTCAGACGCCCTTTCTGCTGGATTCAGTACATTATTGAGCGAAGCTTTTACGTCCTCAAGCAGGACGTACATGGTGGGGATGATCACCAGAGTGATCAGGGTGGCGAATAAAATGCCGAAGCCCAGGGAGATGGCCATGGGGATCATGAACCGTGCCTGACGCGAGGTCTCGAATATCATGGGCGCCAGCCCGCCAAATGTGGTCAGCGTGGTCAGAAGAACCGGTCGGAATCGGCGAACGGCCGCTGCGTGCACGGCGTCGCGTGGCCTGAGACCTTCTTCGCGTCTCAACCGGTTGGTGTAATTGATCAGCACCAGCGAATCGTTGACCACCACACCCGCAAGGGCCACCATGCCCATGCAGCTGGTGATCGAGAGGTTGTACCCCATGATCAGATGGCCCAGGGTTCCGCCGACGATTCCGAAGGGGATTGCAAGCATGACGATCAGGGGTTGGGCATAGCTGCGGAAAGGGATGGCCAGCAGCACGTAAATCCCCAAGAGGGCAAAGCCCATTCCGCGTAGCAGGGCCTGGAACGATTCGGCCAGAGCGGCCTGCCGGCCTTCGAAACTGTATGTCAATCCCGGAAAATCGCGGATCAGGCGAGGTAATGCTTCGGCCTTGAGCTCGGCCTGGATGCGGCTGGTTTCTCCGATCGGTTCGACTCCTGCGGTCACGCTCACGGTGCGTCGGCCGTCCCGACGGTTGATCGTAGTGTAGGCACGCCCCCGCTCCACATCGGCTACTACCATCAGCGGTACCTGACCGCCCTCCGGTGTTGCGATGATCATCTGCTCGACATCGTACTCATTGGTGCGCTCGGCCTCGGGCCGTCGCACGCGGACGGTGACCTCGTTGCGTCCTCGCTGCTGCTTGATGGCTTCCCGTCCTTGGAATGCGTGCCGGAGCTGGGTGGCGATGTCCTTCGCCGTCAGGCCCAGGCTCTCGCCGGCCGGTGTGATTTTGAAGTTCAACTGCTGCTTCCCCGGGGTGTAGCCGTCATCGATGTCCTTGGTCGCGGCAAACTCGGCCAGGCGCTCTGCGAGTGCCTGGCTGGCACGGTCGAGGGTGTCGATATCCCGGTGGCTCAGCTCCACGGTCAGGGAGGGGCCTCGGCCCGGACCGCCCCGGTCCGACTCGTAGCGAACCGATTGGAGCCCGTGAAGGGCACCGACCCGTTCACGCCAGAGATTCGTAAACTTGCCCGTGGTGATAGGGCGTATTTTGGGTTCCGTGAGGTACACATCCACGCGCACCTCGTTTTCGTTGATTCGACTGGCAATGCCTTCGGAAAGGCGGTCCCCTCCGTTTTCTGCAATGACTTGCTCCGCCCCTTGAATGAGCTTGGATTCGACCCGGCGCACGCGCTCGATCGGGCTTCCGTACGGGAGGGTTGCGGTGACCACCGAGCGGTCGGATTCGACCTTCGGCATCAGGATAAATCCCATTCGACCTGAGGCGATAAAGGCGACGGTCAGGAGAAGGATCGCCGCGGCGCAGGCCAGCACGAGCGGGCGGAAACGCAGCACCAGGCGCAAAAAAGGCCCGAAACCGTTCTGAATAAAGCGGCTGATGAGGCGCGCGAAGCCCTGCTGCCATCTGTGCAGCATGCGTGTCAGTCCGACAAAGCCTTCACTTCGGGTGTGGGCAAGATGCGAAGGCAGGATCCAGAGCGCCTCGACCAGGGAGATCGCAAACACCGTGCACACGACTAACGGGATGACCCCCCACACTTTACCCATCACCCCCGGTACAAAGTAGAGGGGAAGAAAAGCCAGGATATTGGAGAGAATCGAGAACGTGACGGGCATCATCACGTCGCGCGCCCCTTGAATGGCCGCTTCGATCGGGCCCATGCCCTTGGATCGATATTCGTAGATGTTTTCGCCCGCGACAATGGCATCGTCCACCACGATACCCAACGCAATGATGAAGGCGAACATGGAAATCATGTTGATCGACACATCCATCATGGGCAGGAACAGCAAACCGCCGAGAAAGGAGATGGGGATACCCATGGTCACCCAGAACGCCAGCTTGAACTCCAGAAAGAGGCCCAACAACGCCAGCACCAGGACCAGCCCGATAAAGGCGTTTTTCAGGAGCAGGGACAGACGCTGGCGGTAGTAGCTCGACCGGTCGCTGTGAATCACCCAATCGATCCCGGTAGGGATTTCGGGCGCGATATCGGCCATCGCTTCGTGTACGGCATCCGAAACGCCGATGGGCGTCTGGTCCCCGATGCGGAAGATCTCGATGCCGATGTCGCGCATGCCGTTGAACGAGGCCTCGGTATCCGTGTCTTCGAAACCCTCGTACACCTGCGCGATGTCCTCCAGTCGCACCAGGGTTCCCGAGGAATCGGCTACAATGGGGATCCGGCGGAACTGCCGAGCCCAATCTCGTCGCTCCTTAAAACGCAGGAGGATCTCCCCGCCGGAGGTGTCGATCTTTCCTCCGGGAATCTCCACGGCCGTGCGTGCGACCTTGGCGGCCACGTCCTCGAGGGTCAGGTCGAATCGTCGCAGCGATTCCTGTGAGACCTCCACGTGGATTTCGTAGTCCCTGGCCCCTTCCAGCTCGATCTGGGTGATGCCCTCGTGCTGGAGCAGTCGATCGCGTACGTGCTCGACCGCCTCGCGCAGAGCGGACTCGTCCACCCGGCCGTACAGGTGGACCTCCAGCACGTCGCGCTTGTGGACGTTGAGGGTGACCGCCGGCTCTTCCGCGTCGTCCGGGTAGGTGGTGATCCGATCGACCTCCTGTTGAATGTCCTGGTAGGCCTTTTGCCGGTCTGCGCCCTCGAGCAATTCGACGGTTACGGTACCGCTGCCCTCGCTTGCCACGGAGCGGACCTCTTTGACGCCTTCCAGTCCGCGGATTGCCTCTTCCGTGGACAGGATGATCCCCTGCTCAACCTCTTCTGGGCTGGCTCCGGGGTAGGGGACACGAATGGTGACCGTGTCGTCTTCGAACGCGGGAAAGACCTCCTGGCGAATCATCAGGGCTACGAAAAGACCTCCGATCAGGAGGACCATCATCAGAATGTTGGGGGTGATGCGGTTGTGTACCATCCAGGCGATACTGTCGGCTTTTCCCCGCTTTTGAAGGGTGTCTTCGCTCACGGTTGGGCCTCCGCGCGCTTTCCATCGGCCGAACTTTTCTGTGCGGAATTCTCCTTTTCCGTGCGCAGGGGCATGCCTGGTACAGGGGCCGGCAGATCGGTCGTGACGATTCGCTCCCCGGGATCCAATCCATTACGCAGAAGTACGTGGTCCCTGCCGCGGTAGAGCACCTGGACGGGGCGGATGTCCAGCCGGCCGTCACGGGTCATGACCCAAACGGAATTGCCGTCACGGATCCAGGCACGATCGAGGCTGATCACGGATTCGAGCGTTCGTCCGATGAGTTCAACTCGAACATAGCTGCCGGCCAGGAGCGGCGGGGGAGAATCCAGGGAAGAGGCCATGGAAAGAGGATCGTCCACCGCAACAAGGAGGCGGGCCATGTGGCCCCTGGAATCCACTGTGGGAAGCCGCCGGATCACACGGCCGGTTCGGTATTGATCTTGAGACCACGCGGCATCGTTGAAAATGCGAACGCTGGAGCCCGGCTCAGCCGAGTCCGAAAGCGGCACCTCCACCCAGCGCATGTCGGCCTGCGGCAGGGAGACTTGAATCCAGAACGTCCGGCTTCCGATCACTTCCAGAACGCCGCTTCCCGTTCCGACCCGGTCCCCCAGCTCGGCCAGCTTGTTTTCTACTACAAGATCGAATGGGGCAAGGATGGTGGTGCGCTCGAGATCCAGCTCGGCGCTTTTCACACGCGCCTCAGCTGCCTCGACGGCAGCCTGGATCGATGCCAGAGCGGCTTCTGCGGCCTTTACCTCGGCCTCTGCGGCTTCCAGTTGCGGTCTGCGCAGCACCAGGTCCTGGTTCTGCTTGTCGATCTCCTCGGCGAGCACTTCCAGCTCTCGCCGGGCCACGGCCTGGTTGCCCATTTCCAGCTTCAGGTCGGCTCGCGCCTTGATCAGGGATCGCTCGGCCTCGGTGACCGCCGTCTTTGCCTGACGCAACTCGATATGACGCTGGGTCAACGCCAGATCGTAGTCGCGACGATCGAGACGTATCAGAGGTCGGCCTGCATCAAAAGCACTTCCGGGAACCAGGTTATCGGCCAGCCAGACGATCCGGCCTGAGACCTCCGGTTTGATCTGCAACTGCCGCGAGCTGACCACCGTTCCCATGGCCTCCATCACGACCGGTTCGTTCCGGACGGTCGCTTCCGTGGTTTCTACTAGTGCGGCCTGGCGTTCGTTATGGGTCCGACGCTGGGTTGTGGGAGGGTGGTCGATCATCTGCTTTGCCCCCACAACCGCCGCGACAAGCACCAGCAGAGGAAGGAAGCCTTTGAAAAGCAGCGTCAACGTCTTGCCGAGGACCCCCCGGCCGGGGCCGGCAGCCTTCGCAGGGGAGGATTCATCATTCATCGAGAGCGACCTCCGGTTTACCATGTTCTCCTGAAGATATCTCGGTCGGTTTCAACGGGGCAGGGCGCTCCAGGAGAAGGCTTCCTGCCAGAGCGCGGTGAAGTTGAATGCGATACTCGATGTGTTCACGTTTCGCGGAAAGCAGTTCCCGCTCCAGCGATTGCCTGGATGTCAGCGCTTCCAGAACGCGAAGATAGTCCAATTGCCCGTTGAGATAGCTGGAGCGCGTGCGCTCGATGACAATCGCCGCCGTTTTCAGTTGCTTCTCCAGGCTTTGAAGATACTTTTCCTGGTGGGCCTCCCGGCTTAGGGTGTCTTCCACTTCCTGCAATGCATTCAGCAAGACCTCACCATATTCGTGGTAAGTCTGGCTAAGTACTGCGCGGTTGCGATCGACTTCGGCTCGCAGTTCCCCTCCTTGAAACACGGGCTGGACCAGGTTGGCTGCGAGGTTGGCCAGCCAGTTATCAAACAAAAACCGGGTCTTCGTGCCGCTGGTCTCCAGACCGGCCGAAAGGCTCAGGCGTGGATACCGGGCCGCAATGGCTGAGGCCAATCGGCGATCCTGCGCCTGAACCGCCAGGTAGGCACTTTTCACGTCCGGGCGCCGCTGCACCCATTCCGCAGGTAAGCCGGTTTGGGGCAGGGGACCCGGCAGGATGAGGGTAGGATCCGGTTTGCCCAGATCCGTTTTAGGCGGCTTTCCCAGCAGAACGGCCAGTTGGTGACGGAGGGCTTCCACGCGCTGCTCCGCCAGTGTCAGCAACCCCTCGCTGGACTGGACCAGCTGGCGTTGCTGGAGCACATCTACTGCCTGGACCTGACCCTGGGAAAACCGCATAGTGACCAAGTCGAGCAGTTGCTTATTGGTTTTCCTTTGCGAGGCGAGGATTCGCACTTGAGCCAGGGCCTCGGCCAATTCGTACCACGTGCTGGCCACGGAAGCGGAAAGGGACACGGCGGCCGACTGCACGTCCAACTCGCCGGCCTGTACATCCAGAAGCGCGGCTTGGCGTTTGGATCGGATGCGACCCCACAGATCGATTTCATACCCGGCGGCCGCCTCCAAGCGGAGGTTGGAGGCATAGGTGGCGATTTTGCCGGTTTGCGTTCGTGTGCGCACAGCACCTGCCTCGCCGTTCAGCGTCGGGAAAAGGGCGGCACCCTCATGGCGGGCGATGGCTTCGGCCTGGGCCAGTCGATCCCAGACCGTTCGCAGGGAGAAGTTGGAAGACAGGGCCTCCTCGATGGCGGCGTTCAGTGCCGGGTCGCCGAAGTCCTTCCACCATCGTGGCTGACGGTCCTGGGTGCCGGATGCGGAGAACCGATCAGGCACGTCAATCGGGCTGTAAAAATCCCGCGGCGAGGCACTGCATCCCATCGTCAAAAGAATCGCGCACAGCACGGCGGCTATACGGGCGCGTGCGCGCGTCGACATCCAGCGTGCTTTCGCGTGCTTTTGGACTGCTCGCCTGGTTGTTCCGTCATGGTATCGATACATCACAAACCCGTCTTGAGGATCTCATTTTGTTTTACCAGACAATATCGAGTTCTGATCCGTGTGGATGTTCTGCATTTATGAACTGCAGACCTTGAACAAGGAGAGACCCTCGGCCCTGGT
>JASFQI010000032.1:0-23731 GCA_050115555.1 Desulfobacteraceae bacterium
CTGGCAGACAGGGAAAGCGTGCAAAGGGCGCTTCAACAGATCTCGCCCAAGCGCCGGGAAGTCCTCGATCTGGTGTTCTTCCACAATATGGCCTATGGAGAGATCGCCGAGCTTTTGGGGATCCCGGTGAACACGGTCAAGACCCGGGTCTACTATGCCAAGGAAGCGCTGAAGCATGCATTGGTCCGGGAAAGGGGAACCATGCCATGAAGAGCCAGGGCGCAAATGACAGGGATCTTGTACCGCTCTATATTGCAGACAGGTTGAGCCCTGCCGAAAGGGAGGCCTTTGAGGAGGCCCTGGAGAACGACCCTCAACTCCAAAAAGAAATGGATGAGTTTCTCCTTATCCAGGGGGGATACAAGGACCTGGAGCAGGACCTGCCCCTGCCTTCCGCCAGGGTGCTGGAGCGTGTTCGGGAAAACATCCAAAAAGACAGGATGTCAAAAAAGAAAAACCCCCTTCTCCATGGCCTCTTGGGCTATTTGGGGTCCCTTTTCTCCACGCCGAAGATGGCCTGGTCTGTGGCGGCAGTCCAGTTGGTCCTCCTTCTCCTTCTGGTCAGCGGGGCTTTTCAGGAGACCGAATACAGAACCCTCTCGAGCGATCCCTCAACAGCGGAAAGCGGCTTTCAAATCCACGTGGTGTTCAAGGGAGAGGCCATGGAGCAGGATCTTCGCTCCCTCCTTCAAAGGACCGGGTTGCAGATCAAGGACGGCCCGGATGATAGAGGGCTGTATGTGCTTGAGGGGATGGATCATGAAAACGCTCAAGAAACTCTTGAGATTCTCCAGGGCTCCGGGATCGTGAGATTCGCCCAACTGCATGATTGATGGAGAAGGAGTGATGCAAGCGATCCTGCCCCTCGTGACCATGCTCGTCTTTTCATGTTTCGGGGCAACGTGCACATGCCTTGGGGCCTCCCCTGGGGACCTCCCTTCAAAACCCCTAAACCACAAGACCCTCTCTCCCGTTGGGACCCTAAAGAAAACACAAGGGCCCCAAAAAGCCGTCCCTGCAACGCCGATCCCTTCGGACCGAACCAACGATCCCGCCTGCCCTGAGGTCATGTTCATCACCGGATCGTGTCTCCCCCCTGCAGTGATGGGTCGGCCATACAGCATCCAGATCCGCGCCTCCGGGGGCTCTCCTCCCCTCTCCTTTTCCCCGGGTCCCAAGTCCGTCCTTCCGCCGGGCCTGGGCCTTCGGCCCAACGGCCGGTTGTTCGGAGTCCCGACCCTCATGGGCAAGTACTCGTTTCGGGTCCGGGTGAGTTGCCGCTGCGCATCGGCTCCCGGGAATACGTCAGCCGATTTCGTGCTCGACGTGCAGGCCCCGACCCTCTCCTTTTCAGGGAAGGTCTCCCCTCCTTCCATTGAAATCAAAGGGGCCTCAAGGGCCGTGCACACGGTGACCTATTCCATCGACATCCAGGGCGGCCAGGCCACCAACATCCCGCAGGAGACCTTCCGCTCCCACAGCGGGATGTTTAAATGGGGCCGGCGGGTTTTGGGAAATCAAAAGGGCACGGTCTTGGTAACGGTCCTTAACGGCCATGGCAGTGCCATGGAAACCCTATCCCTTCCGGATGCGGTCCTGGATCAGGCCTCTTCTGAAGGGGGGAACAGGATCACCTACGAGCGGGTGTTTACGCCGGACGCTTCCTCTTCAACAGTCAAGATCGAACTCCCTATCGCCCTTGTTCAACAAAGGGGAGTTTCGTCTCCTTCAAAGAGGTCCATTCAGGGGAAGGCCCTTTTTCAACCTCGACCGGCGGAGCAACGCTTGATATGGACGGACGGGAACAGGGAGGAGACATCCCTGCGCACCCCCTCGTCCACGAAAAAGCCCCGCTTTCGCGGTTCGACCCCCGCCTCCACCGCCGCCGAGCACACACCCGGAAGGGTGCTCGTCACCCTGGACACGACGAGGGCGGCCGGTATTTCACGCAGGCTCCAAGACACCTACGACCTCAGGCTCGTTGCCTCGCACACCATGACCGCCATTCAGATAAGGGTCCTTGTCTTTGAAACCGGCCCCCATATGGCCGAGATCCTCAAGGCCCTGACAGGGGAGCCCGGAATCCTGGGCGCACAACCGGATTATGTGTACAGGACGCAATCGGAGCCCTATGCAGACCTCCAAGCCATCGGCCGGACACTCTTCTTCCCTGCCCTCCACAGGGAATACCGGGGGAAAGGGGTGCGGGTGGCCGTCCTGGATACGGGGGTTGATATCGGGCACCGGGATCTGGAGGACAGGGTGGTTCGTATTCAAAACCTGGTCGAGGGATCCCCCCTGCGGCCGGAGGTCCATGGCACGGCCGTAGCGGGTCTCATCGCATCCGGCATCAACGGATTCGGCATGGAGGGCATTGCCCCGGAGGCCGAACTTCTTGCCTTTCGCTGTCTGGAGCAGACCGGCGATGCTACGTCCATGGGTAAGGGGACCACCCTTTCCATCTCCCGGGCCCTGGATCTCGCCCTGATCGAGAAAGCGCAGATCATCAACCTCAGCTTCGGCTCCCGCGCTCAAGACCCCCTGGTCACCCATTTGCTTGAGGAGGGCGGAAAGCGAAACGTCCTCTTCACGGCCCCCATTGGAAACCGAAGCGAACTAAGATCCCCCCTTTTTCCTGCCTCGCACCCCTTGGTGGTGGGGGTCGGCGGGCTGGATCCTGCAGGACGGTCCCTGCCATCGGCTGCACTCGCAGCCCATGCAAGGCTCCTGGCCCCTTCGGTTCGGTTGTTCACCACACTCCCGGAAAACCGGCACGGGTTCCTGAACGGCACCTCCTTTGCCTCGGCAGTCGTGGCAGGGCTCCTTGCATTGGGTCTGGAAAAAAGAAAAGGCCTCACCCCGGAAGACCTCCCGCCATGGACCGGGGATTTACGCCGCTGGACCGAGTCGTTCCTCAAGATATCCCTTGATAAGAACAGATGTATCGATTGTCCCGATTCAATGCATGAACGATCTTTTCCGGCCCGAACGAGAGAGTCAATGGCACCATAATCATACCAATGAGCGCTTACGGACGCTCCGCTTCGCGGAGCGCCCCACTTCCACCTCTCACGTGGTGATCATGAAAAACTTTGCCACCCGATCCCGACAACCGCTTATTCATAGGGAATGCCGGCAGGCCCCTCGATGGTCACTTCCACAACGGTTCTCACCCTGTCCGGTTTAAAGAAAAGCGCCACATCGACCTCCGGATTGTTGGTGCCTACCCCTATGCCCGACGCGAGCCAAGCATCACAACTATCCCCGGCAATGTAATGTCCCTCGTTATCCCATTGATGATGTGCATCCGCGGCGCAGGCACAACAGGTCACAAAAACCTCGGCCGAGACCACCTGCCAGCCGTTTAAGAGCCTTTTTCCTTGAAACGCCCGGTATTCCCGGTGTCGCCTGTCCCTGTTATAGCAATTCCCCGGGGCACTGGAGTAAAACTCCTGCTCCTCAGAGGTGATGACCGCTGTTTCAAGGTTCGGAATCAGGGTGCACGGCGGCGAGGTTGCCATGTTCCCCGCATTGTTCCTTATTTCCATTTCAAAGGGGTTTTCCCGATAAAACCCCCGGAGATCCTCGGGCAAACGCACGGCTATGGATGTGTCCCCCCAATTGTCGATCATGCCCGAATGCGTGACCATGGGCGCCCCGGTATCCGGGTGCATGAAGCGGAAATCCACCCGGCTGTCGGGTCCCCGGCTCAGGAAATTGCGTCCGTTCACGTAGATAATCCGACCCGGGCGGATGCTTGCAGGGGAAACGGTTTCAACGACCGGGGTCAGACGGGCCTCATTGGGACATACATGGATCAGTCTGTCCGGGCCTAAATCTCTCCCCAAGGCAAGGACCCATAGCCGGGCACTGGTTGTGTTTTCCCCCACGCTCTGCTCAACAAACTCCGGGATGGTGACGACGATTCTGTCGTCGTGCCAGCTCTCAACCCTGCAATCGATCATGGTCGAGCCCGCAAAGGCAATGGAAACGGTCCCGGTGTGCTCCCCGAAATCCGATCCTTCTATGGTTAAATCCCCACCGACCTCCACGGGCTGCGGGCTGACCGATTCAATGGATCCCTGTGCGTCTAAGGGTGAGGATAGGGCCCCTTGCTCCATGAGCTTCGAGAGAACGCGTTTTCTCCCTTCAGGGTCAGCGTTGAGCTCAGGGACAAACGCCCTTTCATCGCCGCCGGTCGATCGAAGCTGGTTGTTGCCCTTACCCAGCCGTACGGCAGCGCCCGCCCCTGGGGCCGAGGGGCTGAGTGTCTGGGTCGTGGGTGAAAAAGACCCTGACGAGTCAGACCGCGTGGGCCGCAGGTCCCTGGGCTGTTGACTCTTTTCAACAGGTTTTTGGGCGAGTTTGAGCCGATTCACCTGCCGGGGTTTTTCCAGCGTGGAAAGCGGCTTTGGTTCTGCGGCCTTTTTCTTGAAAGAGACCCCCCTGGGGAAGAGGACGCCCTCCCACTCATCGCCCGAAGGGACATCCTTGAGCCACGCAGTGATCGAGGTTTGTCCCGTAAGGGCCTTCTCCGTGTCAAAGTCCACATCCATTGAAAAACACGTGCGTTTGGGATCCACCTCAGCCAAGGACCACGACCAGGGGATCTTGCCGTTTTGGGGGCTCACATAAAGCCTCGCCTTGGCATAGTCCGCGGCACGGACCCTGCCATCACCCGTATTCCGGATCACTACATGAAGGGAGTTTCCCTTGAGGTAGACCTTTTGAATCTCCAGACAAGGCTTCTTTACAGGCGCGAGCACCGGGGTCTTCTTTTCGGGGGCTTCCATGGCAGGGCCTGAGGGCTCTTGTTGCGGCTTGATCAGTGTCTTGGGCGAGCTTTTTTGAATATCAGAAGAGGTATCACGCACAGGAGAACCTTTGGTTGCAGGCAGCGTCTTTGAAGGTTTCAGATCCTTGGAAAAGACGGGAGCACGGTTTCCCAATCCAAAAGCAAGGATCACAAAAAAGACAATAAACGGTATTCTTGAAAGCTTCATAGGCGTTCTCCTTCATGGGCTTTTCAACCGGGGTCTATTCCACCCTGACAGACCAATCACTTGTATCCGATACATCCTCTCCCCGTATGCTCACCCATATCCGGTAACGGGTATTTGGATCCTGACGTAGCAGGTGCTGTGGGACGACACACTCAAGACGGCAGGTTTTCGTGACCGGATCCCAAACGATATTGTCATTGGGAACGATCCAGGAAATCCCATGTTCGGACCTGCGTAACGTCACGTCAAATACAGGCAACTCCGTATCCGTCGCCGTATAGATCCAGGATATGGTCTGGGTACTGCCCCGGGGCCATGCCTCGCATCTCTCGGGAGCGGTGACATAGACACAGCGGTCGCAATATCCTTCCTGCTGCGGGTCTCGTACGGGCCGGATGGAAAAGGCCGGGCTTTCATTCCAAACAACGGTCCCGGGAATGGTCACCAAAATGTTGAATATATCCCCGGTGATATCCTGCGGCAGGGAAAGTTCGAAATTGGATTCCGCGGTGCTGCCTTCGAAAAGGGTATGAACATAGGGCTCCCTATCCCCCACGTGCCGCCTCAGAATAATACGGAGTTGCCGGGTGGTGTTCTGGATACTTCCCCTCTCGTTCGATGCGCTTACCGAGACATGAATGGTCGATCCGGGAGGGACAATGGTTCCCGCTTCTTGAACGCGGGCCCGGATGGCATGGCAGGGACTCCCGCCTGGAGGCGAGGGTTCGATGCGGAAGGCTTCGCTGTAACCGCTTGTAATCACGCTTTGCCCGTCATGGTAGTAGACCTTTATCCGGAACTCCCCGCCCTCCGGAAGTCGTTCAAGGACGTCGCACTGAAGGGGAAATGTGGTGTCCCCCCAAAAGATGTTGTAATGACCCGATTGGTAGGGATAATCCGAACCGTTTTCCACGAGGTACATCGAAACCTTTGGCGGTGGGTCCTCCCTCCCGGTCATCTCCATGCTCACGGAGATCTGCTCCCCGGGGTGAAATGTCATCCCTCTTGCGGGTTTGGTTACGAGGATCCCCTCTTCGCTGATATCCTGGCAGGACCCTCCATCCGGCGATGCAACAATCTGGAATTGCTCACTCATGGCTAAAAGTCGACACGGGTATTCATTTTCGTAAACAAAGACATAGAAGTATCGGCGTTCTAACTCTCTAAAATTACATGGAATCGGTAGGGCGAAGGTCTCCTCCCCCCAGGCCTGAACCCGGTACACTTGGGGAGAAAGCTTAAAAATAGGATCATAACTAAGTTCCAGTTTAATCAATTCCTCCGGGACCCCGGAGTGGCGAAAGGCCAGGGATCCACGAAGGATGGTCCCGGCCTCATGAACCGAACCATACACGGGTTCGCGCACTACTACGCTGCCATTACCAATCAGTGCCGTGTACTCGATACGGAACCATTCGCTGTTTTGGGAATGGAGTACATGTCCGTTTTCGTCTTGTGCGCCGATCCAGACGCGACCAAAGTAACAAGGCGGCACATCCAACGGGATCTGGATTTCCATATTCCCGTCATTCCATGGAAGATTCGAAAATTCGTACCTGTAGTCTTTATTGCCTCCAAAATCGAGAAGCAACATAACGACCTTCGCTTTGTGGGGCTGGGGGCTCCCCTCGGACAGGGAGCATCGGACGTCTACCTGATCACCCCGATGAAAGAGGTCGGCAGCCCTTGGACTGGTGATCTGAAGCGGATTGTCATCCATTGCCCCCGCGATGCCAAATCTATCCGTGGAGAAACTGCGAAAAGTGAAGTAACCGGAATCCCCTTCAGCGAGATCATCGGGAATCGAACTCTCGAAGGTTGCCCAGCGTCCAGAACTTCCATTTTGTATCACCTCAAAATGGAGATCTCTATATCTCGATTCCCGGTTGCAAAAGCGCTGATACTCTAAGCGGACTTCCGCGCCATGATTAAATTCCTCGGCCGAAAGAGGCTCTTCGCTATCCGCAAGGTCGAGGGTGAGGGTGATCCTCTCACCCGGAAGAAACATGCGTTTATTAAGTAAAATCAAACTGTTTACAGATTCCGCCTCACCCGTTTGATAGACCATGCGGCCTGTTCCAGGCCCAAGATGCGGGTCGATTCCCGATCTTGCGATCTCTTCAGGTCCGGGGCGCCGGAGGTTCCGGCTCCAGGCGGGCCTGGCGTCCGGTTTTCCAGGGCCGGGCACCCGTGAAGAAGAAAGCCTGTGGATGGGGTTTTTCTCTCCGGAAATGGACATCCTTGCCGGGACCTTTTCGGACGGCTTTTTCATCCCCGGCCTCTGAAAGGCGGATTGGATGCCGGGGGCATCGGCCGGTTTCTTTGCTCCGGCTCCAATGGAGAGTTCCGGGACGGTCCCTTGACGGCGGATGGGCTCCTTTCCCTTTGCCGGGCTGAATATGGGGATCAGGGTGCCTTTCCATTCCTTTCCCGCGGGCACGTCCTTCAGCCATACGCGAAGGGATGTCCTTTCCTCGACGGTCTTGCCCGTATCAAAATCCACCTCTCCCTTGAAGGAGGACCGTTTCGGATCCACTTTCAAGAGGGGCCAGGACCAGGGGATCTTGCCGTTTTGGGGGCTCACATAAAGCCTCGCCTTGGCATAGTCCGCGGCACGGACCCTGCCATCGCCCGTATTCCGGATCACTACATGAAGGGAGTTTCCCTTGAGGTAGACCTTTTGAATCTCCAGACAAGGCTTCTTTATAGGCGCGAGCACCGGGGTCTTCTTTTCGGGGGCTTCCATGGCAGGGCCTGAGGGCTCTTGTTGCGGCTTGATCAGTGTCTTGGGCGAGCCATTTTTATTATCAGAAGAGATGTCACGCACAGGAGAACCTTTGGTTGCAGGCAGCGTCTTTGAAGGTCTCAGATCCTTGGAAAAAACGGGAGCACGGTTTCCCGATCCAAAAGCGAGGACCACAAAAAAGACAATAAACGGTATTCTTGAAATCCTCATAGGAGTTCTCCTTGAGAATCATTGGGACGTCCTAAGGCCGTCCCCTAAGGCCCGATCCTGAAGGCCGGACTGTATCCCGAACATAAGCCTGCCTCATCCGCATCGAGTAATTCTAGATTGAGTAACCAGAACCCTTCATCCACGGCGCCCATATCCGGAACCAATGGGATCTCAAAGGCGGCTCGTCCGGGAGCCTCTGGTGTTTCGGCGAAGCGGACAATCGCTATGTGCAACACAGAGTCCCCTGGAGTAGAACCCTTAAATAGATACCCCCTTAGATGGTGATAGGACGTGTATCCGGCTTCAAATTGGATCTCAACCCGCTGGCCTGCCCTGAAGTATTCGCCGCCGGCAGGGTAAACGAATTGCATGCAGGCATCGGGGGGCACATAATAACGATGGGTGAGGGCGAAGCATGCGCTGATACCGTCAAATCCCGTGACGCTGTTGTTCCTGTAAAGCATTATTTGTATTCTATAATCCTGGTCCGGAAGGAGATCCGTGGGGATTCGGACCTGTATGTTCCCATGCCCTTCCCGATGAGGCGTTCGTTCATCGAGGAATGCGTACCAGGCAGGTCCTTGATGATTAAGATTCAATAATTCCACTTTGATTCGGTCGTTCGGGCTGAATTCGTATGCCGCAATTTCAGAGAATTCATACTGAATGTCCAGCATTTCACCGGAATATACTATCTGTCCCTCCGATGGGGACGTAATCCTGATGCCGGAGTCATAGGCTGTCGGTGGTGAAGGGACGCCCTGCGGTCCTCCACGATGCGATCTGCCTACGAGTCTGCAGCTTGTGCCCCAACGCCGAGGGTTTTCGTCCAAGGACTCCACGAGAATGATCCAATCTTCGGCTGCTTCCAGATCGGCCGGTACGTTTACGGATGCTACACATGCGGGATTATCAGGGTCACAATTCGACGAACAGCAATGCAGTTCATGCTGGATTGCCTGCATTCCCTGGCTCTCACGAAACATCCCGATCCTGACTCTGGCGGGTGGATCAGAATAGCTGTTCCAAACACCGGAGTCATAATGGACGTCAATGGTCTCTCCTGCATAGAGCCTGGTGCCGGGGGAGGGATAGGAGACATTGATCCCGTGATTGTTGGAGTCTAATGCCCGTTCCCCGCCCCCTTGAATCCACCCAATGGGAAAGAGGGGGCTCTGCCCCCGAATGGTTCGATTCAGATCAATGGAGCCGGACACTGAAACATGCCAACCCTCACCAGGTTCGATGTTGTACCTCGTAAGATCAAACTGCTCCTGCCCGTCAGGGTGGGGGGCGCCCCAGTAGAGGTTAAAAGACTCATTCCGTTCCCGGTTCACAAGCCATATGTTGATGGTTGAAGGGATTGTTTCCGTTAATATTTCATATTGCACGCCTATGGATCTCACAGGTCTGGAATCGCTCGTGGGTGATAGGATCCGGATGCCCTGTTCAATAGGATCCCCCTCCATGAACACCAGGTTATCCGGTCTGGTTCTGCCGAACAGGGTAGCGCCTGATTTTAGCATTCCATCCTTCTTGAGATCCTTTGTAATGTCCTTAATAGACAACGTTTTATCAATCTTAACCGGCGAGGCATCGTGCCTTTTGATCTTCGTCCCTGGAACGAGGGCCTTTCCAGCCCCTGCCTTCGAGGCCGATTTCTTTCTTATTGCCAAATCAATTTTCGGCGTCAGGGTCCCCTTCCATTCCCCCCCGGAGGGAGCACCCTGAATCCAGACCCGGAGGGGGGTGGTTTCCTCAAGGGCCTTGCCCGTGTCAAAGTCCACCTCCCGCTTGAAGGACGACCGCTTGGGGTCCACCTCCATGAGGGTCCAGGACCATGGAATCTTGACATATCGCGGTTCCACATAAAGCTTGGCCTTAGAATACTCAGCCGCAGATACGGTGCCCTTGCCGGTGTTTCGTATCTTTACGTGGAGGGTGTTGCCTTTAAGATAAACGTCTTGGACCTGGAGCAAAGGCTCCCCAAAAGGCGCAGGAGCTGTAGGGTTTGTTTTAAGCGGCTTTATCAAGGGTTTTCGCGCTTCGGGTTTTTCCTCCTCCTTTTTTAACAAAGGCGAAGGCTTAACCAAGGGCGCTTTTTTGTCCTTGGCTTTGGTGGTATCTGTGCTTGAAGGCCCTGTGATGGACCCCCCTTTCAAGTCCACGGACGAGGCCTCCATGGCAGCCAAACAAAATCCGAACAAAACCATGACAAGGATCATGAATCGTAAAGGTCTGCGAAGCATTGTGTCCCCCTCTGATTCGGGTTATTTCTTTTTTCAACCTTGCTTCCATCTGTTGTAATAGAAGTTCAAGAGCGGCACGAACTCCGCCGTTGCCTTTTGTCCGCCTGCGGAGGACGGATGGCTGTCGGCCCCTTTTTCATCCTCAAACGAGGGATACACACAAAAGTCGCCGTCCTTTTGCTGGACGTGCTGCACCCGGTCCTTCCAGATCCGATGGTGGTTGCCGGTTTCCTGCCCTGCATCGTTCGTGTGGGCATCCCCGCCATTGGAGGTGAGCACATTGAAGAAGTCAAAAACAGCCACGTTCTTGTGGGGGTAGTCCTTGAGCCACTCCTTCACCAGCCAGTTGTTCACGGCCCGGGCATTGGCGGACATTTCCCGGGCAAACCGTTCCGGGTCCTCGTGCCAGCCCGAGGTGCTCAAGATGGACTTGAGGGCTTGGGGCGGTGGGGTCACAAGGACAAAGAGCTTGTCCTGGCGCGTCTTGAAATACTCCAGGAGATCCATGTAAACACCCTTGATGTTGCCGACGCTTTCATCCTTGTAATACCTCGCGTCCTGACCCCGAAAGGGGTTCTCCCCTTTTGTAGGTGGGTCGTTGGGCTTTCCTTCGGTGATCGCGGAGTTGGGAAAGCAGGACTTGAACACAATGATCTCGTTTTCTCCGCCAGGGTCTTTTTTGAGCCGCGAGTAGTGGAGCGTCATCTGATCGGAGGCCGCATACAAGGCCTTGAGATAAACAGGGCTCCTCTTTCCCCGAAACCAGTTCCACCAGTTTCCTGTATCCGTGTAGTCCCCGATCTGATCCCTGTCCCCGTGAAGCGTCACGCCTTTGGCTTCGGGAATGTACTTCGGTCCCCACCCATAGGTGACGTCGCTCACAAAGTAGTTGTTCTCCATCAGGGCACTCCCCAGCCCCCCTGCCTTGTCATTATGCGCGACATCCTCCGCCAGCCAGTTGGCGCCCGTGGAGTGGTGGATAAAGACCAGCTTCACGGGCTTGGAGGGCAGGGTTGTGTCTATGGCCGCAGCCGGATGACACCCCAATAAAAGGAACATACATGACAAAAGGTAAATCATCGATTTGTTGTCCGGCATTTTTTCTCCTTGCTTCCTCTCATTTCAGAGGTGGCCTGGTTTTGCACCTCTTAATACCCCACTCTGAAAGAGGGACTGTAACCGTAACAACGAAGATCCTCCGGTTCCTGGTCGTTTCTGATAAAAACCCTCCATTGGGTGCTGCCCGTCGCATAGGATATTCCTCTCCGGATGGCTTCAACGGACAGCCTGACACGGCCGCCTCGATGGGGAGACCCCAGATAGAGCCGCTCCCTGAAGGAGAATAAACCACCCGCCTCTGAAGGATGAGAACTGGCTTCAACCAGCCAAATCGAGATCGTTTGTGGGGAATCCGGGCAGGTGATTCTATAACGCACATCCAATTCATGGCCCGGTCTTATGTATTGGCCCGCTGTTGGCGATGTCACAAGGATTCCATTGTTGATTTCTCGTTCCGCCAGGATGAAAGGCTCGCTGTAAGCTGTGAAATCGCCCGTTCCGGCCTCCGTGTTCCCCACATAGAAGCGCATAACCATCTGATACGCCTCGTTTGCGAGATGCCCTGTGCTGCACGGGAACCTGGGATCCCCGGCGCTCGGTAAGGCGATATTTTGAATCACGCCGTTTGCAGGAGCAGGCCCGTCATACACCTCTAGGGTTTCCGTGACGATCTCACCTGTTCCGGATCTTCCTTTGTATTGGAGATGGAGGACAACCCCGTCTCTCGGGTGGCGGACATAGTCGTTATCCTCTGTGAGTTCATAGCGGACATCCAGGGTCTCCCCCAGGTAGAAAACCTGCCCCTCGGAAGGGGAGGTGATTCGAACTCCCAGCTCCGCAGGGTCTGTGAGAAGGTGTCCCCCCTCCCCGCCGCCTGGGATATTACGGGGTCCAAGGCACCTGAGCGATCCACTCGTTCCCCACCGGGTCTGGTCTTCATTCCGGGTTTCCACAAGGATCATCCAATCATCTGCCGGGACCAGGATATCTTCGCCGGGAAGGGACACTTCCTGTTCAAAGGAATCACTTTGCGGGTCGGCCTTTCCGCTATAGAGCACGTGACCGGAAACAGTCCCCGAATGCTTCTGGAACAGGAGGATCCTGATGCCTGAAGGGCGGTCTCCTTCCGGAACATACCTCACACGGATACGATCGCCCGGAAAGATCCTCGTCCCGGGGGTCGGGTCGGTCACGAGAACCCCGTTTCTAACGGATGCTTGACAGGCGCTTTGGCCGCTTCGCGACTGAGAAACTGCAAAAGGTTCACTGTAGCCCGACACAATACCGATACAATCTCTCTTTCCAATAAGCTGTATCGTATACTCTCTATCCATGGGGAGGTTCGCAGGCAGTGGATATGAGAATTGCCCCCAGCCTAGGATTTGTTCTTCGACCGGTATCGCCATGTACTCAGCAGCACGACCCCTACTGTTATATAAATGGACGATCAGTACGCCATCAATGGGTCGTCCGCCTACCAACTGATAAGCGACCGTGACCGATTGGCCCGCAATATACTCCCTGTCGGGGCGGGTAAGTCCGACCCGAATCTCCTCCAGCTGACCGCTGTTTCCACTCAAATCTTCTCCTATTGTGAAGACTTCACTTGTACCGATGATGAGCCGATTCGACCCCACAAAGCCTGTTATTCGAATCTGCCACCCGTCGGTAGGGTTAAGGTGAATGCCAAGAGCGGAGCCATACCTAGAATGCAACACCGCCTGACCGTCCTCATGGGGTTCTCCCCAGTAAAGACGTTCAGATCGATTTCGCTCAATGTTGAGAAGCCGGATCTCGATATAGGGAGGGACCACAGGCGATGTGAATTCATAGCGGACATGGATCAGTCCAAAAACCGTGCTCGTATGATTCGGCGACAAGACGCGTATCCCTACTTGCGTGACTATCCCTGCTTCCGAATGGCCGGATTTGAGAGCCATCCTGCTTGCCCCTGATCTTACAGGCGGGGTGATTCCGACTTTTTGAAGGTCTTCACCGCCCGGACGCCTGAGACTCCTGCCCAATCGGGATTGATCACCGGGCTTCATGATGGCTTTGGAGGATGCTTTCGTTTGCCCTGCCTCCAGCCGGAGGGGTCTGCCCTTTGAATCAGCACCTCCACTCGGTTTGAATGTACCCGGCCTTCCTTGAGGCCCCAGGGTGCCTTTCCATTCCCCGCTCGTCGGCACATGCTCCAACCAGGCCCTGATCGCGGTCTGCCCGGTGATGGCCTTGCCCGTGTCAAAATCCACCTCTCCCTTGAAGGAGGACCGTTTCGGATCCACTTTCAAGAGGGGCCAGGACCAGGGGATTTTCACTTTTTGGGGCTCGATACAGAGTCTGGCCTTCATGTAATCAGAGGAGGCGAGCCTGCCCTTGCCCGTGTTCCGGATCTTCACATGGATGATATTGTCCTTCAGATAGACTCGCTGGATTTCAAGCCGCGGGGTGGGGGCCGGGGTCATGGATGGGGCGCCCTTTTCAGGGGTCTGGATCAAAGATGCGGGGGGCACCGGCGTTTTCATTTCCTTTTTCAGGGAAGGAGCCGGCTGCAGGGTCGGGGTTTTCTTGGCCGGGGCCTTGGAGGCGGAGTTTGCCTTGGCGTCTTCGGATGGGGTGGTGACGGCTCCGCTCTTTAGGTCCACGGCCAAGGCACCGGAGAGCAGCGTGCAGGCAAGAACGACACCTGCACTGATCATGATTGCCTGAATGATGCGATTCTTCATTCTTCTCTCCCGGGGAAGCGGATCGTGGAATTTGAACTCCCCAGTCCCTGGACCTTTGAACCCCAGTTCCACCGAGTCCGTGAAACTCGTACCACTATCAATGGCCGCCTATTCCACACCAGAATCTCTGACAATTACCGTGACTTCCTGCTTTGTACTGTTGTCTGCATAATCAAATGCTTTCACGACAAATGTGTGTTCGCCTGCGGGGGGCATGGGCAGCACAAAAGAATAGGGGGGTGAATTCAAATTGACCAGGCTCATCCCGGGGCGTTCGTCCGATAAAGAGACCTTGACAAACCAGATTCCCGAGCCTTCATCTTCTGCACGTATACTGAAAGCAATGTCTCCCCGGTCTTCCCCTGCAGGCACTTCCAGTGTGGCCCCATCTGCCGGATGCTGGACGGTCAACACGGAGGATTCAAAATCAACGAAGACCGGCCAGATTTTTTTGAGTTCATTTCCCCCTTCATCCCGTGCAATGATCTCAAAGGAATGGGCCCCTGAGCCGGACGGGCGGAACCGCGACAGATCCGCGGTAAAATCGACAAAGACGGAATATCTCTCGTTCGGCGAGGAGGAGTAGATCCTGTTGGAATCAAACAGGATTTCCACATGGGAAATCAGGTCGTCATCCTGGAGGCCCAATACGCCCGTAATCCTGTTTTCAAAATGCCTCCTGCTCAGATAAGAAGCTGGCAGCATGTACCCTTCTCCCTCGACTCCATATCTGAAAGTGTTGCATACCGGTGCTCCAGAATCCGCTTCGTCCCCATCCGGATCTTGAACACGGATATCAAATCGAGGCCCGGTAACGCTGCCTTGGGGTTGAACGCAAATGCAGTAGTCACAGGGCCCGGAAACACTTTCATCGGGCAATTCCGTGCTCACGATGCATTCAATCAGGTCATGGCTCCAACGAATCACCGGGCAGGCGCAATCCACGGTATCCCGGTGCCTTGTTCTGGCCATAATAAAGATCTCCCCCGGATCGGAACCGAAACGGGTGCCTCGAACGGTCAGTTGTCCGCCCCTCACGACCGGAGAGCTCACAGACCGGATGATGGCCATGGTGGGGAGTTCCCCGATGGTAAAGGGGCTACTGGTGGCGTAGGCGGGCGTCCCGCCGGACCCTGATTCCGGCCCCGGACCACTCGCATGGACGTAATAATCACTGGCCTCTGGGAAATCTCTGGTTGGTGAAACCAAGCTTGCCAGGCTGATGTCGTGATCCATGCGGCTCCGGTTTACGGGAATCCGGTCGCTTTTATAGAAGGGCTCGGGATCGGATCCCTTGCGCAGGGAAACCCTGACCCAGGGGGGCCTGTACCCCTCTTCAAACTCCATCTCCACCGTGATGGTTTCATCCAACCCGTAGTGGTATCCCGTTCTGGGTGCCTGAATAATGATCCCTTCCTGAAAGCCGGTATCATCGCTGTGTATCCGAAGTGTATCGATGCCCGGTTTCTTGGTGGAGAGAAGAGGCCGGGCTTCCAGCTTGACGGATGATTTCAGATCCTTGTTCATCACGGGCTTGGATATCCTTTTCGAAACCTCCTTAGACTTCAGTGAAACGGGTTTTTCTCTGTTCTTCAAATCCAGGAGGCGGCCTTGCTTCTTTCCCTGGTCCGGGCTTGAAAGGTCGATGGGCGTGAGTGTCTTTTTGACTTCCGCGAGCGTTTCCTTCTGCTTTTTTAAAGAGACCGTCACCATCTGGGAACCTTTCAGGGGCAGGTTGGTATTGATATCCACGGTCTTTTTTCCCGTATTCAGATCCGACATTCTGGGGATCCGTTTTAAAAGCGACCAGGATGTCTTGTGGGATCTGGAATAAAGCACCAACTCGGTACCGAACAGATCCTTTGAAGTGACTTTTCCGCTCCCTCCATTGCGGATGGCCACATGGATTGTGTTGTCTTTCAGATAGAGATCCTTGAACTGAAGCAGGGGCCTAGTGGATGGGACCAGCGACTTGCTTTTCTTGTTCAAGGGTTCGATCAAGGATTTTGATGCGCCCGGCTTTTTCATCCCTTGATTCAGGGTTGGTGTGGATTTGGGCGAAAGATCCTTCTTGTCCGGGATCTTGGGTGAAGTCTCCTTTGTGATCTCATTCGTGGGTGTGGTGATGGACTTTCCCTTCAGGTCGGTTAGCGAGCCGCCATAGACAAGGGTGGAAAGCCCGAAGGCCATCATGACCAAAAGGAGCACGCTGCAGCATGGCTTTCTCATTTTCAAAACCTCCAAGAACTTGGTTTCGCATTCGGGGTCATTCCATTTCTCCCGCCCCGGGAAATGGGAATTGAATCTCCCCGCAGCAAGCTTGAGGAATGCGCGAGCGAAGCATTTTCAACAAGTTCAGGGCACCCCTAATCCGTTACCGTTACCCTGATTTCCCGTTCCACAAGGTTTGATGCGTAGTCCCCGCTCTCGATGAGAAAAACGCTCTCACCCGCGGGGGGCATGGGTAAAACAAAGTGAAAGGGAGGGGCATACCGGACCTGAGGAGTCCCGGCTTGCCCGTCTGACAAGCCCACCCTGACCCAATGGATACCCGAGCCTACATCCTCCGCCCGGATGTTGAAGGAGATCTCTCCTCTGCCTCCGACCAAAGGCGTTTCCACCGTAGATCCATCTGCGGGGTGCTCAACATTCAAGACAGGAGGATCGACGTCCACAAATACGGGCCATTGTTTTCTCAGTTCGTTTCCGTGTTCATCCCGCGTGACGATCTCAAAGGAGTGGAGCCCGGAGCTTGCCGGCCGATAGGGTGAAAGATCCATGGGGAGTGCCATATTTTCGAATGACACGGTGTTTGGCGTGTCATGAAATACGGGGTGGGAGTCAAACAAGACTTCAACGTGCGTGATAAGATCGTCGTCTTCAACACTCAGGTAAAGCCTGATTTCCCTTTCAAAATGCCTCGTGCTCAGGATATCGTTTCTTGATTCATTAATATGAAAACGGTCCACATAAAACCAGAACTGGTCCAGTTCCGGTGCACCGGACCCACCCGAATCTCCTGCCAAGGGCTGGACGCGAACGGGAACTCGCCTTGCGGAGACGCTCCCCAAAGGTTCCACGCTGAGTCCGCCTCTCTGAGGGTGGTTTCCGATAATGCCCGTCAGTTCTGTCGAGACAACACACCGTATCGCCTCCTCATCCCATGCCAGAACAGGGCATGGATAGACCTCCGTTCTGCCGTCTTCTTCCAAACGAATGGAAACACGCCCGGGCTCAGGTCCCAAATGTGCGCCATCAATGTCCATGGGCCTGCCCACGACAATGGGGGTGCTCGTAGAAGTGATTGTGGGCAGGGAAGGAGGCTCGCCCAACGTGAAAGGACTGCCAATGCCATAGATGGGCGGGGCGTTTTCCCCAAGTCCGGGTCCGCTGACGTAGATGTAGTAGTCGCTTCCACCGGTAAAATCCCTGAGCGCTAAATGAAGAAGCCCCAGGTCGATTGCATGCTCCATGTCTTCCCTGGTCACCGGAAGCCTGGGGCTGGTATAGAACGCCTGCGGGTCGCTCCCTTTTCTAAGGGATACCTTGACCCAAGGGGGCCTCGGATCACCCTCAAACTCGAATCGAACGGGGATGGATGCATCAAAACCATAGTGGTGCCCTCTCCTTGGAGAAAGGACGATGATCCCTTCGTGGACGCCGGCATCTGAGCTGTATATCCTCATCCCCTCCCTTGAGAGTCCGGGGTGGATCCCCCCTGTTCTTTCCTCGCTCAAATCCAGTGAAGGCCTTTGGATTCCCCCGGAAGATATCAATGGACGAAGACCTTTTTCAGGGCCTGTGGGCTTTTTCTTCGTTCCTGAAGTCAAGGCCTTGCCGGCCTCTGATGGGGGAACGTGCATTCTCCCTTTTGAAAGCCTGATCAGGGGTCCCAGGGCGCCTTTCCACTCCCCACTCGTCGGCACATGCTCCAGCCAGGCCCTGATCGCGGTCTGCCCGGTGATGGCCTTGCCCGTGTCAAAATCCACCCCCCGGATAAAAGACGAGCGCTTGGGGTCCACCTTCATGAGGGACCAGGACCAGGGGATTTTGACGTCTTGCGGGGCCACGTGGAGCTTTGCCTTGGCATAGGCTGTGGCCGAAACCCGACCCTTTCCTTGGTTTTGGATTTTTACGTGGAGAATGCCTTCTTTCAGATAAACGTCCTGAATCACGAGCACAGGCCCGTGGTTCGGGACTAGGGATTTGTCGCCTTCTTTGGGTGTCCTGATCGAGGGGGTGGGGACTCCCGGTTTTTTACCCTCCTTTTTGAAGGAGGCCGGGGGCGTGACGGAAGGCGTCTTTTCCTCCGGGACCTTGGACTGGATCGTCTTGGAAGGGGTGGGTATGGCCTGGCCTTTCAGGTCGGTTGGCGAGCCGCCACAGACAAGGGTGGAAGACCCGAAGACCACCAGGACCAAAAGGAATACACTGAAGCATTGCTTTGCCATTTCCAAACCCTCCAAGAACTTGGTTTCGCATCCGGGAGCATCCAATTTCTACCGCCCTTACATCTTCACCACGGAACCATTCATTGTCGATCCCCGCACAGGAGCCTTTTTACTGAAGTGACGGCATCAAAGGAAAAGGTTCAATGATCCTTTTTTTTACACCGGTTCCGGCCGGATAGGAGCCGCATGAGTTCCTCACTGTTCTTAAACGACCGTTTTTCCAAGCTGTTGATTTCCTCAAGGGTCCCCACCATGGAGTGAGGGCTGTTGGGTTTCCGCCTGTAGATTTTTAGCAGGTACACATCCACGCCCTGTTCATCCTGATCACACATGTCTCTTCCTTTTGCCCCTTTGCGTCCGTCTCCATTTCTTTCGGGTTCCTCTCCACCCTGCTCCTTTTGCGGTTACCGTTCGGTTACAGTTTTCTTCCCCAAATGGAAAATCCGCCACAATCCATTGAATTCCAATAGTTGCTATGGTATAGGATCCAAAATCGGCACCATAAAAGCCTTTCCATGAATATGAAACGACAAGATTATCGCCTCGCAAAAATATCCAGGCCAAAACTCCGCGCTGTCCTTCCCAGGGAGAGGCTTTTCACTCTTCTGGACCACAAGCTGGAATACCCGGTAATCTGGGTGAATGGACCGGCAGGATCGGGCAAGACGACCTTTGTCGCCAATTACCTGGAAAGAAGGGAACAGCCCTGTTTGTGGTACCAGGTGGATCCAGGGGATTCGGACATTGCCACGTTCTTCTATTACCTGGGCCTGGCCGGCAAAAAGGCGGCTCCCAGGAAAAAAAAGCCCCTGCCCTTATTCACCCCTGAATATGCCCTCGGTCTGCCCACCTTCACCCGGAGGTTTTTTGAAGACCTCTTTGGCCGGGTCAAGACGGGGTTTGTTGTGTTTGACAATTTTCAGGAGGCTTCCGGGGATTCGCGCTTTCATGAAGTCGTCAGGGAGGGCCTGGCCGTGGTGCCAGATGGAGTGCATGCCCTTATCATCAGCCGAGCCGAACCCCCTGCCGATTTGGCCCGGCTGAGCGCCAGAAACACCATGGCCTTTATCGGCTGGGACGACCTGCGGCTGGCTCCCGAGGAGACTCACGCTTTGGTGGAGAGGGTAGGGCACTCGGGCTATTCCCCGGCCGTGGTAGAACAACTCCACGATAAGACAAACGGCTGGGTCGCCGGCCTTCACCTCCTCCTCAAAAGGGCGGAGATCGAGGACATAGAACCCCATTCCATGGGCCGACACACGCCCGAGGAAGTCTTCCATTACTTTGGCTCCGAGGTCTTTGAAATGCTCCCCCCGGACATTCAGGCGTTTCTTTCCACCACCTCGGTATTTCCCAGCATGACCCCGGACATGGCCCGGGAGCTGACCGGCCTGGGCCGATCGGGCGAGGTCCTGTCCTGGCTGAACAGGGAACACTATTTCACGGACAGGCGCGTGGACAGGGACGTGCTTTACCAGTACCACCCTCTCTTTCGAGAGTTTCTGCATTTGAGGTTACGCAAGGGGCTTACCCAAGAGTCGCGCGTTGCCCTCTTTCAAAAGGCCGCCGATCTCCTTGAAAAGGGCGGGCAGACCGAGGCCTCGGTGACACTGCTCCTGGACGCCCAAGACTGGAGCGCAGGCGCCCGGCTCATCCTCGAACACGCGCCTGCCATGCTCCAGCAAGGCAGGATGCACACCCTCCTATCGTGGATCCAAGGGCTCCCCAAAAGCTTTCTGGAGAAATGCCCCTGGCTCTTTTACTGGAAAGGCTTCTGCAGTATCGCCTTTGATCCGTCAGCGAGTCGCGAGGACTTTGAGCAGGCATTCGAGCAGTTCAGGGACTCCGGAGATATTGTCGGAACCTGGCTCTCGTGCTCGGCCATTGTGGAGTCCCTGTTTTACAGCTTTGAAAAGCTCGAATTATTCGATTACTGGTACTCCATTATGAAGGGGCTCATGGAGGACGGCGAGGCCTTCCCCTCTAAAGAGATCGAGACAGAGGTGCTCTCCGCTCTGGTCACGGCCCTGACCTTCCGGCAGCCGGGGCATGAGGATCTGGGGCCTCTGGCCGACCGAGTCTTCCAGCTCCAAAGGGACTCCCGCAATATGCGTGTCAAGGCCTATGCCTTTTGTGCCTTGATCTACTATTACTCCTTTATGGGGCATTATGAGAAAGGCGCGGCCATTATCGAGGTCCTTAACGAGGACCAGCCGTCTCCTGAAAGCGATCCCCTGTCCGGGATACTCAGAAATAGCCTGGAATGCCTCTTTCACTGCAATGCAGGTCTGCACCGGGAATGCATGAAGGCCTGCCGCGCCGGTCTGAAGCTCTCCGAGCAATCCGGTGTCCATATCATGGATCACTTCTTCCTGTGCGGCGCGATGTGGAGCACCCTCACGGCCGGAGACATGAAGACAGCCAAAGAGTTGCAAGACCAACTCGATGCCTGTGTGCCCATGATGAAACCCTATGACAGGAGTTTCTATTTATTTGTAAAATCCCAGGAAGCGCTTAATAAAAATGATCCAAACTTGGCAAAAGTCCATGTGGACCATTGCATGGAAATCCTCGATCCCATCGGGGTCCCCATCAACTCCTGCCTGGTGCTTCTTACAAAGACCCAGGTCCTGCATGCCCTTGGAAACACCAGGGATGCCTGGGCCCTGCACAAAAAAACCGACCAGATCTCCAATCGAATAAAGAGCCGCATCCTGAAATACACTTCCCTCCTCATCAAGGCCCAGATCCACCTGGACCATGGAGAGGGAAAACCCGGACTGGCAGCCCTCAAGAAGGCCCTGGCCCTTGGCCGGGAAAACAGGTTTTACCGAAGCCTCACCGACCAACCCCATGTGACGGCGCGGCTCTGCGCCCGGGCGCTCAGGGAAGGCATTGAGCCCTCGCATGTAAGGGACATGATCCGCATACGGGGTCTTGTCCCTCAAGAGACTTCTATGGGGCTGGAGGAATGGCCCTGGCCTTTGCGGATCTCAACCCTCGGCAATTTTGAGATAGGCCTTGATGGAAAGCCCTTCACACCTTCCGGCCGGACCAGACAGAAACCCCTGATCCTCCTCAAGGTCCTGATCGCCCTCGGCGGAAAGGGGGTCTCCGAGGCCCGGATTCAGGATATCCTGTGGCCGGACATGGACGGGGACGCCGCCCACAATGCCTTTTCAACCACTCTCCACCGCTTGAGAAAAATCGTGGGTCAGGGCAAGGCCATTGTCATGAGCCATGAAAAGGTGAGCCTGAATCCCAAGATTTGCTGGGTGGATGCCTGGGCCTTTGAGTATTGCATGGAAATGGCGGATACCGCCGAAGCTCGCAAAGGGAACTCTTCCAACACGCCCGCGCCTCAGGAATACCTCACCAGAGCCTTTGCCTTGACAGGCGGTTCCTTCCTGAAAGGAGAATCCGAGCCCTGGCTCATCCCGTACAGGGAGCGGCTCAGGAGCAAGTTCCTGAGATGCGTTACAACCCTGGGCCGGATGCATCAAGCGGCGGGTCGAATGGAGGAGGCCGTTCTCTGCTTTGACAAGGGTCTGGAGATCGATCCCCTGGTGGAGGATTTCTATTTCCATTTGATGCTGTGCTACCGGGAGATGGGCCAATCCCCCGAGGCCATCCGCATCTATCAACGCTGCAAAGATGTGCTCACCAGCTCTTTGGATGTGGAACCCTCGGAACGGACAAAGGCCCTGCATCAATCGTTTCTCTAGCCCCGGCAAGCGATCAGACGCTTCACGGAAGTCCGCGTGCGGCCGGGCCCGCCCCATCCCCCGGCCGGCAGGGAAATTCCATGGACCGCTAGGATCGCAACTCCTACCTGACGCTTTTCGCCCTCCGGACAACGCCGAAACTCGCTGATGCAAAGCCGCTCATCTCGATTGAATCTCCCTGCAGCAAGCTTGAGGAATGCGCAAGCGAAGCATTTTCATGCCATGAGCGGCCCCGAGTGTTGCGTTGGCTGAATGCCTGTGAAGCCATGATTGACCGAATTCGAATCAGTGGTAAGTTGCAAGTTCCTGAAAAGCATTTCCGGACGGGCTCCGGGCTAGACGTGGAATCCTTGGATTGGGAATTCCGGATGCGAACCGAAATATTATGGAGTCGTAAAAGGTCCTTGACCTGGAGATCTGCCTCCAGCGATTCCATTCCGTCACAGTGTAGCCAACAGCGGTCGAGCGCGTTTTTGCGAGACCGTCAAATAAGAGAGGGAATCCCAAAAAGTCCTGACCTAGAGATTTGCCCCTGGCGACTCCAAGGCCTTACAACGTGGCCAACAGGCGGTCGAGCGGTTTTTACGAGACCGTCAAATATCTCTATCGATGTTCTGGCGGTTTATGGTATATGCCAACGACGAAAGTGCACGCCATACCGTCATTCAATGATTCGATTTTTTTCGGAAAAGGAAAAGCCCATGAAACGACGACAGCTCCGGATGTTCACGCCGATTCTCGTTCTGACCTTATCCATTGCCTTTTCCTGCACCTGTGTAGACGCGCGTGCGGCCAGCGAGGAAAGTCAAGACCGCTGCGAAGGCATCTCCCTGGAAAAAGCGGCCGCCCTTTTGAATGTGCCCGTGGATGATCTCCAGCAAACCCGCAGCGACTCCATGGTTTCTCCAGAGGACATCCAAAAAAAGATCTACAAGATACACCCATATACTTGCACTATCCGTTCCACATCGAACTTTCTCAAGCTTATCTCCTATGTCACCTATGTCTATAATGACCCCGGGCAGGCCCGCACTGATTACGAAACCATGAAAAGGGGTTATGAATCCGTTTCCAAGACCGAAGAGATCCCGGAGATCGGAGATGCCGCCTTTTGGGCGGGTGATAAGCGGTTTCAAAGAATGGTAGCCGTCCAGGGAAATGTCGTGATCGATGTCCTGAGCCCAAAGGATCTGGACGCTCAAAGGCAGATTGTTCTTCTGGCACTCGAGGCTTTTTAGGGGGAAGAAGAACGTCAAAAGAGCCGTCCGGCGTGTAAAAAGCACGTTCACTCCGCCTAGAGTCTTTCTTCAGGGGATGCCATCGGTCTTGGCAGGTAGCGGTTCCTCCCTGTGGCGGTGCCTTCAGACGGCACCGGTTCCCGGCCCCGCCTCCTGCAGCACGCGATCGAACACCTCCAGGAAGTCCCCGATGTCCCTGCGATCCACGGTGAGACCGGGGTCGATCCTCAGGACATTCAGTCCCGGGCGTTGAGCCAGGATAAAACCCTGTCGCACCAGCGCCTGCTGGACCTGTTTCGTAAAGCGGGCGTTCTCGTCGTCCTC
>JASFQI010000033.1:0-23591 GCA_050115555.1 Desulfobacteraceae bacterium
CAAAAAGGGATAGATCGTGAGAGCGAAGCGAGCCACGATCTATCCTTATTCGTCATGAGTCCTTACAGTTCCTGACGCATAGCGCTTTTTAAGGTTCACAAGTTTTCTGTTTTGTTTTTGAAGGGATATCCGAATATCATCCCATTTTAATAACAATGGTACTGATGAGACTTGTATATTGCCATCTAATTTACAGGCAATAAGGCCAACGGGAGTTTCGCTGTATTCTTTTGAATATTTTTTATGCGCATTTTCTATAATTTTTCGGCTATCATTCGTAGACTTGCAGATCATACCCCGGACTGATTCTTGAACACGACTAATTGATTCAATATAACTTCTTGTTGCTGCCTTTAGATCAATTTTTTCATCAATCTCGGCTAAAACACTTTTCTTCATTTTTGGATCTTCTTCAAGAAAAGAACGTACTGCCGCAACATCTGTGGAATACTCCAAACAACTGTCACCTTCTAATGAGGTCTTACGCCTGTATAGTTGAGCCAAATGGACAGGAATTCCTCTATGTTGGACGTAATTTCTCAAAGCCTCCATAAATCGATAGTATGGATTTGAGTCATACTCTACCGAAAAAAGCCCCTTTATTCGTTCCTTTATGTCTGAAATAGAAGACAAGCATTCAACGACGTTCTGGTTTAATTGATCTGTGTACAATCGCACGGCAGTGAGTAAGTTCACCATTTTAATATTCAAGCCAAGCCTAACCTTAAAAAAGTCAGAATAGTCAATATATTCACGAATCATAGAGCTTGTAGTTATGCTCATAATTTGTTGTTCAAAATCTAAGTAATTGGAAATAACAATTTCATATTTCTCCTCTATTGCAAGAGCATTCGTAAGAATATTTCGAGCATTTTTTAAATTAATATATTCTGACCCCGTAATTTCAATTACGGGAACTTGATCCAATACGGCTTTTCTGAGTACATATCTCATGATTCATAACTAGTTTCCATCCATAAAGATAAACGTTTGTTAAAATTGAGGATTATGAACTAAAAAGCGCATTTTATAATGGACATCCTGATCCGTTTTGTGCTACTAAATAATGATAACCAGTCAATATCAGTAGACAAAACAAGAAAAGGAGCCATTATAAAATGCGCAAGAAGAACCAGAAACAAATGCCTCTGAACCCTGCAAATGTAAACCACCCACATGCAAAGCTCTTGGAGGGCATCGGCCGGTTCCTCGATGACAACCCTATCATCATCGACATGGTCTATCAAGACCTGACCAAAGGCCGCCCCCTGAAGCGGACCGGCGCCGAGGGCATGACCGCCGAACAGGTCCTGCGAGCCATCGTCGTCCAGCAGATCGAAGGGTACTCCTACGAAGCCCTGGCCTTTCACCTCATCGACTCGGTTTGCTACCGCAACTTCTGCCTCATCCCTTACGCCCACAAGGGGTTCAAGAAGTCCGCTCTGTGTAAGAACATCAAGTCGATTTCGGCCGAGACCCTGGAGGCCATCAACCGCATGGTGATTGCCAGTGCCGTGGCCCGGGGCATCGAGAAAGGCCGAGAGTCCCGCATCGACTGTACCGTGGTCGCCTCCAATATCCATTCCCCGACGGACTCCTCTTTGCTCTATGACGGGGTCCGGGTCATCACGCGCCTCCTGCATCGGGCCCGGGAAGGCCTGCAGGGCATCCGCACCCCTTTTACCGATCACACCCGCAGGGCCAAGCGCAGGATGCTGGGTGTAAAAAACGCCAAGAACAAGAAGGCGCGAAAGCCGCAATACCAGGATCTTCTCAAGGTCACCAAGCAGACCCTCGGCTACGCAGCAAACATCCTCGCCGAGATCAAGGCGGGCGTCTATCTGGATCCCCAGGAGGCCCTTCTGGCCTTGAGTCTTCAACAGGATCTGGAGGGCTATATCGAGCTCACCACGAAAGTGATCGACCAGACCGAGCGTCGGGTCCTGCGGGAGGAAAAGGTCCCGGCCCAGGAGAAGGTGGTCTCCCTTTTCGAGCCCCACACGGACATCATTGTCAAGGACCGCCGGGATACCTATTACGGGCACAAGGTCTGCCTGAGCAGCGGTCACTCCGGGCTGATCACGGACTGCGTCATCACCAGGGGCAACCCGGCGGATACCGACCTGACCATCGACATGCTCGACCGCCAGGAGAGCGTTTTCAGCCGCTACCCCCTCAAGGTGGCCTTGGATGGCGGCTTTGCATCGAAGGACAACCTCGCCGCAGCCAAGGCCAGGGGGATCAGGGATGTCTGCTTTGCCAAGAAGCGCGGCCTCAAGGTCGAGGACATGTGCCGGAGCGAGTATGTCTACGCCCGCCTCCGGCGCTTCCGGGCAGGGGTGGAGTCCGGGATCTCCTGGCTGAAGCGGTGCTTTGGTTTTGACAAGTGCACCTGGAAGGGCCTGCGCTCGTTTAAGAGTTATGTCTGGGCCTCCTTGGTGACCGCGAATCTGGTGACCATTGTTAGGCAACTACAGCTCCAAAAGGCGTAAACAGGGTAGCAAAACAGATTTTTACGCACTAAAACGGACAAGAATGCCTAAAAAGTGCAATTTTAGGCCTTTATAGCGCGAATTTAATCCCATTCCAAGTTCGAAGCATAGAGCTTGGAGCGTAACGAAAGTTTTTTCCCCGCTTTCAACTGGAAAATCACAGTTTCTGGATAGGAACTATTTATATAATTCACATTTCATAAATATATATTTTGAAAGATATTTTTGCTATTTTCTAGGCTGTTTATTCTTCATATCACCCATCGTACCACCTCAAAACATTCGGCGAATTCGACTCCAATTTGAACACCTCTGGTTATAGCCAAAGAGCGAATGAAATCCGGAGCGATATAGGCCCTGCCCTCTTGCGATCGGTACTCGGATAGGGCTTCGATCTTACGCTCAACATGCTCCTCGTCCAAGCGCACGAAACACTCGGTATTAAAAGAGAGGTTGTTCCAGATCAATTCGTAGCCGAGGATGGTACGGTCTTTGAACGCCCGAAGCCCTTCATCCGCAATCGTCGCATGGTCTTGATGAATGTCATGCAGGCATGGCATAAGGACCAAATCGGGTTCGATTTCCCGCTTTAGAGCAACCAAGTCTTCCAGCACCTCCTGACGCGAATAGGAGAGCTTGCGAACCTCGTAGTCGTAAACTTTTAGCCGACTTGGATCGATACCCAACCTCGCAGTAGCAGCGGCTACCTCGACTTTGAGAGTGTCAGGCGGAAGGTCCGGGGGCAGTGACTGCCGCGCCGTAGAGAAGGCGGCGTAATACACTGCGAACCCAAGCCCTGATAACTTAGCAATAGTTCCGCCACAACCCAATTCACCATCGTCGGTGTGCGGAGCCAAAACAAGAACCGTTCTGGGATCAAGCAAGTAAATTTCCTCCGTCACTGAACATGAGCTCATTCAAGCGCATTTCATCACTAAATAAATAAGACATATCTGCTCATTTTTCCCGCCCCAACCATTTAACAACTCAAGATGCAGATATGGCCTCATTCTCATTGATCCAGTCTTCAATCAGGAAGGATACGCCTCCTCTTGCTCTCGAAATATCCCGCAGGTAGCGTTGAAGGCCTACGGCTGCAAAAAAGTATCTATAGTGCCCCCAAAACGCGGCAATCCGGTAGATATTGTCCTTGGCCCGGGTCCCGGCGAGAAGACCAACAGCCCTCGCAAGCGGTACGACGGCAATCGTCGGCCCGGGCCATCGCCATACCGTAGGATGAAAATCCCTGAAAAGCCCGTATGGATCCCACTTTCGCAAGTAATCCCTGTAGAGCCTCTGGCCTGCCTTGATTTCAAGGGGAACAGCCTTCCAGAAAAAAAGGTATTCAGACTCCCACAGGGGCAGGGCCCAATCAAGGCCCAGCCAGTCGTATACACGCTGACCGTTAACGACATACTTACACTGCCGCTCTTGCCACTCCCAGTATTCGTAAAGGGCTAGCTTGAATTCGAAATCCATTGGGCTAGAAACAGCCTCACTCAGAACAGCTACCAATTTCTCAAGAACGCATGAAAGGTTGGTAAAGCTCAACAAATCCTTCCATTGGGAAAGATGCTTCTGTATAAGGGCGTCCACCATTGAATCCCAATCGCTTTCTCGCCCTTTGGGTAAGGAAGGGATGTGCCCCCCCGTGATAAAATCACCGGACTGCCCATTGACGATGATTTCATCACCGGAAAGCATGCCGCGATGGAGCATGTCCTTCAACGGAAGGAGATCCTGCATATTGGGAACGCTGCTCAGAAAATCACAGAATTCCCAATAGGTTCTACACTGCCGAGATTGGTAGAAGTTCCGAAATGCCTTTCGTTTAATCGGGATAAAATGCCACGGGACACCCGCTCGTTGAGCCACTTCCCGTGCAATGCGGGCTTCATAGTTCTTCGGCACACCGTAGGAAAACGCATGCAGGTTATCGTACCCCTTGCTTGCCAGCATGCAGAGGATCAAACGGGAATCCAGCCCCCCGGAAAGGGGAACCCATATGGGGCGGCCTGCGGCATCTTTCATCAACCTTTCGAAAATGCGCTCCGTGCACGCTCCCGCCTCGTCGACCCACTCGTCGTATCCCCGGTCATCTCTGGGCCCGGTTTCATCCGGCAGGAAGCGGAAGTACCGACTCCATTCCAGCTCGCCGGAAGCCTTCTCCCAAGTCAGAGATTCGCCTGCCTGGAGTTGGAAGAGGTTACGAAAAAGGGTGTCCCGTCCCGTCACGTATCCCGCCATTCGGAATTCCAAAAGGGAGAGGTCATCCACCTCTTCCAATCTCAGCGCATCCCTCAACGCCCTGGCGGAATTTGAAATGTGAAGGTCCTTCCCTTTGCGGGAGTAAAAAACCGGATAACTCCGTATCTTGTCGACGGCTGCAAATAGCCGATGGTCTTGCTCAATGACGAATGCAAAGTTCCTATAAAGACCGGCCAGGGCCTCGTTCATCTCCTCAGCTCGGGCATTCGGCCGATCCTTCAGGCAGGAGACAATCTTCTCGACCGCCTTTTCCGAACCAACAAACCAGCATTCGAGGGCATCGTGTCTCAGGTGCTGCCAGTGATATTTCGGGTCGAGTAGGATATTCACAACGCCGTTTTGCGACCGGA
This sequence comes from Desulfobacteraceae bacterium, assembly GCA_050115555.1. Taxonomy (GTDB): domain Bacteria; phylum Desulfobacterota; class DSM-4660; order Desulfatiglandales; family HGW-15; genus JASFQI01. The sequence goes on from JASFQI010000033.1 coordinate 5,111, forward strand.
TAAATCCATGGGATAGCCGTATCCGCCTTTCAAGCGCCTGAGGAGTCGTCGTCACTCAGCACCCCGTTCGGCAGGCAGATCACCGATGCATACAGCTCACGGGCGGATCGAATCTCGAATCTCTCGTAGCCTCGATAGGGAGGCATATCGCAGAGGGGCATCCAAGACGCCCTGGCCTGTATGCCTCGCGCGTTCAGTCCGTACAGGATATCGTCGCGGTCCTCATCAGGCACACGCGCCAGGTTGAGCCAATGGTTCGCTTCACCCGTATCGGGGGAAACCACCTCGACTCCTTCCACGCCCTCGAGAAATCCCTCCAGCCTCGCGGCCTGCTCCTTCTTTCGAGCCAGAAAGCTCTCCAGTTCCTCCATCTGGGCACAGCCCAAGGCCGCGTTGAGGTTGGGCATGCGGAAGTTGTACCCTACGGCATCGTGCATGTAGTCCCAGGGGTGGTCCACCTTGGCCGTGGTCGTCAGGTGCTTCGCCCTTCTGGCCAAGTCTTCGTCGTGCGTGATGATCATGCCACCCCCGCCGGTGGTGATGGTCTTGTTCCCGTTGAAGCTCAAAATCCCCAGGATCCCCATGGTGCCGCAATGGCTCTCCCCATAGCGGCTGCCAAGGGCCTCGGCCGCGTCCTCGATCACCAGGACACCATACTCCCTGCAGACATCGAGAAGCTTGGCCATGTCCGCGGGATAGCCGTAGGCGTGCATGGGCAGGCATGCAAGGATTCGCCGACCCGTGGTCTTATCGTACGTGTATCCGTCCTGCCGCAGGGTGCACCGCTCGAGCAGGAACCGCTCCACCTTTCGAGGGTCCATTCCGAGGCTCACAGGATCGCTGTCCATGAAGACGGGTACGGCCTTGCAGGAAACCACCGGGCTCACCGTACCGACAAACGAGAACGCCGGGCACAGAATGCCGTCGCCTTCCCGGACACCCGCCAGAACAAGGCTAACAAGGATCGCCGCAGTTCCATTCACCGTGGCGACAGCATGCGGAGCCCCCGTGAACTCGGCCACCATACGCTCGAAACGGGAAACATACTCGCCCACAGAGGAAACCCAGCCGCTATAGATGCAGTCCTGAACATAGTCGGCTTCCCTGCCCTGAAAACAGGGGGCGTGAAGTGGAATGGGACCTTCGCGGCGGTCGTAGACGAGCCGTATGGCCTTCTCGATACGCTGGATTTTCTCCTGGACGGTCATAGAAGTTCAGCCCCCTCAGGTCACGGGGTATTCACACGAACTAGACATTGTAAAGGTGGGCTTTTATGAGGTGGATATGCTCTTTGACCCAATCAATGGTTCGTCCCAGACCTTCCTTCAAGTCGACCTTCGGCTCCCATTCACAAAGATTCAGGGCTTTCTGATTGTCACACACCAGCTCGTAGACCTCGCTCGTTTCCGGACGCTTGCGGTCTTCTTCACTCACAACGGGAACCTGCTCACGGCCCATGAGCTCCAGAATCATTCCGGCGAGCTCGCCGATTCGAACCCCTTTACCCGACCCGAGGTTCACCACCTCACCCGTGGAGTCTTCGGAGCCGGCGACCGCCATGAACCCCTTCACCGTGTCTTCCACAAAGGTCAAGTCCCGCACAGGGTCGATGGATCCCAGCCGGACCTCCTCCTGTTGAAGGGCCTGCGAGATGATGGTGGGGATCACAGCCCTTGCAGATTGACGAGGGCCGTACGCATTGAAGGGTCGCGCAACAGCCACAGGCAGGTCATAGCTCCTTTGATAGCTCTCCGCCATCTTGTCGGCCGATATCTTGGAGGCCGAGTAAGGCGACTGGGCCTGCAAAGGATGCTCTTCGTCCATCGGGGTGTAGCGGGCCGTTCCATACACCTCGGATGTGGACGTGTGAACGATCTTTTCAATCCCGTGCTTTCGGCAGGCCTCGAGGACATTCACGGTCCCCTGCACGTTCGTGGACACGTACTGCCACGGCGCCATGTACGAGTAAGGAATCGCGATGAGAGAACCCAGGTGAAAGACGACCTGGCATCCTCCCATGGCCCTCTCTACGCTGAACGGATCCGTCAGGTCACCCCGAACAATATCCACTTGCGCTAACAGGTCAGGGGCAAGCAGCTCCAGGTTTCCCCAATGATTCAGGCTGTTGTAGTGAAGAAAGGCTCGAACCTCCGCGCCCTCCACCACCAGCCGCTCACACAAATGGCTGCCGATGAATCCCCCCGCCCCGGTCACCAGGACCTTCCTGCCGTTCCAGTCGCTCATTTCTTAAACACCTTTGAATAGTCTTCCTGGGCCTTCTCGTAATCCTCGACCTTCCCGATATCCATCCAGTATTCGCGTACGGGAAAGCAGATGACCTTGCTGTTCCCGGCGGAGAGCCGCTCAATAAGCTCGGTCATATCAAAGCTCTTACCGCTTGGAATGTCGGAGCATGCCTCCGGGTTCAAGAGATAAATCCCTGCACTGACAAACCTTCGAACGACCGGCTTCTCAACGATTCGATGAAGCGTCACTCCTCTGGCCTCGACCACCCCGTAAGGGACCTGGTGCTCGTACATTTTTACGGCCACCGTCATGTCCGCCTCGTGATCGAGATGGAACTCCAGCATGGCGCGAAAATCCACCTGCGTCAGGATATCTCCGTTGATCACGAGAATCGGTTCATTGGAGGTCTTCAGCAGGCCCAATGCCCCGGCCGTCCCAAGGGGCTGGTCCTCCTCCACATAGGTGATCTCGACGCCGAAATCACTGCCGTCGCCGAAGTGCTCCGCGATTCGTTGACTCATGTAGTGTGTGGACACGTTGACGTTCCGGATCCCTGAATCCCTGAGCTGCCCGATGATCGATTCCAGGAGGGGGCGGTCCCCTACCTTCAACATGGCCTTGGGTGTATCCTCGGTCAACGGGCGCAACCGTTTCCCGTACCCCCCGGCCATGACAACGGCTTGGAGAGGGAGGGAGTCGCTTTTCAGGATTTCACGCAGGGTGATGAGCCCGGCAACACGGCCCTGCTCGTCCAGAAGGGGGACCTGCCTCACACATCGCTCTTCCATGAGTCGAAGCAGCTCAGCGGTGTCCGTGCCCAAGGGAGCGGTCACCGGGATGGAATGGAAAGAGCCCGCCTTTCTTTCGCGAAGCACACGAACAGGGGTGCCCAAATCGAGGCCTGCAAGAATGGCCCTTCGAATGTCCCCATCCGTGATCGTGTCGATCAATCGGCCGTCGTCATCCACCACAAGGGCAATTTGCTTCTCGTTCTTCTCGATGCACTCAATCGTTTCCCGAATTGAGTTGTCCGCATGGACACAGAGATCCGCACTATCCGGCATGATGCCCTCGAAAGATGAAAACTCGTTTCTCAGCGTCCCGCTTCATTCCGACACCCGGTGCCTGAGCGCCCACTCTCCTCCCCTTTTCTCCCAGAGATGAGGGGAACGAAATCGATCGCATCGTTTTATGAAATCCTCTGAATCCATATCCAGGTAGTCCATGACCTCTTGAAAATAGCGGTCCGGAAACTCGCCGTCGAACCGATGAACAAGGGCCACACCCTCCTCGCGCGTCAGGTGGCGGTTTCGTATCTCCTGGGAGGCGTCGTACGAGGCCCTTCCCAGGCCGAACTTGATGAACGTGGTGTAGTAATGCAGATCGTCGATCTTGTCGTCGATGCTGTTGTACTTGCTGTAGGTCCCCTGGGTACGAAAGGGCCTGGCCTGAAAACCCGTATTCTCCACGGCGTAGTAGTAGCTTTCCTGCGGCGTCCACTTGAGATAGTATCCGAGATAATGGACCTCGATCTCCGCACTTTCCAACGCCTTTGCATCTGCAGGCAGGTACGCGGAGAGGTCATGGAGGGTCAGATCGTACCTTTCTATGAGCTCCTCTATGGAAACGCCCCCGAGATGGACCTCGGAGAGGTCCTTCATGGTGAAGTAGGACTGATCCCTCAGAGAGGTCTGGGTCTCGGCAATGGGGTTCCCGTACTCCGCCTCCGGTTCTCCATAGAAAATAAGGGGGATTTTCCATTGAAGGGCGATCTTGGGGGCGAGGTTTTTCTGGCCCAGGATGAAACTCTGGAACGGATGAAGCAGGTTCTCGATGGACAGACGGGTGAGCAGCCTGTGGACCCGTCCGTTGGGCTTGAACGTGACGTTGTCGAATCCGCCGATCTCAATCCAGTTTTTGAAGTTCTGATACCCGTAATCCGTATAAAGGATGGGCGGCCATGTCACGGTCAGGGGGTGCATGCCGTATTTATATTTGAGAACGTGGGCCGCGTACGCGCTGTCCTTCCCGCCGCTTCCAGGCACAATACAGTCATAAAGGCCGTCATCCCGGCGATAGCGATCCAGGAGTGCGAGAAGCTCTCTCTCCCTGGCCTCCCAGTCGATGTCCCTCTTCTTCTCCGCATACCGGCAGGCGTCGCAGACCCCTTCTTTGTCGATATGGAGCGTGGGCGTTTGTCGGTTCGGTGTATGCCTGAACTCGGGATAGGATGACGGGCGCTGGTTGGACATCACACACCGCTTGCAGAACACCACGTCTTCGGGCAAACCAAAATAGGACGTGTGGTTGTCAGACAATGGATTTTCCTTTCTTGGACCGTTCAATCAGCATCGTTCGGATATTTCGATAGACGTCAAGCCCCCTCGGGCCGCTTCTCTCAGGGTGAAACTGGCTCGCAAAAACCGCGTCCCGACTCAGGCTCGAACAAAACTCCGTGTTTCCGTATCGGGTATGAGAAAGCACGACGGACGAATCCTCGGGGATGACATAATACGAGTGCACGAAATACATGTACTCACCGTCTGCAACTTCTCGAAGAGGAGAAGCGTCCCAAGGGTCCGTGCCGGCCCCGTCTTTTCCCTTACCCGGCCGGTAAACCCGATTCCAACCCACATGGGGCACCTTCAGCGGCCGGGACGTGCTGTTTTCACCGTTGAGCCTCCGAACTTCTCCTTCGATGAGCCCAAGGCCCTTGTGGGTCCCGAACTCGAAGCTCTCTCGCATGAGAAGCTGCATGCCCAGGCAGATCCCCACGAGGGGCTTTCCGGACTCGGCACTCTCTCTGATCGGCGCGATGAGATCAAGTGCATTGAGGGAGGCCATGGCGTCACCAAAGGCCCCTACACCCGGCAGCAGGACCGCATCCGCCTTTGCAATTTCGTTCCCGGAAGCCGTGACGACCGGCTGAAGCCCCACGTGAAGGCAGGCATGTCGAATGCTGAAAAGGTTCCCGAGGCCATAGTCCACGATGGCCACGTTCGGTTTTTCTTCTGCTTGGTTCGGCATCATGGAGCCCATCGGCAGTCGGTCCCCTGCTGAGCCAGGCGGCTCTTGATCTCCGGTAGGGCGGCTCCCTGAACGTTGGCAAACCCCTTTCCGCTCAGGATGAACTCCGTGTTGCCTTCACTGGAGTAATCCTCCGATTCGTCTCGATGCTCTGCAACGTAGTGGTAGTGCAGCATCGAAGCAAGACAGACCGCATCTGCCATTCCCTGCGCCAGAACATCCTGTACGTGCTGAATGGAGCCCGCCCCTCCGCAGGCAATGACCGGAACCGGGACGGCCTCTGCAATGGATTTTATCAAATCCAGCTCGAACCCCTTTCCGGTTCCCTCCCGGTCGATGGACGTCACCATGAGTTCTCCAGCGCCCAGATCCACCGCTTTACAGGCCCACTCCAAGGCGTCCACGCCCGTGCACTCTCGACCGAAATCGGTGTAGGCTTCAAACCCGCCGTCCGATCTTTGAATGGCCTCAATAGAGACCACAATGGTGGAGGAACCGAACGCCCTGGAGGCCTCCCGCACGAGCTCGGGCCTGGCCATGGCCGCCGTATTGATGGAGACCTTGTCTGCACCGGCCCGAAGCGCCTCCCGAATATCGTCGACAGTGCGAAGTCCTCCCCCCACGGTCAGAGGAATGAAGATCTCCCTCGCCGTTTTCTCCACGATTTGGAGCAGGCTGTTTCGGCCGTACAGGCTGGCAACCGCGTCCATGTATATCAGTTCATCCGCCCCGTTTTCGTAGTAATACCGGGCAAAACGCTCCGGCTTTCCCAGCACGCGAAGGCCTTCGAAATGGATCCCTTTCACCAGGTTGGGGCCTTTGATGTCGAGACGCGGAATGATGCGAACAGGCATTCGGGAATCCCCTCCAATCCGACTCAGACCGCTTCACTGCAATCGGTCATCGGTCCCGCGGGAACGCCGATCACCCTGACGCCTGGAGGGACGTCCTTTACAACCACGGCTCCTGCGCCAACCAATGCAGCTTCTCCTATGGTGATCCCCTGCCTCACCACCGCCCCCACACCCACGTGTGCACACGCTCCCACCCGGGTGGAGGCCGCCAGTCGAGCCCCTGTGGCAATGTGCACATGATCCCCGATGCGGCAGTCGTGCTCTACAACGGCACTGCTGTTCACGATCACATTCACCCCCAGGGAAGCCCTGGCATTGATTACGGCTCCGGGCAAGACCACGCTTCCCGCACCCACCTCGGCCCAGGAGGAGCAGAAGGCGGCCGCGTGAATCACCTTCATGGGCTGAAGTCCAAGTTCGATCCCCTTCTCGAAGAGCGCCCTTCGCGGGAGATTGTCGCCCGTTCCGCCCAATCCTACGACAAAGCGTCCCGTTCCTCTGGCGATCAGCTCCGTCAGCAGCCCGTCTCCGCCCAGGACAGGAACCCCCAGGACCTGTTCACCCCACTTGGACTCGTCCGCATCCAGGACCACAAGACGATCCTCTGAACGCGTCGACCGAAGCGCATCGATCACAACGGCTGCATGCCCCCCTCCTCCCAGGATGACGCAGTCCGCGCGTTCCAGTGTCGGCATCAGGCGGTTTCCACTCCTTCTTCAAGCTCCTGTGGACTCGGGGACCGGGGCATGTCGTGAAACTTCTTTCGAATCAAACGGTCATCCAGTGGAATCGTCTTCAGGACCTGAAGAATGGTATCCGCTGCCTTTCCCTCTCCATATGGATTGACAAGGCCCTTCAGGTCTTCCCGGAACTGCGGGTGGGTGGCCTTTTGAATGCCCTCGAGGACCGACTTCCGGTCATAGGCCGTATCGATGACATTGCGCCCCCGCACCCGCCCTTCCTGGCGCGTGCCCACGTTCACCACGGGCAGGCGAAACGATGCCGCCTCGATGATTCCGCTGGAGGAATTTCCCACCATAGCCGCGGAAACGGCCATGAGGCTGAAATACGCCGTGGTCCCGAAGCTGTCGACCAGGAAGGCCGAATCCCGGGAACGGATAAAGCCCTGGATCATCCTGCGGATGGTTTGGTTTCCCGCATCCGCGTTGGGCAGGGAGAACACCACTGGAAGGCCGCAGGCCTCGAGAGCTGCCAGGAGTTCCCCGGTCTGCCACTCGGTCTGTTCGCTTTCCAGGGTCACGGGATGGAACGACACCAGGAGCGGAGGCCGACTCAGGTCCAGGCCGTATTGCCCTGCCAGGGCAGCGGTCTCCAGAAGGGACAGGTCTTTCAGATTGTCCAGGGACGGGGCACCCGAGACCGTCACGCGCCAGGGCTCCTCTCCCATCTGCACCACCCTTCGGGCGTACTCGGTGGTGGCGACGAAGTGAAGGTGGCTCATCTTGGTGATGGAGTGACGAAGCGCATCATCCATGGCCCCCTCGGTGACCTCCCCTCCGTGCATGTGGGCAAGGGGAATTCGAAAGGGGACCGCCGCTACGGCTGCGGCGTGCATGGCGAAAAAATCTCCCAGCAGGAGCAGGAGATCGGGGCGCTGGTTCTCGAAGCACTGGGCAAACCCGAGGGTCCCCAGGCCCATGGACTTGGAAATCCCTGAAGGCGTATCCGAATGGAGGAGCATCTCCACCCGTTCATTGATCGGAAAGCCGTCTTCCTCAATAGCCTTTACGGTATAGCCGAAGTCCTGCGAAAGATGCATCCCGGCTACGATGAGATCGAGCTCCAGCGCGGGGTCCGCCTGAATCCGCCGAAGCAAAGGGCGGTAGTAGCTGTAATCGGACCGCGCCACGGTGACCATGCCGACCTTTCTCATTCCACCATCTCCATAGAGATCAGGGTGCCGGCCGGAATGTCGGTCCTTGCCCTGCGTCCCACGAGTTGTTGCCGCTCGGCTGGGGCCAGACCGGTGCCCGGGCGCCTGAAAGCAAGGGCCTTCTCCCGAATCCGGGTGCCTGAGGGAATGTCCTCGGCGGCCACAATGCTTCGGCGAGCCGCCTTGGCAATGTCCTCCTCAGCCGGAACCGGCTCCTTTCGTCCGTGCCCCAGGGCGCGCTCTACCCTCCGAATACCGTGAATCAAGGCCTCCAGCTCCCGTGGTTCCAGGGAAGCCTTGTGATCCGGGCCCGGCAGAGTCCGATCCAGGGTGAAATGCTTTTCGATCACCGTTGCACCGAGGGCAACCGCTGCGAACGCAACCTCTGTTCCGACCGTGTGATCCGAAAACCCCACAGGCACGTCAAAGGCCTGCCTGAGGGTCTCCATGGCCCGGAGGTTGGCATCTTCAGGATCCGCGGGGTAGCAGGAGACACAATGGAGCAGGACGATCTCCCGCGCTCCGGCCTCCCTCACGATTTCCACGGCCTCGCTCACTTCATCCAGGGTCGACATGCCCGTGGAAAGGATCAGGGGTTTTCGCTTTTGGGCTGCATAGCGAAGAAGCGAGTCATTGGTAAGTTCTCCGGATCCCAGCTTGTAGGCGGCCACGTCCAGGCCTTCGAGCAGGTCGATCCCTTGTTCGTCGAAGACGGATGACAGAAACAGGATCCCCGCTTTTTCGCAGTGCGTCTTGATCTCCTTCCAGGCCGCTTCGGGGAGTTCCAAACCGCGGAGCATGTCCCATTGCGATCCGCTGCCCGTGCTCTTCTCCTGATAATCCGCTTTTGGCGCGGACCTGGTTACGAGGGAGGAAGCCCTGAAGGTCTGGAACTTGACAGCATCGGCCCCTGCCTCTACGGCTGCCATCACCAGTTGCTCGGCGGCTTCGACATCCCCGTTGTGGTTCACTCCGGCCTCGGCGATCACAAAACAGGGATGACCGGGGCCGATCTTTTTTCCGCCGAGATCAACGGGGTCCATGGCTGGTTCGATGCTGAAGAATGAGATCCACCAGGAAGAGGTCCCACGGCGTGTCGATATCCAGCGACCGCTCAGGAGGCATGATGTAGGCGCAGGTGCTCCCGGTCTGAAAGGTGCCTTCCTCCATCAGGACATCCCGCCGGACCAAATACAGGGCCCCGTTCAGGGCATAGGCCGGTGGAAGGGCTTGACGGGCCAGGTAGCCCTCCGGGGTGTCGGAGAAGTCCTCAACGAAGCCTTGCTTCGTAATCCGCTTGGTCAGGTAGGGATGGCTGGCGGCTTCGCACACGCTGAGCACGCTGTCGCATCCCTTTTCCAGCATCAGGCGAATCGCGCCTTCAATATCCTCGGAGGTTCTCAACGGTGTCGTGGGCTGAAGGAGCAGGATCCCATCCGGCTTCCCTCCCTCATGGGCCTCCACCCACCGGACTGCATGCTGCACCACAGGGATATGCGGGGACGTATCCCCGGCCAGTTCCGCGGGACGAATGAATGGGACTTCCGCACCCCACCTCCGAGCGATCTCACCGATTTCCTCGTCATCCGTGGATACGAGAATCCGCGCCAGACTGGGGGATGCCTTTGCGGCTTCAATGGTCCAGGCAATGAGGGGCTTGCCTCCCACGGATACGATGTTCTTGTGCGGGATGGTCTTGGAGCCCCCCCGGGCCGTGATCACCGTCAGGATACGGAGAGGATGCATCGCTTCCTAATTCGGCAGTTTGCTGAACAAGCCGTTATTCCACGGGTCTTTTCAGCCGCCACTCGCCTCTTACCTGCTCAAAGAGATCCCGGTTGTAGAACCGATCCACGATGTCCCAGAATTCCCTGGTCGTATACCCGGTAAAGGCCAGAAAATCATCCAGCGCCCTTTGATCCAGCTTGTGATCGTGCTCACGCACCAGCTCAACCGCTTGCTCGCGCGTCATTCTTCCCGTTCGGATCAGATTGCAGCAGACATCGGTGGTGCGTGCGTGCCCGAACTTCGGATACTTCAACCAGGGATGAACCAGATATCCGGGCGAATCGATCTGATCGTAGTCCTCGATGAATCCCTCCCGGTTCCACTCGTGGGCCAGCGTCTTGAAGCCGAACCTTTTCGCGATGAGATGGTTTCGGTATCCGTCCCACGGGACGAAATAGCTCAGGTAAGTGGGTTCCAGGCCAGCTCGTTCGATTTCTTCGTCCGATGGATACAGGATGGGGTTCAGGTCCTTCATGGAGATGTCTTCATCCAGCCACGAATCCAGAGCGACCTCCTTGACGACATCGTTGTGAATCTGGTCCTTTGCGCTGTACGTTTCCTTACGCTGTGCGCCTCCATACTCGTAGTTGATGTTTTCTCCGTAGACCACGACCTGAATCCCCATCTGGATGGCCATTCGCAAGGGAAACGCGTAGACCGCTCGATCCCAGTACCACGTGGGACTACCCAAGGTCTCGAAGGCCTTGCGGACCATCTTTTTCGCCACCCGACGATTCAAGGAAAGAGAAAGGATATCGCAACCAAAGGCCTCACTCAGATTCTGAATATTGTGCCTTCCGGTCTCTGTCCAGCTCAAGTTGTCCACCGTCACCAGAAGGGGGTTCATGTTCATCTGTTCCTTCATGACATAGGTCTGGAAATGGCTGTCCTTGCCTCCGCTGACGGCGATGATGCAGTCGTACCCGTCTCCCCTGCACCCTCGATACTTCTCACAAAAGGCTTCGAGTTCACGAAATCGGGCTTCCCAATCCGTTTTCTTCTTTTTTTCTGCGGCGCGACATGCCTGGCACACGCCCTCCTCGTCAAAACGAATGCCCGGCCTCGTGTCGGGGATGACGCATCTCACGCAGTGTTTCATAGGACCCTTCCCTCAACTCTTTTCATTTTGAATCTCTTTCTTTCGAAGGACGCTGTGGTCCGCCTGGAGACGTGAAGCGATTTTCAGATCTGATAACAACATTGAGGAATGCACAGGAGGGGCGTGTTTATTTACTCCCCTTCACGTATGAACTTGCTTCATCTTCATGCGTTAGGCCCGGAGACACCTGGACGAGTCCCTCAAAGGCAATCTCGGCCAACTCTTCCTGCAACTCAGAACTGTTGTACGTTTTCTCAAAACCCGGGAACTCGAAAGAACATGCCATTTGCGCCGCGTACAACGCCCTGCGCGATTGTTCAAAAACCGGGTCCCCCGGTTCCAGCGAGAGGAGTTCGTCGAGACCTTGCTTCGTGGACTCGTATTCCTTGGCCAGCCGCACCGTAGGCAGCAAATTCACGGCCTGGTGCCTGCCAAAGGAAAGCACCGGCCGGCCGAATGCAACCGCCTCCGTGGCCGCCGTGCCCGTGATCGTCGCTGTCACAGTTGTGGCCCGAATCCACTCCCAGCTGCTGGTTTCGGGATGTGCCAGGACAACGTTCCCCATCTGCATGAGTTGCCGATAGTACCTTCTGGAACGGACACCGAAAGAAAAAGGCTGTTCCTTGACCACAACAAGGGTGTCCGCAGGCGATGACTTTGAAATCCATGCAATCATTTCCATGGAGTTGCTGAACTCAGGGGAAAGCGCCAAGAGGGCGATCTCAGGCTCCAAATGCAGGGGGACATACACAGCCCGCATACCACCCAAATTTTCCGGTTTGATACCGCAACTCAAAAGGAAACTGTAGTTTCGCGGACGGCGGAGGATCGTTGGCACCCATCCAAAAAGGGCATAGGAGTCTCTCTTTTGTGTGCCTCGGATCAGGACCTTTCCCTCGTTGAAAATATTCCTCACCAAATCTTTTACCGCGCGGCTCCACGTGAACCGGGCGAGCGCGTGGTTGTACTTGGATCCCGCCTCCTGGGTGTACTCGACCCCTTGCGGTAAGGATTCAAGAGGTTTGTCCACATTCTCGCGCAATGCCTTTAAGAAATGGGAACTCGTAATGAAGGGGTCGTCGGACCAGAGAAAACGGCTGCCCAGTTTAACGGGTGCGGGCGTGAGATAGGAAGCTCCCTGCGATTCGGCCACGATCTGGAGTACCTCGTCCTTCTGGATCCCCACAATCAAATCCGGCCGGTACGTATCCATGATATGCTCGGCAAGAGCAAAGCGCCTGAGAATGTAGTTGAGCTTTCGTTCGTGTCCCCATTTAGCTCGGGCGACCATGGGATACCGGTCTGCGTTGAAGATGTAGCCGCGCCCCAGGGCCCGGTCGTAGGACAAAAGCATGGACAGGCGGATGCCGTACTTTTCCTCCACCGCAAGGCCGGAACGCACGGCATCGTTCAAAGGTACCTCCGGCTCAATCCCGGCAGGCACCATGTCCTTAGCGAGCTCCGGAGCCAGCCTTTGAATCAGGGCCGCCACGTCCTTGTCTCTGGGCATAAAGAGGACGGTGTTCCCCTGTCGAGCAATCCGCCGGCCCAGGCTGACAAAAAACCCCTTTTGCTGGCTGGCGATGGAAATCAGGACACGCATGGATCGTCGCTTTCAACAGGCATCTGTTTCGCCGGCCCGTACCCGTATCTCTCCAATAAACCGGAGAGATGCTTCCTCACCAATTCGATCTCATCCTGCTCCAACACCTGGAGAGGGCGCTCCAGGACACTTGAATCGACTCCGTGAGTCGCCTGAAAGGAAGACAAACCGTGCCATGACTTGCCCTCAAGCGTCGGCTGAAGCAGGTTCTCCGTAAAGGGGACACCCAGGTGGGATGCCACCCTCTTCATCACGGTACGCGGGCTTGCCAGCAGGTCTTCATACAAGAGAAAGATCGTGTCTTCACCCAGGATGTCCTCGCGCGCGTCCCAGAAGAAAACGTAATCTCGCAAGGCCTCCCCGAAGTTGAAGGGGTTGAGGAGCTTGCTCCCGCGTAATTGTCGCGATTTTTTCAGGGAGTCCAGGGCGTAAAACGGGTTTCGCAAGACAAACACGAATCGCGCCTTATCAAGGAAACGGCGGCCTCCGAGAATACTCATGCCGTAATCCGCGCTTTTAATCAGGACGTGATCCGCGTTGGAATAGTCATGATCGGATGCCGAAGCGTATGCGTCCACGAGAACATGCCAGACCTCCTGAACGGTGGCGCAGTTTCGAAGAGGTTTCAGACCCGCCCGAAAGCTTTCAGTGTTGAACCCGAGATCCACCTCGAACTCAAGGAAGGAAGCCGCTTGCTGATAGCGCCCCTCGATCCAGGGCAGCAGGTCCCTTTCGATCATTCCATCGGTAATATCCGCCGGGCTGTACGCTCTGAACAGATCAAGAAACAGGTCTTCCCGGCCCACAGCGGCATATCGGTAGGCATGCTCCCAAAAGAACGCCTCGTCGTTCATATCGATCATACCCGGCTGGGTATCGAAAAGACGATTCAGAAGTGTGGTTCCAGACCGCTTGGGGCCACTCACGATGCAGGTCATCATGTCGGGAGCTTCAACCCCGTTCGTTTCCCAGCTTTTCGATGATGGTCGATTTCGCTATCCCGTCGTCGCATTGGCCGTACCCGTCTGAAGAGACGAAATCCTCGAATACCACTCTGCGCTATGCATGAGACGCTCATGGGGCCCAACCTCCTGCACCTTGCCCCTGTCAAGAACCACGATGATATCCGATTCACGAATCGTGGACAGCCGGTGAGCGATGGCCACAATGGTCATCCCTTCTTTGTCCCGCAGATCTCGAATGGTGGCTTGAATTTCCATTTCCTTTTCCGAATCCAGGGCACTCGTGGCCTCATCCAGGACAAGGATGGGGGCTCCTTGCAACAAAGCTCGGGCAAGGGACAATCTCTGCTTCTGTCCTCCGGAGAGGCGGGTTCCCCGCTCGCCCAGCACGGTATCCCACTCCTGGGGCAACGCGGCAACGAATTCAGAAACCATCGCTCGATCCATTGCCCCTCGAATCTCGTCATCCGTGGCTTCCGGCCGGGCGAATGCCAGGTTGTTTTTCACCGTGTCATTGAAAACGAATGCCTCTTGGGATACGAAGGCGATGCTCCGCCGAATGGAACTCAGATCGTACTCGGCCAGTGGAACCCCATCCATGAGAACCCGGCCGTCCTGGGGGACTCGGAGGCCAGCGATGACATCGACGAGGGTGGTCTTCCCTGCCCCGGACGGTCCTACCAAAGCGGTCATCTTTCCGGAAGGAATCTGGAAATCCACCCGTTCCAGGGCAGGGGACGTTTGACCGGGGTAGGTGAACGTCACTTTTTCAAAGCGAATGCCTTCCTGAAGCCCCTTGAATTGAAGGTTACTGCCTCTTTCCTCCTGGACCTCGCCCATCTCTCGAATGTTCTTCAATACCGCCGCAATGCTTGCAGATGTGGCGAGATAGGTCTGCCTGGATCGTAATACTTCCTTACTGAGAGGCAGGAGCCTCAGAAGAATGAGTGTGAAAAGCCCCACCTTGGCGAGTGAAAGGGAAAAAACCTCGATTGAGAAATAAAGGATCATAAGCCCACCAACGACTACAACCGGCTCAAGAATGAGATCGATACGGGCGTTGAGCTTAGCCAACCAGTAGTTATGATCCCGCACCTTGGCCGAGTCTTCCTCAACGTGCACGATCTCCCGTTCCTCGGTGGCTGTGAGCTTGATCAGCCGAAAAGCTGAGAGCCTTTCGATTAAATCAAAAGAAAAGGCCTGATTCACGTTCGTTGTCTGACGGCTCAGTCGCCGAGTGTGGCGCACGTGAAAGTTCACGATCAAACCGGCACCACCCAATATAAAAACGGCAAGGATGGTCATAGGGATGGAAATCCACATGAGAACAATCAAATAACCAAAAACGACTACAGCATTCGCTATCAGCGCAAACAGACTTTGCAGATTGCCTGCTGCCCTTTGGCCTTCTATTGTGACCAAGTTGACTAAGTAACCGCTCTTAAAGGTATCTAATGCACTGTAGGCAGCGCTCATACACCGCTTGAAAAGATTGGTTCGAATGTGATGGACCACCTCTTGAGACAACCAAGCCGTGTAGCTCTGCCTCAGATAAACGACCACCACGCGGGACATGATCATAAAAAGCAGGACAAGGATGAGGCCGATGAGGGTAACCTGAAGTTCGAAAATATCGAAGACGGTGACTAGGGTCTGCCAAAGTCTCGACTGCTCAGTCAATGCGGCTATGTCACCACCGATCTCCACATACTCCAAGAGCGGGAGAAACATGGCCATACCGAAACCTTCGAGGATCCCAGCCGATAGAGTTAAAAGAAAGAAGAGTTCAATGCGCCTGAGAGTAAGGCCTAACACTCGGGCGGAGTTTCTTTTCTCTTGGAGTGAGCGAGGGAAATACATGTGCCTAAGGAAGGACCGTATGCACGATCACGACGTGATACGAAGATATCAGAGGAGAAAAAAGGAGATTAATATATTTGAATAGATATCTTTTATAATTTCCTATAATGATAATCCTATAATGATGTTTCATCCCTCAAAAAATCAATTTCTTATTTTACAATATATTCCCAGGAAAGTGGCGTTCCGTACGTGAGGTCGCAACCAGCATGGCTTTTGAGCACCTTCTCAAGGTGCTTCGGTGCCAGTCCAAAGCCCGGTCGAATGGACCGCACGTTCTTTGATGTGAAGGCCTCACCTTTTTTCACATCCTCGACCACATAAAGGGACCGCCTGAACTGAAGGCTCCCAGCCTCCGCGTCTGTGTGCCCGAAGTGCACCTTCCCCAGAGACTCGTAGGCCGTGCGGCAGGCATCCACCATGCTCTTCAGCTCTTCCGGCTCCAGCGAAAAAACGGCATCCGGTCCGCCCTCATTGCGGGACAGGGTGAAGTGCTTCTCGACTGCACATGCTCCCAGGGCAACCGCTGCCACGGGCACGGCTATTCCGAGAGTATGATCCGAGAGGCCTACTGGCACGGCAAAGGCTTCGGCCAGGTGGGCGATGGTGCGGAGGTTATATTCCTCGGCTGGGGCGGGATAGCCGCTCACGCAATGCAGGAGAAGCAATTCCTTGCACCCTGCCTCCCTGGCTGCGTTCACTGCCTCCTGAATCTCCCCCAAGTCTGCCATGCCGGTGGAAAGAATCAGCGGTTTCGCCGTGCGAGCACAGTGCCTGATCAGAGGCAGGTCCACGATTTCAAAGGATGCGATCTTGTAGGCCGGAGCGGAAAGCCCTTCCAGAAAGTTCACAGAGGTCTCGTCGAAGACCGAACTGAAAACGGCGAGCCCCAGCTCCTTCCCCCGCACAAAAATACGCTCCTGCCAGTCCCACGGCGTATGGGCCTCCTGATACAGCTCATAGAGACTTCGTCCCTTCCACAATCCTTCCTGGATGGTAAATCCAGATCCGTCGTGGTCGATCGTGATGGTATCCGGGGTGTAGGTCTGGATCTTGACAGCATCGGCCCCCGAGTCCTTAGCCGCTTCCAGCAATTCGAGGGCTCGTTCCAGGCTGCCCCTATGGTTCCCTGACATCTCCGCAATGATGTACGGCGGCTCAACCGACGCGATTTTCCTGCCGTCGATTCCGACGATGTGGGAGAATCCAGTACCCCCCTTTGCTCGTTCGTCAGCACGCCCGGACATAGATGGTTTCACCATCCTTTTCGTATCCTGCAGCGGAAAACATTCGGAGGGAGACCTCATTTCCCGGGAGAATCTCTGCGTGCAGGGTTTCGTGCGGCCAAAATCCATTGGCAAACTCTAGTGCCGCACTCCCGATTCCCCGCCCCCAGAGCATCGGGGCCACAACAATGGTAACCTCCTGAGCCCCATTCTTCAGCCGATCCAAGCGGAATATGCCGGCATCGCGGCCCTCATGCAGGATCATAAGCATCTCACAGTCCGCATCTGCCATTTTCCGTTCGAACCACGCCTCGTGCTCAACCCTGGTGGGCGGTTCAGGGTTGCGAGCGAATCTCCTGGTCTCCGGGTGTGTCTGCCATTCGAACATGATCTCCATGTCTTCGGCACGGGCCAATCGCATCGAGACCGACTTCCCGTCCCTTGCCTTGGTCGGGGAGTGTACCGCCAGCGCCACCCGAGTGGCTCCCAGCCCGTCACACATCTTTGTCGCAGCCCGTGATATGGCCTGGTATCGTTCACGATCCTCGGCAAGAGATGCTACAGCCCGTGCAACCACCTGCACCGCCACTTTGTCCGCAGGACCTAGGGATACGGCCGCTCCTGCGGCCTCCAGAGCTTCGGCATTCCCTTGCTGATTGTCTGCAGCGACCATAAAAAGTGTCGGGAGCCCCAGGCAGCAACACTCCCAAGATGTCGTTCCGGCTGCGCCCAGCGCAAGATCCGCTTTGGCCATGAGTGCAGACATATCATTCACGTAATTGAAGAGGCGCAGCTTCTCGTTTTGGCGCGCCAAGGAGGCCACACGCTCGTAAGCCGGAGCCGTGGGGCTCAAGACTACATCGACATTCGCACTCGCACCGGATTCGAGAACTCCCTGAACAGCATGGGCTGTCACGCCGGAAGGATCCGTCAGGCCGAAACTGACCAGTATTCGGTCAATGGTCGTCTTCTGTCCCCTTCGGGCCAATACTTCGACCCTCCTCATTGCGAACTCCTCACGCAGGAGGGTATATTCGGGGCCGAGAAGAAGCTGGCATTCATGTGGCACCAACCCTTGGTACGATTCCCCTGCCCGCCCGGGAGTGGTATCCAGGAGCAAATCGCACTCATGGGAACGGTCCGCCAAATCGTCAACGACTAGAATCGCCTTGGCCCAACCCCGGCAAGACGACTCGAACGCTGCATCCAGGCCATAATGGTCCATCACCAGGAGTTCGGCACCCTCTGGAAAAAGCGCACCCAGATCCTCTGCCAACGCGTTCTCATGCGATATCACGATTTCGAAGTTAGAGCGCTTCAATGCTGGCACCACACGTACGGCCTCCGAATTGACGGCAAATATGCAGTACCAACCCGAAACTGCCAGCCTTTTGGCCAGAGTCAGGCAGCGCATGATGTGACCACCCCCCACAGCCGATCCCGCATTGCAGCGAAAAACCGCCCGCCCTGAGGAGCTGTCATGATATGGGGAAGAGGAAGAACGCTTCAAAGAAAGGCTTACAACTTAGATGAAATCCTATCACGGTATAGGCTTCTGCTGAACATTCCCATTGATGGTCGCCAGCCATGGCGATCTGCGAAGCTCCCTTTCGATATCCGATGTGGTGAAGAACATATTGCGACCCGCCAAGTGGTAAAAAAGGGCTTGCACAAACAGGTAGTCCTCTTCCACATCTACACAGTGCCGAATGTAGGACAGGTCTTTCTCGCTTCTGATTCCCTTCAGCTTGAATTTTTCCGGATTCGTTCTCATGTAGTAGGTGACGTGTTCCCGATCCTCTGGTCGAGACCCTTCCTGATACGCCTTTTCCAGGGCCTGAAAGGAAAAGACTTCCGTATCGGTTCCGCGCGGGAAGGTTCTATCCAGCACGTTGCTGGCGTAATCCACTTTCTCTTCTAG
>JASFQI010000034.1:0-23006 GCA_050115555.1 Desulfobacteraceae bacterium
ATCGATGTCGAAGGCGTAGACGGCGCCGTCGCAGCCCACGAAGACGGCCACGGGCACGAACACATAGCCGTTCGCCACGGCCGGGGTTCCCCAGATCTGGGAGTTGACCCCGATGTGGGCGGCAAAGTCGTACCACCACCGACGCTGGGTGGGAACGCTTGCCAGACCGTCGCTGATATTCCAGCAGGTCACGGCCGAGGTCCCGCACAGGATGATGTAGGGATCGTTCTGACCGGTTTGCAGCACTACGGGGGAGGCGGTCACACCGCTGAAGGTGTTGGCCGGCAGCAGGAGCTGGCCGAGGTAGCCGGCCGTGCGATTCCCCGTGAACTCGAGGTCCTGGGTGTCGTACACGGTCACACCGCCCTCGTATCCCACCACGAAGATGGAGCCGCCAGAGGCCACAGGCGTGGGCATGTAACGGTGCGAATAAGCCCTGGCCGTGAAGTCCTCCTGGATCGGGGCCATGTTGATCACGCCGCCCTCGGTGGCGCCCACTGGGCCCAATGCGTCCTTGTCCAGCTGGTAGAGGGTGATGCCCGATCCGTTGAGTGCCTCCACACCACCCCAACCCATACCCGGGGCGCTGGCATACCCGATATAGAAGATGGACTCGCCGGAGATCACCGGGGAACCGAGGAACCCTTCGATTGCACTCACACTGGCTGTTCCTCCGCCGTTCACAGCGATGACCTGGTCGCTGCCCGTGAAGTTGTAGGAAGCGCCGTTGAAAAGGCCAGGCCATGTGGTGGTGCCGGTGCCGTTTGCAGCCAAGGCTCCCCAGTTGGTAAAGGACCAGACAGACGCTCCTGAAATAGTACCTAAAAGGCCAGCTCCTGAGGTCCCATAGATCGTGGCACCCGTGGCATCCAGGGTATCATTCGGGGTCCACACGGTGAGTTGCGTGGGGAAGTAGGGTAGTACTTCCCACCAGATCTCAGGGCCGGCACCCACTCTGAATTCGGGAATTCCCCGCACCCAGTTGGCCGTCATGGTGTGGCCGTCGATCAGCATAAGCGTTACGCCGGACGTAGCAGGCGTGGTCTGGTTCTGTCCAGTGAAGTTCGCGACTTCTGCCAGGAAGGCACTCCCTGGATTTGGTTTCCCGGCTCGCACGGACACCACGAAAGCACTCGTCTCCCCGGAGAGAAGCACCGGGCAGCTGACGGGTGTGGTTCCGGTCAAATGCTTCGAAAGGGAATCGTCCGCCCACACGAGGTTCATGTTCAGACCGGCATCCAGGATGTCCCGGGCCACGGCAAACGGCGTGGAGGCGGTGAAGTAGTTCAGTCCAAAATCGACGAACGGATCTCCGATGATGCCGTAACACGAGGCTCCGGAACCGATGCCCCGCTGGTTGTCCGCGGCTGCCCAGGAGAACACCGGGCCGTAGAAAAGCCGGGTTGTACCGGAAAGGGTGGGATCCACGATCTTGGTCTCCTGCGCAAGGCATGTACCACTTGCGCTGAAGATCATTGCGGCTACGAGCAGCAGGATGCCCATAAACGCTTTCTTTTTCATGCGCTTCCTCCGATTCGGATTGAAAGGTGGGTGAAGAGGCTGAAAGAAGACACATTGTACGGCGAAGTTTGAGGCATCCTAACAAATTGAAAAGAAATTCGTCAATGAAAAGGGAATGAAATTGTATAGAAGACGTGGAACATCCGGTTGCTTCGGCACATGAGATATCCTGACGTCCTCACGTGCCAGCCATAGGTGGGGGAATGACTTGTAGAGGATTTGTGTGCCCCCAAACTCGATACCATGATGATGGCCGGTGACGCGGGGAAACGAACCCTTGATGGAGTCGCAAAAAGTCGTGACCCAGAGATTTGCCCCTGGCGATTCCAAGGCCTTACAGCGTAGCCAACGGGCGGTCGAGCGGGTTTTTGCGAGACCGTCAACCCTTCTGCGGGAGGAATCAGGCCCTTTCTTCCCGCGCTTGTCTTCGTAGGGGACGGCCTAATGGGTATTGACGAAGGAATGGCCTCCCTGCCTGAGCTCACTCAAGGCAATCATTTGTCCCTTCCTCGAAGGCATTTTTTCTCGAGCAAAGGGGAGAGGCAGGGGGCCGATGTGTGGCAAGTACCTTCTGCTATCTTCGCCTTCGACGCAACCGTTCAAGTGAGATTCGAATGCTGTCCTGCATGCGGTTGATCGCCTCGGCCAGTATACCGATTTCATCCTTACTTTTGATATCTATCTCTTCGTTCAGATCTCCAACGCTCATTCGGTCCGCAGCTTCTGTCAGGCGCGTGAGACTATTGGATAGTCTGTTACCATAGAACAAGGCCAAAATGGCGACAAAGAGGATCGTAACGGCCAAAATGATCAGACCCACATGAACGGCTTCCTGTGAAAGGGCTTCGGATCGAGTCTGAAGTCGCTTGACCGGACGTGTGAACTCGTCGAGATATGTTGTGCTGGTTGCAAAAAAAGGGGTCCCTTCCAGCGGCATCATGGTCATGTATTTTTCGCGCTTGTCGACCCACATGTAATAACCACTGACTTCCTTTCCCGTGCGATAAGCCTTTTCCTGGATATTGAACCATCGCTGGTAGTCTTTTCCCAACGTCTTTTTCATGATCTTAACAACGTCAACTCCAATAATCTTCTGTGATGGATGCAACCACACGGCGCTGGGTTCCCCCTCTGTCGGTTTTGAGACCAGAGCCGTATACCCTGTTTCCCCTACCTTTCGGATTCCAATTTCTCTTAACTCCGGGTTTTGGTTAAAATCCTCTTTTTTGAGTTCCGGATGCCTGTCCAAAAAGCGTTTTACTTCTGCGGCCACGTCGTGCGCCTTCTCCTCGATGGCCGATTCCGCCAACTCAGTCACGATCTGGTTGCTTTCCCGTGTAATCAAGTCCGAAAGGTCCAGCATCCGCGTCAGGAACATGATGCTCCCGAACGTCATGGCTGCAATGGGTACGAGACAAAAGATGATGAGTATCTTACCGCGCAATCCCAGAAAACCTTTGCGACTTGACGGTTGCGTGAGCACTGTGTTCTCGATTGTCTGGCTCGTTGCCTTCGATTGCGAGCCGGCCGCAGCCTGCTCGGCTTCGAGCTCTCCTGGCAGGGGTTTTCGGACGGTTATTGTGGCACCGCAGCCCACGCACTTGAATGTCGCCTCATCCTTGTGCATTTTTTCGGGGTCGATGCGATACTTTTTTCCACAGGAATTACAAACGCGAATCATAGCTATCCCCTGGCATGGATGTGAGGTGATAAAGGCTTCTCCTTTTTCCGGGTTTGAGCATAATGGATTCAGCCTTTGGTGTCAACATGATAGAGCTAACGGCGATTTCACCTGTCATTGCAGTGCCTCAGAAGTCTTTGAAGGCCTCATCATCCCCCATGGGGATTACTTTTTCCGGGTTGATTTTCTTGGAGTCCGCGTGAGCGACGGCCTCATTCAGGGGTTGTTGCTTTTCGTATGGTTGGGACACGTATGCCTGCGTTTCCTTCATCTCATCGGCCTTCCTCCTCAACCTGCCGTCATGATTCTCATCGGCGGACCGGCTGTGCCGTCGCACCAGCTTGGTCAGTTCATCAACGTATCCCTTCATGCTCTCTGCCTGGGCATTCATCTCTTCCGCAGCACTGGCAGACTCTTCGGCGCTCGCTGCGTTCTGTTGGGTCACGCCGTCCATGTCGGCCACCGCCTGGCTCACCCTGTCTATGCCCTCGGCCTGCTCCTTGGATGCCTCTGCGATTTCATTGACCAGCGCATCCACCTTGGAGGAGATCTCCATGTTACTTTTAAACGACTCCTGAGTGGCTTTGGTAAACTGATTCCCCTTTTCCACGGACTTAATGGTGTTGCCAATGAGCGTAGCCGTATTTTTTGCCGCCTCTGCAGCCCGCATGGCAAGATTCCTCACTTCGTCGGCCACCACTGCGAATCCGGCACCGGCCTCGCCCGCACGGGCCGCCTCCACCGCTGCGTTCAGGGCCAGCAGATTGGTCTGAAAGGCGATTTCATCGATGGTTTTGACGATTTTGTCCGTCTCTTGGCTGGACTCGGATATCTCTTTTATGGCCGCGCTCATGTCCCGCATGTTGCGATCGACCTGATTCACAATACCCTCGGCCTCTTTCATCATCCCTTCGGCCTGGGCCGCGTGCTCTGCGTTTCTCTTTACCATGGAGGATACTTCTTCGAGGGAAGCAGAGGTTTCCTCGATAGATGCGGCCTGGCGGGAGGCGCCGTCGGCCAGGTCCTGGCTGGCCTTGGCCACGTGTTCCGAGGATGAGGCCACCTGCTCGGTCCCCTCCATAACACCGACGATCACATTGTCGATCCTGCGGACGATTTTCCTGATGGAAAGGGCCGCATAGAGGATTCCGATGATCAATGCAGCGATAATCGTGGTAAAAATGACCCTGTTGGAAAGAGCGGACTGGGCCTGGAGCCTCTTTTCGGCGTCTCCTCCCAGCTTTTCACACGCGCTGAAAATGTCTTGCTGGGTCTGATTCATGGAATCCCTGATTCCATCCTGGAGCATGACCAGTTCCCGATATTCTCCAATGGATTCCATAAACGCCTTCAGAGACTTCTCGATCTCCGCGGCGTTTGCACTCAGTTGCTCGCTGTTGGAAACCTTGTCTGTCCAGTCTGCAAGGGCCTTTTCAAACTCTGCGATGCCGTGCTCCATCGATTTCCAGTTGGCTTCCGATGACTTGTTCCAATAGGATATGGCGAAATTGATCAGAACTTTGCCGGTAAGGGCCATCTCATCAATCCATAAATCGGCTTCTTCTATATTTTTAATAATCGTTTGATGCCTCTTTTCGATTTCCTCAGTCAGAGACGTCTCGCGGCTGTCTGCTGCGTTGTATTTTTCAAACAAGGATCGATACTTCGCAATTTGTTTTTTCACGGATGAAAGCTCTTCTTTCCCTTCGGTGTTTATTCCCGGCATGGCTTGCATTCTGCCCAGCATGGCTTCTGCTTGTTCCATCAGGGAGAAGGTCTTCTTGCGAGCCTTCTCCTGTCCCTGGAAATCTCCTTGCATCTCCGATAGCATGGAATTGCTTGAAGCCTCCTTGAAAGAGGCCACCAGCCCCTGAAGTGAGTTCACCTGTCTGTAGAAACCCATGACAGTACCTACCCGGCTCAGGCCGTAATAACCGGCTGCACCCACCACGACCATCAACAGCATCATCAGGCCGATTCCTGATGCGATCCTCTTTCCCAGGGTCATTTCCCGTAGCATGCTTTAACCTCCTTATTCCGTTCAATCTTGACATTCATTGAAGAGGTTAATGCAAGAAAGGGGCCATTCATGCCGCTTCTCCAAGGCACCGGATTCAGTACCGATAACGAGGGTGGGATTGAACGAAGGGCGTCTCAAGAGCGGAATTTCGAAGAAGGTTTTTCTTCTTTAGACGGATTTTTGACGATGGAGCATGTCAAAATTGATGGTGTCGCAAAAAGCCGAGACCTAGAGATTTGCCTCTAACGATTCCAGTGAGTTAAGTGTAGCCAACAGGCGGTCGAGCGGGTTTTTGCGAGACCGTCAAAATGATAACGACTCCTGGTCTTACCAAAAAGACCTCAAGGACGAGTTCAAGATGATTTTTCTTCATACTCTAAAGCCAATGCGGTTTTCATCCCCCACTTCCCGAATCACACCCATTTCTTCCATTGAAGTCTTTCTGCCTCCGGGATGGGCGAAAAGACGTTTGGAGGAAGGATGCATTCCCCCAATTTTAAGCGGGATGAAAACCGAACGATCATTCGAATGGAGAGCATGTCAGCCCTTTGCCGGACTGAAGGCTGGGTTCATCGATTGGGAGGGATCCGGTCGGGTGGGATGTCTCTTAAGCGGGGCGCTTGCCTGTCTTTTTCCGAAAGAAGGGGGTTTTCCAAGGGCCAGGCAATGCCGATATCCGGGTCGCACCAGAGGACGGCCTGCTCGCACTCCGGTGTGTAAACGTCGGTGCAGGTGTATTTGAAAAGCGCGGATTCACTGAGCACGCAAAAGCCGTGTGCGAATCCCTCCGGGAGAAACAATTGCCTCCTGTTCTGCTCCGACAATCGAACGCCGGTCCATCGGCCGAACGTCTCCGATCCCCTGCGCACGTCCACCGCTACATCGAACACCTCACCCATCAGGACCTGAACGAGCTTGGCCTGGGCATTGGGGTGCTGGTAGTGAAGCCCCCGGAGCGTGCCTCGAATAGAGTAGGAAAGATTGTCCTGTACGAACACACAATCGATCCCCGACGCCCGGTACCGGTCCCTGTGGTAGATCTCCATGAAAAACCCGCGGGAATCCTTGTGGACATCGGGTTCGATGATCCGCACGCCCTCCAGCGGTGTCGGCATGATCTGCATCAGAGAGAAACCGTACCCTTCCGGATGACTCGCATCACGACACCAGTCCACGGAGGTATTGCCCATAGGCGTTTTTCTGAAGGGGGCGAGCCAGGTTGACAAGCTGATCCGCATCAATATACCCCATCCGAAAGGCGATCTCTTCTACGCAGCAGACCTTGAGGCCCTGCCGCTCTTCGATGATCCGGATGAAGTCGGACGCCTGGATCAGGCTTTCGTGGGTGCCGGTATCCAGCCATGCGATGCCCCGGCCGAGTTTTTCCACGTACAGCTCCTGCATCTCTAAATAGGCTCGGTTGATGTCTGTGATTTCGAACTCCCCCCGATTGGAGGGCGTCAGATTGCCGGCAATGTCCTTGACCCGCTGGTCGTAGAAGTAGATGCCTGTGACAGCCCAGTTGGACTTCGGCCGGGCAGGCTTCTCCTCAATGGCTACAGGTCTATCCTCCTCGTCGAAATTCACGATACCGTACCTTTCGGGATCCTTGACCCAGTACCCGAACACCACCCCTCCTTTGGTGAGGGACGCCGCCCTGCGGAGTTTCTCGGGAAGCCCGTGTCCGTAAAACACGTTGTCCCCCAAAATCATGCAGACGGTGTCATTCCCGATGAAATCCGCCCCGATCGTGAATGCCTGGGCCAAACCCTCGGGGCGCGGCTGCTCAGCATAGGAAAAACTCAGCCCCCACTGCTCGCCGCCTCCGAGGAGGCGCTTGAAAAGGGGGAGATCCACCGGGGTCGAGATGACCAGGATCTCCCGGATCCCGGCCAGCATCAAAACGGCAAGCGGGTAGTAAATCATGGGCTTGTCGTAAACGGGTAGAAGCTGCTTGCTCACCACGTAGGTAATGGGGTGCAGGCGGGTTCCGGATCCCCCTGCCAGGATAATGCCTTTCATGGATGTTCCCTCTTTTTTCCCTCCCGTCCTGTTCTGCGGGGCATGGTGAGACCTTGCACTGCTCTTCAACGATCCCTGTAGTTGGCATCGATCCACGAACGGTAGGCTCCGCTACGCACGGAATCCACCCATTCGGTATGCTCCAGGTACCATGCCGCCGTTGCCTCCAGTGCCTCCTTCAATCGAAAACGCGGTTTCCATCCCAGCTCATGCTGGATTTTGGACGCATCGATCGCATATCTCCGGTCGTGGCCCGGGCGATCGGATACAAAGTGAACGAGGTTCCGGCTCGCGTGAGAACCGGATCGCTCGAGGAGGCGATCCACGCAATCGCAGAGCTCGTAAACGATCTGGAGGTTCTCCCGTTCCTCGCCACCTCCGATGTTGTACGTCTCCCCCGGGGAACCGTCTTCAAGGACCCGGAGCAGGGCTTCGCAGTGATCCAGGACGTAAAGCCAGTCGCGGATGTTCTTTCCGTCGCCGTAAACCGGAAGCGGCTTCTGCTCCACGATGTTGAGGATCATGAGCGGAATGAGCTTTTCCGGGAACTGGAAGGGTCCGTAGTTGTTGGAGCAGTTCGTAATGATCGAGGGCAGGCCGTACGTGCGAAAGTAGGCCCGGACAAAGTGGTCCGCAGCCGCTTTCGAAGCGGAGTACGGGCTGGAAGGATCGTACCTCGAGGTCTCGGAAAAAAAGCCGTCAGGGCCCAGGCTTCCGTAGACCTCGTCTGTCGACACATTCAGGAAGCGGAAATCCGGATCTCGCCCGTGTTTCTCCCAGGATCGCCTGACCGCCTCCAGCAGCCGGAACGTGCCGATAACGTTGGTCTGGACGAAGGCTTCCGGCCCCAGAATAGACCGGTCCACGTGAGACTCCGCCGCAAAATGGACGATGGCATCGAACGGCTGCTTTGAGAAGAGAGTCTCCAGCAGGGCCCCGTCGCCGATGTCTCCCTGAACCAGATGATACCTTAGGGCCGCTTCCTCAGGAAGGTCTTGAAAGTTGGCCGGGTTCCCCGCATAGGTCAAGAGGTCGAGGTTTACGATGGTCCAGGCCGGCCGCGCGGCGAGCGCGTGGCGGATGAAGTTTGTGCCGATAAAACCACACCCGCCCGTGACGAAGAGGGCTTTCTTTTCGGGGTTTCGGGAGTTCAACGTGCCAGCCTTTTTCTTGCAGAAGAAGCGGTAAGCCCTCTTGTGGCATAGTATCGTTTCAGCATGTGCGCAAGACTTTTTTCCCAGGGGATCCGCTTGACACCAAACACTTGTGTCAGCCGAGAGCAGTCGAGGACCGAGTTGGCCGGCCTCCTTGCAGCAGTGGGAAACTCCTCCGTGGAGATGGGGATCACTCTTTGCAGGGCAAAGGGTTCATAGGCGTTTGCCTTTTTGAAGAGTTCGATGGCTAAGCCGTACCAGGTAGTTCGGCCTTCGCCGCAGTAGTGATAGGTGCCCCACACAGGAGCATCCCGCCGGTGAATCACCGCGGCCATATCTAGGACGGCCCTTGCCAGGTCCTCTGCGAACGTGGGGCACCCGACCTGGTCGTCCACCACTCTCAAGACGTCTTGGTCCCTGCCCAGGCGGAGCATGGTCCGGACGAAGTTCCTGCCGCTCACCCCGTACAGCCATGAGGTCCGAAGAATAATGTGGTCATGAATTCGCCTTCGGATCTCCTCTTCTCCGTCGGCCTTGCTCTTACCATACGTGCTCACGGGGGACACGGGATCCGTTTCGAGGTACGGGCCGTTCTTGGTGCCGTCAAACACATAATCCGTTGAAAGGTGAATGAGCGGAACTCCATGACGTGCACACGCCGAGGCCAGAAAGGCCGGGCCTTCCCGGTTTACGGCAAATGCCTCGGCCGCCTCGGTCTCCGCCTGATCCACGGCAGTGTAAGCCGCTGTATTGATCACGAGGGCGGCCTGCGATTCAAAAACGGTACGCTCC
Organism: Desulfobacteraceae bacterium; assembly: GCA_050115555.1. Taxonomy (GTDB): domain Bacteria; phylum Desulfobacterota; class DSM-4660; order Desulfatiglandales; family HGW-15; genus JASFQI01. Next base: position 9,191 of record JASFQI010000034.1, read on the forward strand.
ACTACCTTTGGATCTGTGATTTCAAAATACGGACGGTCGGCGCACTGGACAGCCCATCCCCGTTCGCCCGCTTGCCTGGACAGCTCCGTCCCCAGTTGACCTCGACAACCTGTGACGAGAATGTTCACGAAGTCCACCCGGTTCTTTCTTGCCGATGATGCCGGCAAAACGTCGGCACGCCGGGAAACCGGTCGGCGCCGAAGCCCTATGCCCCCAGCCGGGCGAGTTCTGCTTGGCGAAGAGCGATTCGGGCCCTGGCGAGACGGGCATAGTAGGACTTCGCCTTTTCGCCGTCTTCTCTTGCGAGCGCCTTCAGGAGGTCCCCTTCCAGTTCCGCCACGTCCAGCAGCAGGTAGTAGTCCAGGGATTCCTTGAGGTGCGCCAGCACGATCAGCCCCGTGAGCACGGGGTGGTTGTTGGTCACGTTGGCGTCTTCGAACTGCGTACCGTGCTCCAGCTCGACCTCCAGACCCTTCCGGAAGGCCTCCAGATCGATGTCCATGCCTCCCGTGTTCACCTCATTCAGCAGGACCCGGGCCTCCTCCGATTCCACCTGGGGCTTTTCCAGACGACCCCAATCGCGGATCCCAAGTTCCTGGCAGACGCGTCGAACCTCGTCTTTGCTCACATACTCCGGCAGCTTCATATCTCCCCTCCCTGCAGTTCAGCCGCTCGCATACTCCGGCGCTAGAAGTCGGTCAAATGGAGCGGCATGTTCATTTCAATGGTGCTTTTGAGCGACCTGTTGCGCTATTGTAAGGGTTCCGCGCCGTCTTTGCAATGCGATTTCAGTTTACGGAACCGCCCAAACCATGCATCATAGCGATCCTTTGCCGGCTGTTCCGATTCTGATGAAAAAGGCATGCGCCACGGACTCGGCGGGAAGGCTCGTACTTGGAAGGAGGAGTAGCCGTTGAATCGATGGAAACGCCCAAACGGATACCGTGACGTCCTGCGCATCAGCCTTCCGCTGGTGGCGTCTATGGGGTCCGTGACCCTGATGCAGTTCACGGACCGGGTTTTCCTTGCCAATTACAGCATGGATGCCATTGCCGCAGCCCTTCCCGCGGGTATCGCCTCCTTCACGGTCATCGCATTTTTCATGGGCGTAGCAAGCTACACGAACACTTTTGTGGCCCAGTACACCGGCGCCGGGGCTTCGAGTAGAGTCGGAGCCGCCATTTGGCAGGGGATCTATTTTTCGCTGCTCTCCGCAGTGGTTCTGGCGAGCCTTTGCCTCATCTCCCAAAGTCTCTTCGACGTGATCGGCCACTCCCTTCCGATCCGCCGTCTGGAGGTGGGCTACTTCAATATCCTGACTTTGGGGGCAGGACTCGTGGTGCTGGGGTCGGCCATGGCCGCTTTTTTCACGGGCCGCGGGCTCACCCGCGTGGTCATGATCGTGCATATGGCCGGTGCCGCCTTGAACATCCCCCTGGACTACTGCCTGATCAACGGCGTAGGCCCTTTTCCGGAGCTGGGCATTTACGGCGCAGGTATCGCCACGGTGGCGGCCTACGTGTGGATCGACCTGCTCCTGGCCGCGCTCGTCTTCGGGACGTCCAGCCGCTCCGTGTTCGGTACGTGGCCGAGACGGAAGTTTGATCGAGGGCTTTTCGGGCGTCTGATGCGTTATGGCATGCCGAGCGGCGTGCAGATGTTCCTGGAGATCTTCGCCATCGGGTTCTTCGTCCAGATGCTGGGCCGGTTGGGCGACCTCCAGATGGCCGCCTCAAACATCGTGCTCTCTATTGAAACCCTTTCCTTCCTGCCCATGGTCGGGTTCCACATTGGAAACGCCACCCTGGTGGGCCAGGCCGTGGGCCGGGGTCGAACGAGAGACGGAGAATACGCCACCATAAGCGCGCTCCACATCACCCTGGCCTACATGGTCGCGGTTGCAGTCACGTTCGTGGGGTTTCCGGAACCTCTGCTCCAGCTCTTCAAGCCCGAGCACCAGAACCCGGCCCAATACGCCGAGATCATGGCCCTGGGCATTCCTCTTATGCGCTTTGTGGCGCTTTTTTGCTTTTTCGATGCAATGAACCTGGTTTTTTCGGGGGCACTGAAGGGGGCCGGGGATACCCGGTTCATTATGACGACCATCGGGCTTCTCTCCGTGGGCGTCATGATCCTTCCGGTATACCTGGCTGTGGAGGTGTTCGGGGGCGGCGTGTATGCTGTCTGGGTACTGGCCACTCTTTACATCTGCGGCCTGGGAGTGGCCTTCATGCTGCGGTACCTCCAGGGTAGCTGGAAACGCATGCGCGTGATTGAGGCCGAGCCGGAGGAAGCGGCGGAAAGGCATGTGGAGGTGAAGGTGTAGGTGGAGGTGTTTGATAAGGCACCCGGGCTTCGGGGTGGGAGAGGGATCGTTCCTGAGCTTCCGGGGCGGTCTTCGCATCGGACTTTCCCGCGGGGGAGTCCGCCCCCTCCCTGTTCCATCCCCGCCGGGAACCGGGTTCCATCCAACCACTGGCTGCGCTGTTTGGAACATCTTCGCCTGTCGCCTAGCACCTGATCGGCGGGGACTGGCCAGGGGGTCCCCCACGGACAAGCCCGGCGAAGACGAGGCCCTCCCGCAAAGTCACGATCCCTCCTTCCCACCCCTTTGCCCGAATCCACAAGGGAAAACCGAGAGGACCCTGGGGTGTCATGGCATAGGCCCCGTAAGAATTGCAGCGCATTGAAAGTTCAAGCAAAAGACCAACACCGGTTTTTGGGGGCCCCATGGGGACGTGAGTTCCGTAGGCCGAGGGGCGTGGGGCTCTCTCCTGGAGAAGCGATCCCGGAGACCAGAAATTGGTTTGGTGCAAAGGATCTCAGTCGGCGGATCCTGTCTATCGCGGGGAAGGTCGAAACCTACCGGATGCAACTCCGCGAAGCGGGACAGGGTTCCCGGACGTCTGCGATTCCCGCTCAGGGCGGCCCCATGGGAGCGCATCCGAACCCTGGATCGCGCCGGAAGGAGAGCATCCCCAGGGCCCGAGCCCCGGCGGAAAGGCATGTGAAGAGGTCCTTCTGCAAAGTCACGATCCCTCCTTCACACCCCTTCGCCCGGATTCCGCATGGATTCGTCAAGGCCTCCAGGTTTTCCGCACACAAAAGTGGCCGCGTTCAATGAGGCCGAAACAGCGGGAGAAAAACCGAGCGCTCGTTTATGGCGTTTTCCTGGTTTCCAGAGGTGTCGAGGCGGCTCGGGGCGAAGGAGGGGTTTCTCTCCGAGCGACCTGGCGGGAGGCCTTCGTGACGGCCAGAGTTGCGGCTGGGGGAAACCGCGGCCATTTCCAGCCCTGGACAAGTTTTGGACGTACAAAAGAGAGGATGGGACGAAAAAATATCCTTCATTCCAGATGCTCGTGGGCGGGAATGGAACGCGGAGGGGCAGGAATCCCTCGGCTGCAACCCTGCGCCATCACCAGGCCGTGAGACCGGGAGCGAGGAGAGTGGCTCCCTCCGGAGCCTGGAACGCGCCGGAGGGGAAGAGTCCCCAGGAGCGGAAACCCGGAAAAGCGTGTGCAGGTAAAGGTGTCGGTGAAAAGCAGAGGTCCTTTATGTGAAACCCGGGAAGCATGATTCCGTGGTGCGAGGGGCTGGGGGAAGGTCTCACTCCGCTGTAGGGGGACCTACATACTCTCCACCGCTGAACGGCCCTTCCTGAATGCGACCGTCCGGGTACACGAGACGCCCTTCGCCGTGAAACGCGTCATTTTGAAACTCCCCCGTGTACCTCGCCCCGTCAGGGCGTTTGAGTTTTCCTCTGCCCTGCTTGATTCCGTTATCGAATTCCCCCGTGTACTTGGAGCCATCCGGTCCAACGTACGTGCCCTTGCCGTGGCGCAGGCCCTGCGACACACCGCCTTCATACGTCGATCCGTCCGCAAAGGTGATTTTCCCTTGCCCCTGCGGCTCTCCCTGTACAAATTGTCCTTCGTACTTCCACCCGTCCGGTCTTGTAAGGATCCCCTGGCCGTGGAACTTCCCGTTCTGGAACTCCCCCTGGTAACGCGTTCCATTGGAAGCAACGTACGTTGCCTGACCCTCGGGCCGATCGTTTCGGAACTCCCCCTCCACCACGGAACCACCGGCGTAGGTCAGCTTTCCATGACCGTGCTTCTCGCCGTTTTGAAATTCTCCCTCGTAACGCGTGCCGTTGGGGTAGCTTATGACTCCGTGACCGTGCTCCTTGTTATTCTCGAATTCCCCCTCGTACCGGGTCCCGTCCGAGGCTACGACCACACCCTTTCCATGGGCCTTGCCGTCTTTCCATTCTCCTTCATACTTGTAGCTGCCGTCGGCGGAGGTAAAGGTCCCGCGGCCGTTCATCTCGTCGTCCACAAACTCACCTGTGTAGGTGTCCCCGTTCCCAAAGGTCAGCGTTCCCTGGCCTGACTTGACATTGTCCCGGAATTCACCCTCATAGCGCGCTCCGTCAGGAGAGGTCATGACACCCTGCCCGTGGGCCTCGTTGTCCTTGAATTCCCCCACGTATTCCCCTCCACCCGGAGAGGTGAGTTTCCCATGCCCATTGGCCCTGCCGTTCTGAAAGGAACCGCGGTAGATATTGCCGTCCGGATACTCGTACACGCCCTTGCCGTCGACACAGTTGCCCTCGACGCAGCCGGCCAAGGCCCAGGACGGAATCAAAAGAGCGGATGCCGCGATGAGAGCGAAAAAGACTCGAATGCCTTTCATGGGTTTGCCTCCCTGGTGTTTTCATAAAACGCTTTGCTTGCGCATTCACCGTCCCGCCTGGGGCGGAACGGAGTAGAGATTCAATGGAATCGTTTCTTGAAGTGCTCCAAAACAATATATAGTTTATATGTGTGAAAGAAAGGGTCAAGAACAAACATTCTTCGAGCAAATGTGGACCGTACAGGGGGTACCTGCCGACAAAACGCTTACGCCAGACGACGATTCAGGTGCGAGTACCGTTTTTCCGTCCGATCGTTCCGTACGGCGATACCCAAAGCCTTGGCCGCCCCCACCATGACGACCAGGCGTTTCCCACGGGTCACGGCGGTGTAGATCAGGTTCCTCTGGAGCAGCACGTAATGCTGGGTCAGAACGGGAATGATGACTGCCGGGTACTCCGATCCCTGGGACTTGTGTACCGAGACCGCATAAGCCAGGACCAGTTCGTCCAGGTCAGACGGGTCGTAGGGGACCGGACGTCCGTCGAAGTCCACCACGACCTCTCCGCTTTCGGGGTCCACAAGGCGGATGCGCCCGATGTCCCCGTTGAAGACCTCACGGTCGTAGTCGTTTCGGATCTGCATGACCTTGTCGCCTACGCGAAATCGCCGGTGCCCCCGGACAATGACCTCCCCTCGTGGATTCAAGGCCTCCTGGAGCTCCTTGTTGAGGTTCTCCGCTCCCACGGTGCCCCGGTGCATGGGAGTGAGCACTTGGATGTCGTCCAGGGGGTCCAATTGGAACCGCGCCGGGATGCGCTCACGCACGAGCTCCCTCACGATACGCAGGACCTGGTCCGGGTCTTCCTGGTGAATGAAGTGGAAGTCATCGTCCGGCGCAGCCGGCGAGAGCAACGGCACAACGCCCTGCTGAATACGATGGGCGTTGACAATGATCTTGCTCTCGCGGGCCTGGCGGAAGATCTCGTTGAGAGTCACCACAGGTACGGCACCCGAATCGATGATGTCCCGCAGCACGTTTCCCGGCCCCACCGAAGGGAGCTGGTTCACGTCCCCTACCAGGATCAGGGTGGCGTTCACGGGCACCGCCCGCATCAGGTGGTGCATGAGGACCGTATCGATCATCGAGGCCTCGTCCACGACCAGGACGTCGCATTCCAGAGGATGGCGCTCGTTGCGCTGGAATCCACCCTTTTGAAGGCTGAACTCCAGCATGCGGTGAATGGTCCTGGCCTCGAACCCTGAGGCCTCTGTCATCCGTTTGGCTGCGCGCCCCGTGGGTGCGGCCAGAAAGATGCGAAGCTGGAGCCTGCCCAGGATGCGCAGCACAGCGTGAATGATCGTGGTCTTCCCCGTTCCGGGGCCTCCGGTGATGACCAGGACTTTGCTCTCCAGGGCGCAGCGGACGGCCTCGACCTGTCGCCTGGCCAGGAGGATGGACAGGTTTTCCTGGACCCAAGCCAGGGCCTTATCCGCATCAATGCGTCGAACCGCAGAAGGGGCTCTCATCAAGGCCTTCAGACCCTCTGCCACAGAGCTTTCCGCCCGGTGGTACCGGGCCAGGTACACCGCCTTGTGATTCTCCAGCAGAGGGCCGGTCCCGTCGTTCAGGTCCTCGATCACGATGCGGTTTTCCAGGGTGATGGTCCCGAAGGCCCGGACGACGTGGTCTCTGGACACCTCCAGGATGTCCCGACATTTTTCCACCAGGGGCTCGTATGGGTAGTAGACGTTTCCTTCGCCTGCGAGCTCATTCAGCACGTACAGGATGCCCGCCTCTACTCGGACCTGCGAGTCCTTTGCAAACCCGAGCTTCTGTGCGATGCGGTCCGCTGTGACAAACCCGATTCCGAAAATGTCCGTGGCCAGCCGGTAGGGGTTATCACGGACCACCTGAATGGCGGCCTTTCCATACTGCTTGAATATGCGGGTGGCATAGGCCGAGCTCACCCCGTGGGCCTGAAGAAAGATCATGACCTCGCGAATCTCCTTCTGATCCTCCCAGGCCCGGTGGATCATCGCGATCCGCTTTTTCCCGATACCCTGCACCCGTGAAAGCTCGTCGATTCGGTTGTCGATTACGTCCAGCGTGGTTTCCCCGAACGCCCGCACGATCCTTCGGGCCATGACCGGACCGATCCCTTTGATCAGGCCACTCCCGAGGTATCGCTCGATGCCGGATACGGTGGCCGGCACGAGGGAGCGGTATCGATCGATTCGGAACTGCCGTCCGTACCGGGGATGGTTCGACCACTCGCCCGACATGTGGATGACCTCGCCCGGTGTGGGGGTCGTCAGGTTTCCCACAACGGTCACCAGGTCGCGTTCGCCAGGGATCCGCACACGGGCGATGGTATACCCGTTCTCCTCGTTGGTGTATGTGATGCGCTCGATTTGACCGCGAAGCTCATGGGCCATTGCCGCCCCCGTTTCGGTGAATGCGGGCCGGGACTGAGAAATCCGGCAGACGATCACCCTTTGGGGTTCCCGGCAGCATGCCGCGGGAAGGTTCAAAGGATCCGATAGGGAAGATGGGAGGCGTCATGGGTCTCGAATGATGAATTCGTGTCTCAACAGGCACCCGTCGTCCTGACAGGCCCATTGCATGGAGCAGTCGATGTGGAAGCCGTCGACCGCCGCACTTTGCTCTCTCTTGCAAAGGGGTCGGAAAGTGAGAACCGCGTTTTCACACAGTCTACCCAGGCACGCAGCCAAGGCAAGGGAAAACCGGGGGCCCGGGCAAGGGAGGCCCTTTAACCTCCTCGAGCTTCGCCTGCAGGACCTTCCTCCTCCTTTTCCCGAAGTGCATCGCCGAGCCCGGAGCCCCTGAAGGTTCTCCGCGCGATGGCCGATCTGAGGATCGCCTCCGGGGCCCAGATTTCCACGGCCTTCCGGGCCCGGCTGACCGCTGTGTAGAGCATTTCACGTGTGAGCACGGGTGAGGGGCGGTCGGGCAGGATCAGCAGCACACGGTCGAACTCGGAGCCCTGGCTCTTGTGGACGGTCATGGCAAAGGCGGTCTCGTGCTCGGGAAGCTGCAGCGGGTGAACGCGGCGAACACCTCCGTCCGGCGTGGGAAAGAAGGCACGGAGCATGCCGTTTTCCTCGGGGGATGGCAGAATAATACCCACGTCCCCATTGAAAAGCCGAAGCTCATAATCGTTCCGTGTGACCATGACGGGCTTTCCGGCATACCACCTTCCCTGGAGCGAAACCACACGTTGTTCTACGAGGGTGCGCTCTATAAGAAGGTTCACGGTCTGCGAGCCGTAAGGGCCCTCCCTCAGACCGCAGAGGATACGGAACTGCTCCAGGATGTCGAGGGCGTGGTCAGGATCGGTTTCTCGGACATGCTGTGCGAGAGAAGCCAGCGTGGGAGCCTTCAGTGCCCGGTTCAGGTCGGAAGTGGAGGGAAGGGGGGACCAGTGGAGATCGGCCATCGATTCATCCCGGAGGAGAGCGATCGCTTGATCCACGTTCCCGTCGTTCACAGCGCGGCTGAACGCCCCGATCCCTCCGGTCTTTTCAAAGCGGTAGCTCTTGGGCAGCAGCACGAAGCCGTCCCGCATGGAAGGACCTTGCAGCGGACCTTCGGTTTTCGGGATTGGTTCTTCTGTGAGGGTTTGCAGGAGCTTTCGAAAGGGCGGTGAAAACATGGCGGAACGCTCGGTTCCGCAGAGATCCGCCAGAATAGCTCCTGCTTCCACGGATGCGAGCTGATCTCGATCCCCCAGCAGGACGAGTCGGGCGGCAGGGAGGAGAGCATCGACGAGCTTGGCCATGAGGGCCAGGTCCACCATGGACGCCTCGTCCACCACCAGGACGTCCACTGGGAGAGGATTTCCGGCATGGTGGCGGAAGTAGGGAGAGTGTCGAATCGTCCCTAGGAGCCGATGAATCGTGAACGCTCCGGTAGGAATGGCAGCCTTGACCGAGTCGGCGCAGGAGAGACCTTCAATAGCCCGGCGCACGGCCTCTCCGAGGCGGGCCGCGGCCTTTCCTGTAGGGGCGGCCATGGCAATGCGGGGAACTGCCGAGCCGCTTTGCTCGACAAAGAGCGCGAGCATGCGGGATACGATGGTCGTCTTTCCCGTACCGGGTCCGCCGGAGATCACGGTGAATCGTCGCATCCATGCCACGCACGCAGCCACCTTCTGCCAGTCGGTCTCTTCCCTGCTTTCGGGACTCGGGAAGAGCCGTGTGAGCGACTCGCGCAGGGTGAGGGTATTCGGATTCTCGATCGCGGGGATGAAACGCTCCCGAAGACTGCGCGCAAGACTCTCCTGATAGGACCAGTAGCGGTGGAGGTACAGGCGCCCATGGCTGTCGAGTATGAGGGGGGTGAAGTCCCCCGGCTTTCCAACGACCCGGGCGCGATGCAACGTAGAGATCCACTCTCGGCTTTCAGGGAAGGGCGGCAGGCCCTCGGGGCGGCTTTGAGGGAAGATCGCGTCCTCGATCCGCGCCAGGTCCAGGCAGACATGCCCGGAGCGGACGGCGCGGCTCGCCAGGGCGGCGGCCAGGAGAAGCTCGGGTGCATCTCCGGAACCGCCCTCGATTTCGACCATGAACGTACCAAAGCGAAGGTCCAGACCGCTGAGCGCCTGTTCCTCCTGGAGTTGTTCCAGAAGCCGGGTCCACGGGGAGGTCACGGTGGGCCCTCCTTTTCGGTGTGGTCCTGCTTCGCTGAAGAACGCATCCCGTACCCGCCATCCGGTTCCTGCCCTCTTTTGCGAATCTCAGAGAAGGAATTCTCCGGGATCAGCTCTCGCCTCAGTTCTCGAACCATGGAAACCGGCGGGCGCTCTCGAACCACACCGGATCCCGCGCCACGTGCCGGGTTCACACCTCGAAGAAACACGTAGAACACCCCCCCGAAATGGGTGTCGTATCGGTAGCCGGGGATGCGCAGTGCGAGGTATCGATCCAGGGCCAGGGTGTAGATGAGATACTGGAGCGGGTAGAGATGGTCCAGCATGGCCGTTTGAAGGCGTTCCAGTGCATAGTGGTCCGGGGTCGGACCCAGGTCGTTGGACTTCCAGTCCAACAGGTAGAAGCGGTCGTTGTACTGAAAGACCAGGTCAATGAACCCCCGCATGAATCCACGCACCGGAGCAAAGCGGAGACGCCCGACGCGCTCCGGAAGGGTATGGGGCATGGTTTCACTGTCGTGCCGGGAGATGATTTTCCGAAGGCTTTGGACCGACATCGAGTTCAGGGGAAAGGTGAATGCAAGCTCGTTCAGGCGGTCCTGAGGGGACAGGCGTTCAAGGCGCAGGCCGGGATCCTGCGGGTCCAACGGGGTGGTCAGTACGTCTTGAAGCATTTGCGTCACATCCGACTCCCAAGCCGGATCAAAACCGTGTGCCAGGAGCATTTCACGGACCCGGGGGGACAGGGCGCCATGGGAAGCATATTTGAAGTCCACGGACTCGAGCAGAGCATGGAGGCAGATCCCGGAGCGGGTGCCACGGGGAAAGGCAAAGAAACCCTGAGGGGGCGTCTCCTTGAGAGAGGGCTCGGCAAGTCTTCTCAACTCCGGCTCCCCGTTTTCGGATTCGGCGTCTCGATCCGCGATCTCTTCTGCGTGGGAGATCGAGGAGGTGAGTGAGGAGAAACTGGAGATTGACCAGGATCGATCCATTCTGCCTTGAAATGTCCGGGAAACGAGCACAGGAGGGCGCTTCAGCGCCGGACGGTCTACTTCCTCAAGGGGCCGGTCCAGCGGTTCGATGCATATGGTTCCGCCGGAACGATCTTGAATGGCTTCCAGGTCCGCGCGCGCGCCCGTGTCGTCCAAGTGATGAAAGCGGTTTGCGGTAAACGTGAGAGGATCGTTCACAGCCTCGGGATCGCGGGTATGGAACAGGTAGGCGGGCGCCGAGGTTTCCGCCTGATTGAATCGGCCCCAGACAAGGATGCATCGGTTTCGGGCTCGAGTGATCGCCACATACAGGATCCTGAGGTTTTCGGCCAGGGCCTCGTTTTCGGCAAGCGCCCTGTGGCGTTCCCGTTCCTCTGAGGAGGTTCCCAGGTCCAGGGTGAGGTTCGTCTCCTGAGCGTTCTCGTGGAAGAGAAAGGGGGCGTCCCGGTGCCGCAGCCTCGACCCTGTCCAGAGAAACGGGCAGAAAACGACCGGATACTCCAGTCCCTTGCTCTTGTGTATGGTCACGAGCTTGACGGCGTTCCCGTCGCTTTCCAGGCGGAGCGGGTGCTCCTCGGTTCCCCGGGTGCTTTCATCGCGCTGTTCCGCAAGCCACTGGACCAGACCCTCCAATCCGAGCTTCCGGTCCCGCTCCGCGTGATGCAAAACCTCCGAGAGATGGAGCAGGTTCGTCACCCTTCGCTCGCCATTGGGGCCGGCGAGCCAGCGCGGAAGGACCTCCTCCCGGCGCAGGACCCGCCGGAACATGCACATGAATCCCTGCTCCCGCCACACCTCATGGTCGTTAAGAAGACGCATCCGTCGTTTTTCCCAGGAGGCGGGATCCACGGCCAGGGCCTCGACGGCCTCGGCGGAAAGGCCCAGGATATCCGTAGCAAGTGCTGCGCGTAGAAGATCCGCACGTTCCGGGTGTGCCAGGCCTGCCATAAGCCTTGATATTTCCATTGCTTCCTGGGTGTCGAACAGGCTGCTCGTGGAGTAGAGCACTGCGGGGAGTCCCTGTGCGGCCAGGGCCCGCTGAAGGATTTGTGCCTCCCGGTTGGTTCTCAGAAGCACGGCAATGTCTCCCTCGCAAAGGGGATCTTCGCCGATTCGCGCCCGGCCCGATCGACCCATGGACACGAGCCGGGCGATCTCTGCACAGACTGCTCGGGGGATCCGATCCTCGCCCGACTGTTTGGTCACGGTTCCTTGCCTGCCCGAAGGCTCTCCGGCCTCTGCGAACCAGATCTCCAGGGGAGGCGGAGCTTTTCCGTCCACAGTCAGCGTAGGGATCGCCTTGCGGTCCAGTGCCGGCTCTGCCGCATGAAACGGGATCCCTTCAAAGAGGAATGGTCTCGGGTGGGCCCGGTACAGGGCATTGACGGCACGGACCAGGCCGGGTTCGGAACGGTAGTTGGTCGCGAGCGTGTATCGCTGGGCAGACTCCCGGGACGCTTGAAGGTAGGCGAAGATATCCGCTCCTCGAAAACCGTAGATCGCCTGCTTGGGATCTCCGATCAGGAAGAGGGGGTCCCCGGTGCCGGAGAACACATCCTTGAAAATAGCGTACTGAAGGGGATCCGTATCCTGGAACTCGTCGACCAGTGCAGCGTGAAAGCGGGATCGAAGTGCCCTGCAAAGCCGCTCTCCTCCCGGTCCTTCCAGGGCCCGGCGTACATTGAGGAGAAGATCGTCGAAGGACTGGACGTTTTTTTCGGCCTTTCGAGCGGCGAGCTCCATATCAAGGGTCTCGAAGAGCTTTGCCTTGAGCCCGAGGAGACGGAGATTAAAAATTTCGGACAGCTCCCGGCTGCGCTGAAGCAGGGTTTCGCATCGATCGAAGAAGTCGTGGGCTGGCGGTGCATGCCCATTTTTGACGGCCTTTTCCAGGTGAGAGCTGGTGTACTTCTCAAAGCTTTGAAACAGCATCGGTGAGGGGGTCTCCTCACGGATTCGCGTGAAGGTCTCCATGGCACGAAGCCAGTTCGGTACGGAAGTTTTCCTGTAGCGATTGCGGTTGAGGCCCTCGTGATTCAGGAGGATGTGTTCGACCTTTCCTGAAGCGGTGGGCCAGGCCCTCTGGACGTCTCGAAAGGCCTCTAAAAAGGCCTCCTCTTGAATATCCGTTTTTGGGATGTCCACTCGAGGAACAATAGAGGGACGAAGGGGGCCCTGCACGGTGCGTGTCAGCGAACGAAGCCCCTGGGGCGTGAATCCCCGGCTAAGGGCGTAGCGTACAAAAAGGGAGGAGGCTCCACTTGCATGCCGTCTCCAGAAGTCCTCCACGAGTTCTCGTTTGAGGAACCCGGAATCGGCGATCACGTCGGTGTCGAATGCTACGCTGCTTTCAAACGCGTGTTCCGTGAGCACACGCCGACAGAATCCATGGATGGTGAAAATGGCGGCCCGATCGAAATCTCGAAGGGCCTGTTGCAGTGCAAGAAGCGCACGACGCGGATTGTCCAGATGTGCAGCAAGATCTTCAAGAAAGGGGTCTTCGACGGAATGGCCGGAGAGCACGAGTAAGGCGGATCGAAGCCGGTTCCGAATTCGATCCTTGAGCTCGCCTGTAGCCGCTTCGGTGAACGTCACGACCAGGATACGGTCCACGGAAAGGCCGTTTTCCAGGAGGAGACGAAGGTAGAGGCCGGTCAAGGTGTACGTCTTGCCGGTTCCTGCGCTCGCCTCGATCAGGTTGGTCCCTTCCAGGGGCGTGCTCAGGATGTCGAAGGTCGTGTAGGATGCCGGTTCCATAGTACCTTGAGTCAATGGATTCAGGTCTCACGTCATGATGGACAAAAATCCCGTCTCACCACCAAGAGCACGAAGACCACGAAGGGACCCGCTCTATTCAAACCATTCGCGGGATCAACGGCAGATCTCTTCTATTGAAAATGATTCACTTGCACGATCACCGTCCCGCCTTTGGCGGGACTGCGGGGAAATAGAAAAAACTTTCTTCGTGCTCTTCGTGGTGCGCTGCACTCGCTTTTTCTCTTGTGCCGTACCCGAACAAGGCACCATCGAAATCTTACGGAATCGTTTCCTCATACTCCAAAAGGGGCCCGAAAACGGCCAGGGCGAGCTTCTGGAACCGTTTCTCCGTGAGCGGGTCCCGGTTTCGAAAGCAGAGCCCCATGTAAGGGTTGCTCGATTCCCCGGCCTTTCGTTCGCTTCCGCCCCATTGTCTCCGTGCGTGTCCCAGAGCTGTCTCTGGAGAAAGTTGCTTCCTCAGGAAGCCCTCTGCGTAGGCCCAGGACGAATCCGGGAAGAAAGGGAGCGGTAAGGTGAGGCCTTCCCGGTAGAACCCGAGAAGCGCCTGAAGCTTCTTTAAGGGCTCTGGAGGAGCTATGTAACGAACCGCTGTGCCTTCCCCACGGGCTGGGCCCTGCGGTTCCAGGCCCATGAGGACGGTCTCCGGGCAGGAGAGAGCCGTCGGTTCAACAGTGCAGAGAAAAAGATGTCGAACCCATGCACTCAGGCGGTCCTTGGGCTTGATCGAGGCAAAACGGTG
>JASFQI010000035.1:0-22949 GCA_050115555.1 Desulfobacteraceae bacterium
GCCTGACGAATGATGCGTCGCTGGAGGCCCGGCTCGAGTCCCATCCAGGCCTCTCTGATAAACGAGACGCTCTTCTCGTTGGAAGGCCCGCATCTGTGCCCATCCAACCACTGCCTTGCCGCCTTGCCCATAAAGCGGTCCTCCTCGCGCAGGAGATCTGCCAGGTCCGCCAAGTGCTCCACGAGCCGGTTCTGGTATTCCAGAAGTTGGGGGAGGACCTCGAGACGAATGCGGTTTCGCAGGCACCCGGGCTCCAGATTGGACGGGTCCGTGCACCAGGAAAGGCCGTTTTCGCGAAGGTAATCCTCGACCTGGAAGCGGCGTACGTTAATCAGGGGGCGAATCACACCCGGCTCCCGGACCAGTGGTATGCCCGCAAGACCGGAAGGGCCGCTCCCCCTGAGGAGCCTCATGAGCACAGTCTCGGCCTGATCATCCATGGTGTGCGCCACGGCAAGGCGTTGCCCCCGGTACTTCTGCCGAACACCCTCCAGGAAGGAATACCGCGCTTCCCGCGCGCGCTCTTCCAGGGATCCCTTGCCCTGGAGTAAATCCGGCGCCGCACCCGTTTCAAAGGCAAGACCCCGCCTTTGGGCCATCTCGCGCACAAAGCGGGTCTCGGATGCATCCTCGACCCCGCGCAGCCTGTGGTCAAAGTGCGCCACCACCAGGTGCAGATCCAGATCCGGCGCCAGCCGATGCAGGATATCCAGCAGACAGGTAGAGTCCGGGCCACCGGATGCGGCCAACACCACCCGGTCCCCCTGCTGGACCATGTCGTGGCGGCTCAGGGTGTCGCGTACGGTTCGAATCAAGGTTTGAACAGCACTCAAAGCCGGCTACTTTTCTGCCAGAAGCTGATCCACCACTCGATTCAACTGCTTCAGGATGTGCTCCACCATGCCGGTGTGCTTCAACCGAATGCGGTTCTCCGAATCGATGATGACCAGAGACGGGTGGGCGGTGAGGTGGAAGGCTTGAAAGGCCTCGCTTCCCTCATCATAGGCAAAGGGCAGATCGTATCGATAGGTGGGATGGGAAGAAGACTGGTACCACTTCTTTTTCACACATTCCTTCGCTTTTTCAAGGGATTCATATCCGGAATTCACCATGAAAAAAGCCACGTCCGGATGGTCCTTGTATTTCTGGTGAAACGTCTCCAGCTCGGGCATCTCCTTTTTGCAGGGCCCGCACGTGGACATCCAGAAATCAAGCACCACGATCTTGCCCTGGAACTCGGAGGACTGAACCCGACCGCCTTCAAAGGTACACAGTTCAAAGAGAGGCGCCTTTTCATCGGCATCCTTCATCAAAAACAGGCCTACGGACCAGGCCGGTGTAGACAAGCTCCAAAGCAACACCGCCACGGAAAAAACCCTACACATTCGTATCGTCATCCTTTTCTCCGGGAAGGCAGGTCCGCAGACCCAATGAATGCTAGATGGCTCGTAATGTTCCCTTGTTCCCCGAACACTCCCGTGTGGTTTTGAATCTCCCCGCAGCAAGCTTGAGGAATGCGCGAGCGAAGCATTTTCAAAAGGGGAATGGACGGATTTCCCCCTCCATTGTGTTGGCTTTTCGCATCCAATTGCCGTTGTGTTCGATTGCGATAGAGACCCCGATTTCGATTCCGATGATCCAACCCCGGCTCGATTGGATAAAAGGGCTTCATACCATGCCCAACCTGGGCAAGAAAACACTATCAGGTATAACAGGAGCGATCGTTGATTACACGCTGAAGGGAAACGTTGACTATGTTCGCGAGATCGGTCTTTCCCAAGACCTTCAGCTTGACGGCATCCAGCCTGTACGTGCGCAACAGGGGAGTATCCGGTGGAGCCTCTCCCAGGTACATCATCATAATCCTTCGAAGCCGGTGCACCTCCTCCTCGACCCTTTCCCGGTATTGAAAGGAAAATCCCGACCACACGTCAATGGCGGAATCAATCCTTCCCACGTTTACATAGGCCTGGCCCAGGCGCAGGGCGGAAAAGGAGTTGTCCGGTTCCATGCGAAGCGCTTCCTCGAAAAGGGCGATGGACTTGTCGATCTCCCCGGTTTTCAAGTACGCAAAGCCCAGGCCGTTTCGGGCTTTCACGGAATCCGGATTCTCCTCTAAATAGGCCTGATACAGCTCGATGGCCCCATCGTAATTCCCAAACGTCATTTTAAAACCGGCCATGCCCAGGGTACCGCAACCCGATATCACGGCCGCGAGGACACACAAGACCATGGACACTAAGATGCGTTGAACCATTTGATTTCCCCTCGACCCCCGAAGTGGAATCTCCTCGCAATTCTAATGAGTTGCGGGAGACATCTCAAATAACCATGCGCTCTGCGCGCATCCATTCTTCTACCCCGCCCACTGAGGACGTGAAACAGCGAATACAACGGCAACGCGCTTTTTACAAACCAATCCCAAAGTTCGTGCTTTCTGAGAGTCAAACATTGAAGTAAAAGCATTAATGCTGGCATTGCAGTTCGTCCACCTATGCCTGTATGTCCGCACCCTCCCAGAGACACAGGAGAACCGGGGCACAGGCATCAAAATCTCGACACACTCTCCGCAAGGACCGGATCCTGAAGGAGCTTTTTAGCGAACCGTACGTACTTGTTTACAATGGAACGAACGGCGAGCTGAAGGGCAAAGGCTCGGACCGGCTTTTCCAGCAGGTGGGTGATGTCAGAGGCCACACACATATTGACCACATCGTCGCTTGCATTGCCCGTGATGATGATCGAATCCTCGTATGCCATGGGAAATCGATCCGCAATGGTGTCCAGGAAACCGAAGCAGTTCATCTCCCCGATGTATACGTCCAGGACAAATACCGCCACACTGGTCTGCCGAGTCCCGCAGTATCGAACCGCCTCCTCCATTCGGGTGAAGGGAAATACGTTCCCCCATGTATAAAACCGTCGAATGATTCCCTCAAGGACTTCGCACACTGCGGAATCGTCATCGAGAATGATGACATCCAGCCCGTCGGACATGGCTCCCTCCTGCTTGCGTGAATCGATCAGCTTCTGCTGTTTAAGCGTTTCGTCGTGTGCCCTTGAAATGATTGTCCATTTTGATCGGGCGTTACCACCGGCCGAAACCCTCTGAACGGAAACCAAGCTCGATCAGTTTAAAAAATGCCAGCAATTTCGTCAATGATCGCTTCAGCTTTAGGATATAGAACATTCCCCTGGGGGAAGTTGCCTTGAATCCCCCCGCAGTCCCGTCGCAGGCGGGGAAGGAATGCGCAAGCGAAGCATCTTCACAGCAGCAGCGCCTTGGCCGCGGCCATCGTGGCCTCGACCAAGCTTCTGTCCTGCGGCTCCTTCGAAATCACCCGCACCCTCGGCCCCAAGGGGGCCCACACGCGAGGATCGGTTTTTCGGAACAAGGCCACTGTCGGGATTCCGAGCATGGCGGCCAAATGGGTCACGCCGCTGTCATGCCCCACGTAGAGCCCAGCGTGTCCCAAAAGGGAAGGAAGGGCCTCGCTCGGAGTTTCCTGCACGACCCGGATCTTCTCCTGCGGGCTCAACCCTTCAAACGCTTCTCTCAAGGGGACTTCCGCCGGACCCAGCAGTAGGGTGATCCGCGTCCATTCCATTTCCCAGGCTGCTTCCCGAAACGCCTTGATCAGCTCCAGCCAAAACGCCGGAGAATGGTTTTTGTGCCGTCCGCCGGAACCCGGGTGGAGGACGATGTCCGCTTCTTCCCCGGCAGTATCCCCCGGCGACAGGAGAGGAGCACTGCGCGCCCGGTGCATGCAGGTTTCAGGATCGATTTCCATTCCCACCTCCACCAGACACTCCGCCAGGTATCTGGCCGCGTGCACGCAGCCTCCCTCCGGGGGTACGCCAGGAAACACCCCGACCTTGGACCTCGGGAACAGGGCCACGAGGTTACGCTCGAACGAACGGTCCGTATCCCGCAAAAAAGCCACGACCCGCTGAGGGGAATTCGGCAGTTCAAAAAAACCCTCCTCGAGGTGCCCCTCAAAAAGGCCATGCCAACCTCCTACTTCGAAGTCGAAGCATCGTGCCGCAAGCGGGCGCAGCAGGGACAGCCCTGGCTGCCGGGCCACGACGGTGACGTCCGTGTGTTCTTCAAGGCGATCCAGGGCCGGTACGAGAAGCAACGTGTCACCCAGCGCGCCGGGACGGAGGATCAGGGCTTGTGCCCGATCTTGCATCATTCGATTGCTCCCTGGAAACACCTTACCTTCCAATCCGGCATCTTTCCATGAAAAATGGAGCACCCAGACCCGCCTCCGAATGTGACAAGCGCCGTCGCCATACGCGAAAGCCGATGAAACGCAGGGCCGACTTCAGCAAGAGGTCTTTGCGCGAGCCGAGGTGCCGCGAGAAGATACAATCTTTTCTCTGAAACACTCTGAAACAGAGCGAGGGTCCTACCGCGTTCGAATTCCGGAAGGACCTAAAAACTCGAACAAAATCCTTGACAAGCCTCTTTGGATGGGGTTCAATGCGTAAGATTTCCGTCCTTGGGGCGGAGGTGTGACCGCACATCGTGTGCGGGCATGCGAATTCTGGGAGGAAAGGAGGTGAAATTCCAGGGTTTCTGTCTGATGAGTTCGTTTTTTTCTTTCTGATTGTTTGATTTCACTTTTTTAGGAGGAAAGAGCATGAGAAAAGCGTTGATCGCACTGATGGCTATGGCCCTAGTGACGGCCTTCGCCATGCCCGCTGCAGCGGCCGAGAAAAGCGAGGTCAGCTTCGGCGGCTACGTCCAGTTCCAGACTTTCGTCATTGACCAGGATGAAGCCGCGCTGGACATGGATGCTGACGGCAGTTGGGACGACGGCCGGTATGACGACACCACCACGGTATGGGATCTGGACAATGACTGCAGCCGGTTCAATGCCACGTTCAAGCGGGAAGACTTCACCGCGTTCGTGGAAATTCGTCCGAACAATGGAAGCTACTTCCGACAGTGGTATGCGGAGTGGGACTTCGGGCCCGGGTACCTCCTGATCGGTCATACCTGGGTTCCTGCGTTCAATTCGATCTCCTCGACCTGCATGAATGCCGGCGACCTGGCCGGTCAAGGGTATTCCTTGGGCACCCTCTTTACAGGAGACCCGGCTTGCGGGCCTTTCCGGACTGGGCAGATTCGGCTGCGCTTCCCCTTTAGCATGGGAAGCTTTATGTTCGGAGCCCTCGATCCGACGAGCGCCTCTGGTGCGGCCTTTTGGGACGGGGCTGGTGGAACAGGGACTGCCAATGAATTTGGTACGGCCGAAGACGACGTGGACTACACTCTTCCCTGGTTCCAGGCCAATCTCAATTTGAACTTCGGGCCGGTGGGATTCAACCTCTTCGGATCCTGGAGCGAATTCGAGGAAGTGTACCGAAACCAGAACGGCGACAACGAGCCTGACGAGACCGAATTCGACATCGATACCTGGCATGTGGGCGCGACCGGCAAGTTCACTGCAGGCCCCTTCAGCCTGGCCCTGGCCGGCTGGTTTGGCGAGAACGTCACGATGTCCATGGTCAATCACCCCAGCGCGGCGAGGGGCGGGGCGGGCTTGCTTGCCCCCATCATCTACGACGCGGATGGGGATAATGAGCTCGACTCGGTCCATGACACGGACGACTGGGGCGCCCACATCAATGTCTCCTTCAAGCTCAACGACATGGTGAGCTTTGCAGCTGGCGGCGGTCTCATGGAGCAGGATCGATCCGACGACCAGGTAGGCAATAACAACGGCGACGAGCTGGACGTCGAATGGTCCTCATGGTATGTGAACGCCACCATCACCGTGGCCGAAGGCTTTACCCTCACGCCTGAGGTCGGCGAGTACGACTTCGGGACTAAGACGATGGACGGCGGCGAGCCTTGGGATCTGGGGGATACCGTTTACTACGGCGTCTTCTGGCACATGAACTTCTAAGCAGATCCGACTGAACGGCATTCATTGCCACACACAAGGCCCGGTGGAGAATTCAGCCGGGCCTTTTTTATGCTCCTTCGCGTGAGGGAGCCGGAAGGAGGTGCCTCCATGGAACCCGCCGCTCCTGCTCCTCTGGTGCAGGAAGGGACCGGGATTTGTGTTTGACATCGTCTGCCATCTTCATAATAATCCGCGGGACAATATCAAATAACCGTGCCCTTGGAGAAACCATGGATTCCACAGCGCTGAAATTTCAAAAAACCGCCGCTCTTGTTTTCCTCGTCGTGCTTTTCCTGGCGCTTCCCGCAGCACTGGCTGCGGAGAAGACCGTCGGGCTTCTGCCCTTTGTCCTCCACACGGACCCGTCCAAGGCCTTCCTCCGCGAAGGCATCCAGAGCATGCTGGTCTCGCGTCTGGAAGGCGAAGGCCTCTCCGTGCTCCATGGTGAGGGCATCACGCCCCTGCTGACTGAACATGAGCAGAAAGGCATCGATTCGGAGGAGCGGGCGCGGGAGATTGCCCGTGAGCTCGACGTGGATTACGTCATCTTCGGCAGCATCACCACCCTGGGCGGCGGATACAGCCTGGATTTCTCCATCCTGGACCTGTCGGGCGAGAAACCCGAGCGGACGCAGGTAGCCGAGGCCGTGGACGAGAACCAGCTCATCTCGCGACTATCCGACATGGCCCACCAGTTCCGGGCCGTGGTGGAGGGGGTTGATTTCCAGAGCTACCAGGCGGCACGCCGGGGAGGAATGCTTCCTGACGAAAAAACCGCCAAGGGCCTGTTTTTTCGTCCCGGGGCCGCCGGGTACGGGTTTCAGCCCACAGGCAGGGCGTCCGTGCGCATGGGCGTCATGTCCTTTGACACGGGAAACCTTAACGCCGACGGCAACCTGGAGTTGCTGTTCCTCACGAGGGAGAACCTGCTTGTCTATCACAGAGAAAAGAATCATTTCATCCTGCAGGATACGCTCGAGGCCGGCATGGGGGAGTACTTCTACAAGGTGAGCGTAGCGGACGCGGACTTGGACGGAAAGGACGAGATCTACCTGGTCATGGACTATGGGGACCGGGCCCTGAGCATCGTGTATGACTGGGATGGAACATTCCGCGAACGGTTCCGCATGCGCGGGCACCTGCACGCGGACTCCAGTCGGGACGGGCGCCCTCCCGTGGTGTACTTTCAGGACACCATGCTCGACCGGTACTTCAAAGGGGATGTCTTCGTGATGGACTTCAAGGGGCGGGACAAGCTGGTGCCCGAGCGCGCACTCCCGGAGTTTGAAAAGGGGATCCAGTTCTACACCCTGACGCAGTGCGACCTGGACGGAGACGGAGGCCTCGAATTCCTCGGCCTGAGCGACTTGGCCTATCTCCACGTGTGGAACCTTGCGGGCAAGAGCCTCTGGACCAGCAATGACAAAATGGGAGGTACCAACAACGCCATCAAGCGGGGAGTGAAACAGACAGACCGTCTGGCAAAGCGTATTCCATTCAACAGCCAGCCCGAGGTCATGGACATCAATGGGGACGGCATCCGGGAGGTCCTGGCCATCAAGAACATCCCCATTTTTGATCACTTGACCAACCTGAAGCTCTATTACGAATCCAAGCTTTACGCTTACAAGGTGGAGGGAAACCAACTGTCTTCGGAGTGGGCCACCGGCGAACTCAAATACTCCATTGCGGACGTGAAGGCGGCCGGGGAGACCCTGTATATCGCATTTCTGGAAGGCAAGTGGTCCAAGCTTTCTGCGGCTCGGGGCCGCATCATGTGGTTCGAGTGAGTTTCCATCCACAAAGGACCCTTTTCATTCTCATTTCTGCATTGGAAATGCTCATGTACCCGATACGCCTCTATGGATAGGAGCGATGAACAGGGCATTGAAGCTCAAACCCCGAACGGGTCCCCGCTACGGTCCAGCTTGTCCCCCACGGTGGTCCCACAGTATGCACAACGGTACTCGTACTTGTCCCCTTCGGGCAGCACGAGGAGAAGAAACTTTCGAACCGGCACGGCCTGTCGGCACTGCGGGCAGTAGAGCTCGGTGGCCTCGAGCTGATCGAAGTCCGCTTCCTGCCGGGATTCAGGGGCTCGGCCCGGTCTGGGCCTGTTCTCGAAGAATGGGTTCATCATGGTGAACACCTCGTGTCGGGCTTCAAACGTGGAAAGGTGAAATCAGAGCGTCTCCCGGTTTTCGCAGCACGAAGAAATGGGACGATTTACATAAATGCTTCGAGCGTGCAGTTACCGCCCCACTTCCGTCGGCATGGCGGGAATTGTCCCTTTTCACTATAAGCATCCCCTGGAAGAAAGGCAAGGAGGTCTGGAGTCCCCATGAAGATCAAGCACATCGATCACATCGGCATTGCGGTCAAGAGCATCGACCAGGCGGGACGGTTCTACACGGACGTGCTCGGCCTGTCCATCCAGGGCACGGAGACGGTCACCGATCAGAAGGTGAAGGTGGCCTTCCTGCCCATCACGGACAGCGAGGTGGAGCTCCTCGAGTCCACGGAACCCGACGGCCCGGTGGCCCGATACATCGAGAGCCGGGGCGAGGGCATCCAGCACATCGCTTACCGCGTGGAGAACATCGACGAGGCGCTGGCCGAGCTCAAGGAAAAAGGCATCCGCCTCATCGATTCGGAGCCCCGGCACGGTGCAGGAAGGGCACGCATCGCCTTTATCCATCCCAAGGAGACAAACGGCGTGCTCGTCGAACTCTGCGAGCGCCACTAGAAAGGGGAAAGGCGTCAGGAACTCAGACGGTACTTTTCGATCTTTCGATAAAGGTTCCGAACGCTGATGCCCAGGATGCCGGCCGTCTTGGTCTTGTTGCCGGCGCAGGAGGCGAGGACCTGCCGGATGTGTTCTTTTTCCAGATCAGCCAGACTCTCCCATTTCTTGGAGGATACGGCAAAGCCCTGGATGGCCAGGTCTTCGGGGCGAATGAACCGCCCCCTGCAAAGCGCAGCGACCACCTCAAGCGTGTTGGCCAGTTCGCGCACGTTCCCCGGCCAGTCGCACTCGGCCAGCTTGTCGAGTGCAGGGCGGGTGATCTGCTTTGTCCCACCAGTCCTTTCGAGGAAGTGCTCCACGAGCAGGGGGATGTCCTCTTTTCGTTCGCGAAGCGGGGGCAGCTGAATGCTCGCGACCTTTAATCTGTAGTAGAGATCCTCTCGAAACCGACCTGCCTCGACTTCCCCCATGAGGTCCCGGTTTGTGGCGGCAATGATTCTCGCGTCGATCTGGTGCTCGGACTCTCCCCCCAGCCGCCTGAACTTCCCTGTCTCGAGAAACCGGAGCAACTTGACCTGAAGCTGGGGCTGGATCTCCCCTACCTCGTCGATGAAAAGGGTCCCTCGGTCCGCCAGTTCGACAAGGCCCCTTTTCTGTTTGGCCGCTCCCGTGAACGCACCCTTTTCATATCCGAACAACTCGCTCTCCTGAAGCGTTTCGGGAAGAGCGGCGCAATGGATGACAATAAAAGGGTCTTCCCGGCGAAGACTCCGGCGGTGAATCTCATTTGCAATCAGCTCCTTGCCGGTTCCCGTCTCACCCTGGACCAGGACCGTGGACGGCGTCTGGGAAATCCGCTCAACCAAGTCCGTGACTTCGGACATTGCGTGACTTCGCCCGATCACCTCCCCGTAACGGTTTCGGCGCTGTAACTCACCTTTGAGGTCCGAGTATCCCTGCTTCAGCTGCTTTTTCTCATGAGCCTTCTGAACCACCAGTTCCAGCTCGCTGAGTTTGCACGGCTTGGTCAGATAATCATAGGCCCCCAGCTTCATGGCGGAGATGGCCGAATCAATCGTGCCGTGCCCCGTCAGGATAATGACCTCCGTCTCCCCTTCCTCCTTGATGCACCTCAGGAGCTCGATCCCATCCATTCCCGGCAAACGAATATCCACCAAAGCAACGTCGTAACTCACCTGGTTCAGCATTGTGGCGGCGTCTTCGGCCGATTCAAAGGCATCCACCACTAGCCCCCTCCTGGAAAGGCGTTTCTGAAGAAGCTTCTTCAGGGGCTCTTCGTCTTCTACAATCAACACGCGCATGGAAGCCCCCTCATGACGCGTTCCTTTCCTTGTCGATTTCAGGACGAGCAACGGGGATATCCACGACAAAAGTGCACCCCAGGCCCGATGTGCTTTTCAGGTGGATACCGCCCATAAGCTTCGACAGGATACTGTGGCAGATGGAAAGTCCCAGCCCGGTTCCCTTCCCAGGCGGCTTTGTGGTGAAAAACGGGTTGAAGATGCTCTTTACGTGCGCTTCTGGAATTCCGCAACCCTGGTCTCGAAAAAAAATCCTGATCATCTTCCGCGTGGACATGGACGCCGTCTCGACGCGCACCTCCGAACCTGGTCCACAGGCGTCCAGGGCGTTTTTCAGGACGTTCAAGAAAACCTGCTGGAGCTGAGAAGGGTCTGTCATGACGGAAGGCAGCGTCCAATCCAACTCTGTAACGATTTTTACCTTGGAGCGTTTCGCATCCGGCTCCAGAAGCAGAATAGCTTTTTCCAGCAGCGAATTTACGCAGGAGGGCACGAGTTGAAAGTCCCCCTGCCGTGCAAAGTTGAGGAGATTCTGCGTGATCTCCTTACATCGATGGGCCTGCTCCATGATCGTGGTGAGGTACTCCGTATACTCCTCCTTCTCCCTATCGTCCGGAAGAAGACGGCTCTCTTGAATCAAATCGATCAGATCCTCCGCATACCCAGCAACGGAAGCCAGAGGATTATTGATCTCGTGTGCCACACCCGAAGCCAGCTCTCCGACGGCCGCCAGCTTGCCTGCGCGAATCATTTGATCTTCCATACGTTTTCGAGCAGTGATGTCCCTGCTGATAATGTGAAGTCCGAAAATTCTGTCTCCCTCTCGAACCACACTCATGCTGAGCTCCACTGGTGTCCTCTTGTCGTTTGCGCTGACCAACTCGATCTCGTACGGCTCAATCTCATTCCCTTCCCTGACTCGGCGAACGCGGTCCTTTAGCCCGGCCTGAAATTTCGGCGCTACAAAAGGGACAAGGGACCTCCCCTCGAGGTTCTTCCAATCCGTCTCCAGGAGGGAAAGAATCATCCGATTCGCCGAAATGACCCTTCCTTTCAAATCGGTCAGGCAAATGCCGTCCTGTGCGGTTTCAAAAAGGTTGCGATACCGGATTTCGATGCCTTCCCGCTCCGTGATGTCTTCGTGAATTACAATGATACCGGCCCCATTCCCGTCCCCGTCGAAAAGCGGTATGGCCTTGATGTTGAGGACAATAACAGCACCCACCGCTGTATAGCACACCAGGCTCTTCGCTTCATAGGTATCACCAGAGTGCATCGTATGCTGCAATTGTTCCAAAACAGGGGGATAACGCAATACTTGAGGAACATCGCCCAGTCTTTTTCCAAGGACCCGAGGGGCACTCACACGAAAAACGGATTCCATCTGTCGGTTCCAGGTTTGGATCCGAAGGTCGGAGTCCAGGACCATGATCCCTTCTGTCATGCTTTCAATAATGTTTTCATTGTAATTCTTAAGGTATTCAATCCTTCTCGCATTCAGGGTTTTTTCGGTTGTGTCCTCCATCATACAAAGCAACCCGTCTGGTAGCCCTTTCTCGTTCATAAGAGGGAGCCCCTTGATGGAGAAGAAACGGATTTCATCGGCCTCGCCTATGCAAGGATGATCCACCAGATCAAACCGTCGTCCTTCAAGTCCCTGTGAAATGGGCCCTGCAAGTGAGCCCTGAAATCGTCCGGCAATCTCTTCTACAGGCATCCCTGCAAGCCGCGGCCGAGGCATTCCCATAATAGCCGCCATGGCCGGATTGGCGGACGTGATGACGCCATGGGTGTTCAAGGTAAGAATCCCGACCGGAGCGTTCTCTAAAATTCTTTCGTTGAATCGGTTGACCTCCTGGATCTCCCGGGTCTTCTCTCCGACAAGCTCCTTGAGCTGCTCCTGTATGGATTTTCCCGGCGTGGAGGGGCCATAGCCCTGTGCCCGGATCTTTTTCCGAGAACCGACCAGAAACTCGCAATAAGGATCTCCCGTGGCAAGGCATGCGATTTCCACGCAATCCAGGGTTTCTTCAACGCCAGTGCCTGCATATTGATGTGTTGCCTGCATGAATCCCAGAATGATCCCCCGGGTATAATCGCACGAGTGCGTTCCCGGTGAATCGCCTCGATGGGCATACATCCAACCTTCAAACGTGTTCTCGCAAACGATCCTAGCCCAGCCTTCTTCCCAGTTCATTTCTTGGATCAGGAAGTTTCCGGCGCCACCGTCCGTGAAAACCGCCAGGCCGTGAACAAACCCACGAGGTGCTGGCTGTATTCGCCTTTTACGGATCATGGGTTCAAGGAAAGAAAACCCCCCTTTGATGCCGGCCTGAAAAATGAGGTAGCTAGCGTTCTCGCCGACCTCGTCTCCGATCACTTTCCTAAGGTTGTAGAACCCTTGGAAAATATCGAAGAAGATCATCCGGGTGTGACCAACCTCGAACCATCCTTTTTGGGGATAGTGGAGAAAGTCCTCCTGTGGTCTGGATGCATCATTTCTAGAAAATTCTTGGAGATCCTGTCTACTGGGCATGGGTTTATCCCTCAACGCAAGAGGCGATACCAACCCCTCCTTGGTCGAGGGATTGCTACAAGCCATAGTGCTTTTCCCAAAACTCGCGATCCTGTTCCTGCCAGTCCGGTCCAAAGCGCTTGTCATAATACGCCCCCATGCGGTCTAGCCACCGCCACCAGAAATGCTTCCCCCTTTCGCGGGCCTCCAGAATATCCTCAAGCATTTGGGAAAGCTCGGTGATTTTTTCCTTGGGTACATACGAAGCCGCCCCTTTTTGATACGACTTCACCGTATCCCTCACACTCAGGGCATGGGCCGTGAGCATGACGGCTACGATGCCCTTGTCCTGGGCCGCTTCGAGAAGCCTGTACCCATCCACTCCCATGATATCCAAGATCGCAAAATCAAAGGACTGTGAGTCCATCAAGTTCTTGGCGGTCTCAAAATCGACAGCCTTCACCACTACGCACATTTCGAGAATCTCTTCCAGGGCATCGAGCACATCAGGTTCATCATCGACAGCCAGCACCCTCTTCCCTTGCAGTGCATCTGTACCACTCATGGCATCCTCCTTGTTCGACGAAGCGCTTGGCAGAGGCCTCCCTTGCATGCGAGGTGTGACCGGGTATGAGGGTGCCCCATGAATGACCGAAAATCAAGGCTGAAAGTCGGCGTGCCGCGCCCGGCGCCCATCCATGCCATCTTGTCATGCTTGGGAAAAACCGTTTGTGCTGTATTTCATATAACTTCTCTAACGCTCGCTCAAGAACCATGACAAAATGTCTCAATTAATAAAGCAATCATCTTTTTGTACCTACCAAGGCCTATCATAACAGGCTGATATTAAATGATAAATAAAACGAATGGGTCCCTGGCACAAGAGTTGCGTATCCAAGGCAGAATGATGTGCTTTTTACAGCATGCCCCTTTCTAGATGGTAAGAAAACCTCTTTTGCGTACACGAACCACAGCCAGGAACAGGGCTTGAGGCGTGGTTTTCCCTCAGGCCCGCATAGAACACAAACCCTATTTCCGTATCCCGCCCCCTTGAGGAACTTCCCAGCCCTGCCGACCAGGGCCGAGTCGCCAAGGGGCGTCGGAGAACCAAAGGATCCGTGAAACACAGCACAGGTTTCATTGGGTCTATTTTTCGTGAGGAGGAAAACACATGTCAAAGAGGAAGTGGGTTGTTGGCACGGACATTGGCGGGACCTTTACGGACGTGATCGGAACGAACCTCGAGACTGGGGAGCAAAAAATCGCAAAGGTCCCTTCCACCCCCCCTACCTTTTTCGAGGGGGTGATCAACGGCCTCGAAAAAGCCGGTCTGAAAGGGGAGGAAACCCTCTCTTTCAGGCACGGGGCAACGGTCTCGACGAATGCCATCCTGGAGCGGAAAGGGGTGAAAACGGCGCTCATCACCACGGATGGTTTTCGCGATGTCCTGGGCGGCGGAAGGGCCGAGCGGATTTCGGCCTTTGAGCTGGACTGGGATCCCCCTGAGCTGATTATCCCGAGGCGCAATGTGTTGCCCGTGCGCGAGCGTACGGGCCCGTGGGGAGAGGTCCTGATTCCCCTGAACGAGGACGATGTGCGGCTTGCGGCGCGCAAGTGCCGGAAGAGAGGCATCGAGTCCGTGGCCGTGGTCTACATCGACTCGTTCATGAACACGGATCACGAGAAGCGGACGCGGGAGATCCTGGAGGAGGAGCTGCCGGACGTGGACATCACCGTTTCCCATGAGGTGCTCCCCCAGATGCTGGAGTTCGAAAGAACGTGCACCACCGTGCTCAATGCCTACATCTCGCCCATCTTGAAGAACTACCTCAGGGGGCTCTACGATCGCCTGCAGAAGCAGTGGAACTACGACGGCCCCATCCTCGTGACCACGAGCGGCGGCGGTGTCATCGGGATGGAGGAGGCGGTCAACTTTCCGGCCCGGACCTTCCACTCCTCACCGGTCTCCGGCGCTGTGGGCATGGCCGGCTACATCGGATCCCTCGCGGGCTTCGACAATGTGATCGCCTTTGAGACGGGCGGGACCACCAATAACGTCTCCATGATCTACAAGGGAAACCCGGCCATCACGCACGAGTGGAAGATCCTGTGGAATGTGCCTTGCTGCCTGCCTTCTGTGGACACGGTTTACATCGGCGCCGGCGGGGGAAGCATCGGCTGGGTGGACAAGGGACAGATCCTGAACGTGGGACCTCAGAGCATGGGGGCCGTGCCCGGGCCCGCCTGCTACGGCGCAGGGGGTATGGAGGCCACGAACACGGACACCCAGATCGTCCTCGGACGGATCGACCCTAACTACTTCCTGGGCGGTGAGATGGAGGTGAACGGAGATCTCTCTTTCAAGGCCCTGAAGGATAACATCGGAGACCATTACGGATGGACAGCCGAGGAGTCGGCGGCCAACATGTACATGGTGGCCATGACCAACCTGATGATGGCCATGCGAATCCAGACCGTCTCCAGGGGCTGGGACCCCAGGGACTTCGCCATCATTCCCTATGGCGGCGGCGGCGCCATGTACGCCTGCGACCTGGCCAGGGAATCGGGAGCCAGCACCGTGGTGGTCCCGCCTCTGCCCGGCTATGCCTCTGCCTACGGGGCCATTCGGGTGGACGTGAAACACGAGTTCACCTACCCCATCCACCAGACCGAGGACGAGCTCGACTACGACGTCCTGAACCAGGACATCGACAAGCTCGTCGAAAGGGCGGTGGGCGTCCTGAAGAAGGAGGGTCTTGAAGAGAAGGACATGATCATCCAGCGAAGGCTCGATGTGAAGTTCTTCAGCCAGAGTCGTTTCTTCACCATCGATGCGCCTCCCGGCCGGATCGAGGATGTGGAGGAGATCACCAGGGCCTTTGTCGCAGCCATGAAAAAGGAGTACGGGTATGAGCTGCCTCCGGGTTACGCGCCCGTGGAGATCGTCAACCTCCGGATTGTGGCCATGGGCATCATTCCCAAACCCGATCTGAGTAAAATCGAGAAGGGAGGGAAACTGGAAGACGCCAAAAAGGCCTCGAGAAAAGTCTGGTTCAGGGATGTCGGTTTTGTGGACACAGACATTTACGAGAGAGAGCGCCTTCCGGTGAACGCCACGTTCGAAGGGCCTGCCGTGATCGAGCAACCGGACACGACCACGGTCATGCCTCCAAGGACGCAGTGCCGCGTGGACGAATACGGCAACCTCATCATCAAGGTCGAGAAATAGGAGGACAACATGGCAAAGCGGGAAAAAGACAAGCGACAGGTGGATACATCTCTGGAGGCCCTCAAGGATCTGAAGATCGACCTCATCACGTTCGAGGTGCTGCGAAACGCCTTCGTGGCCGCCTGCTACGAGGCCTCCACCATGATCGAAAAGATCGCCTACCACCCGGTGATCGGCATGGGGAGGGACCGGTCCAATGCGATTCTGACGTCCGACGGAAGACTGGTGGCCCACGGACACACCGATGCGGCCGCCCACTATGCCTCTTTTGAGCCCTCCGTTCAGGAGCTCTTTAAGGACATCCCCAAGGAGACCATGGAGGACGGGGATGCGTATCTTTTCAGCGATCCCTATCGATGCGGTTCGCACGTCAACGACACCCGTCTCATCAAACCCATCTTCTGGAAGGACGATATCGTCGCTTTTGCCTGCACCGTGATTCACTGGGCGGACATGGGCGGGCCCATGCCGGGCACGTTCAACCCGGAGGCCACGAGCTGCTACGCGGAGGGCATCCGCATTCCGCCCATCAAGCTGTTCAAGAACAACGAGCTAGTGGAGGAATGGTTCAATTTCATCGCCCTCAACATTCGAGGAGCCATCGAGCGGCGGGCCGACCTGACCGCCCAGTTCCAGGCATCCCGGCTGATCGAGCGCAGGGTCCAGGAGCTGGTGGAGCGGTATGGAAAGGAGACGGTGGAGCTGGGCTTCGAAGGGCAGTTCGACTACACGGAACGGTTGATGATGGCCGAGCTGAAGGCCCTTCCCGATGGAGAGTGGGAGTTCGAGGACTTCGGCGATCAGGACGTCATGAAACCGGGCAAACCGCCTATCCGGGTCCACTGCAAGCTCACGAAGAAGGGGACGAAGCTCACCTTCGATTGGAGTGACTCGGACCCGCAGCCCACCGCATCCTGGGGATGCAGCCGCCCCACGCTGATCGGCGGCAACTACCTGGGTTTCATGATCTGCTTTCCGGGTCTCTTCCCCCTAAACCACGGCATCATTCGAAACCTGGAGATTATTTCGAAGCCGGGGACGTGCGTGGATGTCGGGGAGCTGGCCCCCACCACCGGATACTGCTCCGGGGCCTTTGACAAAATCGAGGCCGTCACGATCGGGTGCATGTCGGGGCCCCTCGCCTCGGTTCAGCCATGGCGGGTCTACCCGGCGGCCGTGAGCCTTACGAACCTCTGCATGGGAGGATTCAACCCCAGGACAAAGAAACCCTTTGTCCAGTACACCTATGCCGTAGGAGGGGAAAACGCCCGTGTCTTCAAGGACGGCAAATCCCTCATCTTCATGCGGTTCTGCAACGCGAGAACCATCCCGCAGGAGCTCGAGGAACGTTGGTTCCCTGTGGTCTACACAACGTACCAGGCCCGAACGGACAGCTGCGGGCACGGCATGAGGCGGGGGGGCTTCGCCCTGGTCCGGGAGCTGGAGGTCCTGACGGACGTCGTCATGACCATTCACGGAGACCGGGAGAAGTTCACACCCTGGGGAATTGGAGGTGGCCTCAACGGCGGAGGCTGCTCCCTGATCATCAACCGGGGAACCGACAAGGAGTTCAATGCCGGCATGTATGCCACGGGCGTTCATCTCAAGGCCGGCGACCGCATTTATTATACCAGTAGCGGCGGCGGCGGGTTCGGAAGCCCGCTGGACCGGGACCCCGAATTGGTGCTCGAGGACGTGATGGACGAGTGGCTGACCATTGAGGCGGCCAAGGAGTACTACGGCGTCGTGATCGAGGAGATCGACGCGGAGGCCTGTGAGTACCGAATCAACCAGGAAGAAACCGAAAAGGCCAGAGAGGCCTTGAAGGCCAAGGGGTTTGAGGAGGGCTTTGCAGCCTACCAGATTCATCCCTTTGGAAAAGACATCAAGCCGGATTGGATTCCTACGGAAGAGGAGGTCAAACCGCACATCACCATCTCGCGGCCTCCGGGCTGGTAGGGTGTTCTCCGGGCCGCGGAGGCTCTTCGCGGCCCTTTCCATTCCACCTCTGAATACCGCGCAATTCATCCGGCTCACCCTTACAGGAAGGAGGGTCAAGCATGGCCGATTACTCTGAATACTATAACGAAGAAATGGAAACCCTCTCTCCGGAGGCCTTCCACGACGTGCAGGAAAAGGCGCTTCTGCGCCAGCTGAAATACGTGTGGGAGAACTCCGAGTTTTATCAGAAAAAATTTTCCGAAGCCGGTCTGGAGCTCAAGGACATCAAGGGCCTGGACGATCTGGCAAAACTTCCCTTCACGGAAAAGGCCGAGCTTCGGGACAGCCAGATCAACAACCCGCCGCTCGGAACGCACATGGCCTGCTCAAGGGACAAGGTGAAACGGGTCTACTCCACCAGCGGCACCACGGGGAGGCCGACCTTCATCGGTGTGACCAAGCGCGACATCGAGGTCTGGAAAGAGTCGGCCAGCCGGGCCTTCTGGACCGGTGGCTTCCGGCCGGACTCCATCGTTCCCTTAGTGGTCGCTCCGTTCTTCATCGCAGCTTCATACGCCGATGCGCTCGAGAACATCGGTACCGTGATTCCCATCGGGGTGGGCGCAACGGACCGACTGATCGCCTCGTTCGAGCACATCGGCGCCAATGCGTTCCTCTCCACATCCTCGTTTCCGATTCACTTCGCCGCCTCCCTTCGCAAGCGCGGGATCGAGCCCAAGGATCTGGGTATCAAAGTGATTCTGGCCGGAGGGGAGCCCGGGGCCGCCATCCCATCCCTGCGCGAGGAGGTGGAGGAGACCTTCGGATGCATGTTCCTGGAGATGATGGGCAACGGAGACATGTGCGGGCAGATGTGGTCCGAGTGCCGGTTCAAGCGGGGCATGCACTTCATCGCCCAGGGCATCGTGCACCCCGAGATCATCGACCCGGACACGGGCGAGGTGCAGGAGGTGAAAGAGGGGGCTCGTGGCGAGCTCGTCTACACCTCCCTGGACCGTGAGTGTATTCCGCTCGTCCGTTTCCGCACCCGGGACCATATCGAGGTAACCCAGACGGAGTGCGAATGCGGCCGAACCGGATACGGGATCCGCGTCCTCGGACGCACGGACGACATGATTACCGTTCAAGGAGTGAATGTCTACCCCGCAGCGGTCCGGGACACCGTTGCCAGCTTCTCGCCGAGAACGACCGGAACCATCGAGATTCAAATGTACGAACCGCCTCCGGCAGGATGGGCGCCTCCGATCCGCGTCAAGGTGGAGTACGGAAAGGACGAAAAGGACCTCGAAGCCCTCAAGAAGGAGCTAGAGGCCCTGATTCGGGAAAAGCTCATCTTCCGCGCCAATGTGGAGCTCGTACCCCCGGACGCCCTTCCAAAGTTCGAGTACAAGGCCAAGCTGGTGAAAAAGCACTACGAGGAGAGCTGAACACCATCCAGTTCGCTTTTTTCGAATCACGTACCATGCGTGGAGGTATCCATGGACAAGGTCTTGATCGTCGATCCAGACAAATGCACGGGCTGCAAGGTCTGTGAGTTCATCTGCTCCCTGACACACGAAAACCAGATCAATCCCATGAAGTCCAGAATTCAGGTGATCAGCTGGGAGCTCCAAGGTGTGGACATACCTATCGTCTGCCAGCAATGTGAGGATGCACCCTGCGAAGCGGTCTGTCCCGCAGATGCTATTCACCGCGATCCGGAAACCGGTGCCCTGATTATTGATGAGGACACCTGCATTGGATGCCGGATGTGTGTGAATGCATGTCCCTTCGGAGCCCCCACTGTGAAGCCCGACACCCGAAAGGTTGTGAAATGCGATCTCTGCGGCGGTGACCCTCAGTGCGTTTATTTCTGCTCGGCAAAAGCCCTGCAGTACCTACCGGCATCCAAAGGTGTCCTGCAGAAAAAAAGACGAGCCGCATCTCTCTATGGGGATCATTTGAGAAGCATGGCCGGTTCGTGATGACCGCCTGCCAATGAAAAACGGCACACTGAGGCAAAGGAGGAAACCCTATGTATGGTTGGGGCGGAACGATTCTGAAGGCATATCTGAGCGAGGGCAAGGTGGTCAAGGACCCCCTGAACCCAGCGTTTGCCAAGGCATTCATCGGGGGACGGGGGTTCAACTCGAAGATCCTGTACGACGATTTCGATCCCAAGGTCACGGACCCCTTCAGTCCAGAGAATATCGTAGCCATCGGTCCGGGAAGTCTATGCGGAAACACTCTGAGTGCGAGCAGGATTTGTGTCTCCGTTGCGCGATCCCCCATCACCGGGGTGTTCGGGGACGGCAACTTGGGTTCCTATTTCGGGGGGGAACTGAAATGGGCGGGGTACGACTCGATTGTTTTCTACGGCAAATCGAATAAGCTCGTCTATCTGCTCATCGAAGACGATCGCGTGGAATTGAGGGACGCGGCTCATCTCAAGGGCAAGACGGTGTCCGAAACCGATACCCTGCTGAAGGAAGAGATGGACGACCCGGACGCCCGCGTCATCGCCATCGGGCCTGCCGGAGAGAACATGGTTTCCGGCGCCATCCCCCTGGAACTCCACCGTGCTGCCGGAGCCTGTGGAACGGGCAGTGTGCTTGGGTCCAAGAACCTGAAGGCGGTGGTGGTGAGGGGTAGCAAAGGATCGAAAACAGCCCGCCCCGCTGAACTCTTAGAGGCGTTCAAACGAAATCACGACAAGCTCGTCAACTGTCCACACTTCCCGCTGTTCTCTGAGTACGGCTCCGCGGTCCTGCTGGACATGTTCAACCAGGGGGGCATGTTACCGACATATAACTGGCAGGACTTACCCGTCGAAAACGTGGAAAAGACGTACTCCACGGCCCTTAAAGAGAAGTACAATAAGAAAATGGTAGCCTGTCTGGGTTGTGCCGTCCATTGTGAGCACTACTACGTGGTCAAGGGCGGTCCGTACGCAACGCATGGGGCAGGTGCGGAATACGAGGTGACCTGCGGTTTCGGACCCAGGGCGGGCGGCGTCAACATGGATGCGATCCTCTATATCAACTCCCTGATGAACGATCTGGGCCTGGATGTGGTCCAGGTATCCAACTGGATCAACACCATTCGTCACTGGTGGCAGGACGGTCTGGTGGACGAAAGCGACACGGACGGCCTGACCCTGGTCTGGGGCGATTATGACGATACGATCGAGGCCCTGAAGAGAATCTCCTATCGAGAGGGGGTGTTCGGCGACAAGCTGGCCGACAACATCCTCCATTTCGCCCAGCACATCGCCAAGAAGAAAAAAATCCCGCCTGAGAAGCTGATTCGCTACGTCATTCAGATTAAGGGGATGAGTCAGTCATCCGGCGACAACCGATTGATGGGCATTGGTGCGGCGCTTTCACACGGGACCTCGACGCGTGGAAGTGATCACCTTCGAGGCGTCAACACGGACATCTGGCTGCAGCATGAGGATCCAAAGGACATCATGGGGATCCCCGACGAAGCGGCTCAACATTTCCTCGATTTGGGCCTTTCGGATCCAGCGCGCTACGAGGGCAAGGAGGAGTATGTGGCCTTCATGGAGGACTACTGTGCCCTGGTGGACTCGCTGGGCATCTGCAAGAGGCACACGGCCTGGGAAGGGATGGCCATCGGGTTGGAGGAGATGGTGGAGTACTTCAATGCCGTCACGGGGCTGAACTACGACTGGAAAGAGCTCCTGAAGTGCGGAACCCGGATCTACAATGTCGAGCGCGCCATGCAGGCTAGATTCGGCCTCCGCAGAAAGGACGACTATCCTCCGGTCCGCTGCTTTGACGAACCCGTTCCGTCGGGCCCACTCCAGGGAGCCGTGCTCGAAAGGGATCGGTACGAAGACCTGTTGAGTGCCTATTATCGATATCGCGGATGGAATGAAGAGGGGATTCCGCAGCGGGAAGCCCTCGAATCCCTCGGTCTCAAAGAAGTGGCGGATGACTTGGAGAAAAGGAAGGTCCTCTGAAAGTAAACGCCATGAATCGTGCTCATCAACCCCGCGCCGAAGTTCGGGGCTGATAAGCGACCGGGACATTCTCAAATTCTATGTTTCAACTTGTGGTCTCCCAAAAAGGGATTTTCGGTTTCTCCATGAAGCGTTTGCGGAGAATGGGTGATGTTTTACTACACTGAGTCACGGCGCCATGACGGCGTCTTTCGATTGGCCCGTAGAGATCCACAGAGGGAAGGCGCCCTGCGTCCCCTTCCATGACCAATGAAGAAGGCAGAAGGAGGGAAGGCGATGACGATTCGGAAAAATCTTTCTATGGCCCTGGCTTTGGGTATGGTTGTCATGGTGACCGTATCTTTCGCAGTATCCCCCGCTCAAGCAAAAGATGTACTGAAAATTGGCTTTTCCAACGCGCTGACCGGAGTCTATTCACAGGCGGCCCTCAGCCAGATGAACGCCTACCAGGTTTGGAAGGATCAGGTGAACGAGGATGGCGGCATCTATGTCAAGGACCTGGGCAAAAAGCTCCCGGTGGAGTTCGTCTATTACGACGACAAGAGCTCTCCCCAGACCGCGGTCAAGGTCTATGAGAAGCTGATTACCCAGGACAAGGTAGACCTCGTCTTCACGCCTTGGGGGACCACCATTCACTTTGCGGTCGCGCCACTTGCAGAGCGCTACGGCATCCCGATGGTCGGAACCACTGCGGCCTCGGTCAAGCTGCGCGAAATCAAGAGCCGGTACTTCTGGTTCATTACGGCAGCCCTTCCCGACCGCCAGATGAAGGCGCTCGTCGAGCTTTTGGACCACCTTTCCGTCAAGAGCGTGGCAGTGATCTACCTGCAGGATCTCTTTCCCCGGGAAAATCTCCAGTTCCTGCTGCCGGAGCTGGAAAAGGCGGGCATCGAGGTGAAGCTCTCCAAGGACTATCCCATGGGCGCCAAGGACCTGACCACCCTCTTGAGCAGCGTCAAGGCGAAGAACCCCGAGGCCGTGATCGCCCTGTCCTATCCAGCCGATTCTTTTCTGCTCACGGGGCAGATCCAGGGCGTCCAGCTGAACCCCCCGTTTCTCTTCGAGCTGGTAGGTCCGTCCATCGCCGCGTTCGGGCAGGCCTTCGGACCGGCAAGCGAAGGCATCGCCACCATGGGTCACTGGAGCCCCAAAGGCCCCTGGCCCGGGGCGAAAGAGTTCGAAGACCGATACATGAAAAAGTGGGGAAACCGGCCCGATTATCTGGACTCTGCACTCGCCTACATGGGCTGCGAGATTGTTCAGCAGGCCGTTGAGAAGGCAGGGACCCTGGAC
>JASFQI010000036.1:0-22726 GCA_050115555.1 Desulfobacteraceae bacterium
GCACCGCACCAAAGCGCGGGGGGCACGATTCAAGGCAGGTCCCGCATTTGATGCACGTGTCCTGATCAATGACATGAACTCGGTTCTTGCCCCCGTCGATCGCATCGACAGGACATTTCCTCTTGCAGATCATGCAGGCCCTGCACTTTTCCGGGTCTATGTAGTACGAGGGTGCATTACGAATCAAATCGTCGATCTCTTCAAGCGTGTAGAGGTTGGCATAGAGTTCTTGATCTGCCTGTTCCGTATTGTGAAGCGCCAGCTTCTCCCTTTTGGCCAGCTTGAGGTAAGGAACGAGCTTCATCAGGTTCTCGAGCCTGGACTTCAATTCGTTTTTGTCCACGCCCTCAGCGGCTCCAAGGGGACCCAGCTCCTCGATCTCCCTGGCAAACAAATTCATGATCTGGGAGAAACGGATGCCCTCACCCGCAGATACCCATTCAATTCGCAGCCTCTTGGGATTGATTCCGATGTATTCCAATAGCTTTTTACAGAAATTCACCATGCTCAGGGCATCGTAGTTTCCCTCTGGATTGTAATGGCAGTCGTGAATATGGCAGCCTCCCACAAACATGCCGTCCTGGCCGCTCGAGAACGCAAGCAGGATATGCTTCAGGTCCACGCGGCCGGAACACATCACCCGGATCAAACGGATATAACTCGGATATTGAAAACGAGAAACGCCGCATAGATCCGCTCCTCCGTAACAGCACCAGTTGCATACCATCCCGATCATTTTGGGTCGAAACGTACCGTGTGCATTCATTTTTCTCGCATCTCCTTCGCTGTCATCCGGGGTTTTTTCAACTCAGCCCCGCTGCAATGATCTGGCCGCATAGCTCTTCATCGGTATAGTGCATGAGCTGTATCGCACCTGTCGGGCACTTCGAATTGCAGAGGCCGCATCCTTTGCAGAGAACAGGAATCACGGCGGCCTTTTTCCCTCGTTTTGTCTCACGAAGCTCCAGGGCCCCGTAAGTGCACGCCGGTGCGCATGCTCCACACCCGATGCACACTTTCTCATTCACCGCGCACACGGATCCAGAAGCGGCGACCGTATCCTTTGAAAGCAGCGTCAAGGCCCTTCCGGCCGCTCCGTATGCCTGGCTCACGGATTCCTTGATATGCTTCGGATAATGAGACATCCCGCACAGGAAAACCCCCTCTGCGGCAAAGTCAACCGGCCTCAGCTTTACGTGGGCCTCCTGAAAAAAACCGTCCGGTCCCAAGCCCACCTTGAACTGCTTGGAGATCTCCTCGCTTCCTGCAGCGGGAACCGTGGCCACAGACAACGCGAGGTAATCGGCATCCAATGCAAGCCTCCGGGCGAGGACGGGATCCTTTGCCATCACCCTCAAGACGGGCGTCCCCTCCGTTTCAACCGCTTCCACCCGGGGGGGATCCTCGGGCTCGTAGCGAATGAACCGGACGTCCTTCTCCGCCGCTTCCCGGTAATCGTCCTCCAGGAAGCCATACGTTCTCATGTCCCGGAAAAACACAGCGATATCCATGTCGGGATTGATCTCTTTGAGCTTCAAGGCGTTCTTTATGGCATGACTGCAACAGATCCGGGAGCAGTAGTTCCTGTCCTCATTCCGGCAGCCCACGCATTGGATCATCACCAGGGACCGGGCACGGAGGACATCCTCTTCCCCGTTGGCGATCCGGCCCTCCAGATCCAGCTGAGTCAATACCCTCTCATCCTGACCGTAGAGGTATTCCGTAGGCTCATACTCCTCCGCCCCGATCGCAATGACCGTAACCCCATGGCGGATCTCTTCATCCCCCCGTTTCGAGCTCACCCTGGTGATGAAGCTCCCCACATACCCGCTCGCCTCCCGGATGGTCGCACCCGTGTACACATGGATGAGGGGGTGCTGATACACCTTTTTCACGAGATCGCGCAGAAAGGCCTGAACATCCGTCCCGTCCAGCGTGTAATGGATCCTTCTGGCCGTTCCCCCCGGTTCCTCTTCCTTTTCCACCAGGTACACCTCATGTCTCTGGTTGGCGATGGACAGGGCACACGTCATCCCGGCGACTCCTCCACCGACCACTAGCGCCCTCTTGTCCACGGGAAGATCGAATTCCTGCAGCGGCTCCAGGTGATGCGCTCGCGCCACTGACATCCGAATGATATCCCTGGCCTTTCGCGTGGCCTCTTCGGGCTCTTTCGAGTGAACCCAGGAGCAATGCTCTCGGATGTTCGCCATGTCGAAGTAGTACGGATTGATGCCCGCTTCGCGAAGCGTGTCCCGGAACAGCGGTTCATGGGTCCTGGGGGTGCATGCCGCGACAATCACACGATTGAGGCCTCTCTCCTCGATGTCCTTTGCCAGCATTGCAGCGGCCTCCGTGGAGCAGATAAACAGGCTTTCTTCCGCATGAACGACATGAGGTAGTGTCTTGGCATACTCAACGGTTTCGGGGACATTCACGACCCTTCCGATATTGGCTCCGCAATGGCACACATAGACGCCCACCCTGGGCTCTTCCCTCGATACATCCTTCTCCGGAGGATACCTCCTTTCCCTGGCAAGCTTTCCCCGCCTGCGGGAAAGGAGCTCACCACATTGGGAACCTGCTCCACTGGCGGTCAGGACCGACTCGGGGATATCCATCGGCCCCTGGAAGGCGCCGCTTACAAAGATTCCGGGCCGGGTCGTCTCCATGGGGTTCACGGGATTGGTTTTACAGAATCCATGCGCATTGAGTTCGATGCCGAAGGCATCGGCAAGGGCCTTCCCATGGGCGGGAGGGGCCAGTCCAACGGACAGTACCACCATATCGTAGATTTCTTCCTTCACGCCCTCATCAGGGGTTGTATATCGAACAGTGACATTCCTGGTTTCCGGATCCTCCTTTACAATCGATGCATAGCTCCTGATGAATCGGACCCCGGCAAGGCCCTTCGCCCTTTCGTAAAATCGTTCAAAGTCCTTGCTGTAGGAGCGGATATCATTATGGAAAACCGTGCACTCTGCGCCTTCGTCATGATCTTTTGTCAGGATCACCTGCTTTTGGGTATAGGTGCAGCACACCGCAGAGCAATAACTGTTATCGCCCGGCGTTACCCGCCTGGAGCCCACGCAGTGAATCCAGGCGATCCTGTGGGGATGCTTTTTATCGGAGGCCCGCAGGATCTCCCCTTCGTAGGGACCGGTGGCGCACAGCAGACGCTCATAATCGAACGCCGTGACGACATTCTGAAAATCTCCGTAGTGGTACTCCGCTCGTACCGTAGGATCGAACGGCTCAATGCCGGGGGATAAGAGGATGGCTCCGACGTTGAGCTCGACTTTTTCCGGTTTCTGCTGAAAATCAATGGCGTTGGATTGACAGGCCGAGGCACAAATCCGGCATTTTCCCTCTTTGAGGTAGAGACAGCTTTCGTCGATATAGGTGACGAGCGGAATGGCCTGAGCAAAGTAGATGTGGATGGCTTTATTATCTGAGATCTCCTGATTGAATGGATCCGGATATTCGACCGGGCAGTACTCGACGCAGGTGCCGCAACCCGTGCATCGGGTCTCATTCACGTAGCGGGGTTTTTTGATCAGGGTTACCTTGAAATCTCCCGCCTTCCCTTCCACCTGTTCGACCTCCGTGTACGTAAACATCTCGATGTTCGGATGCCGGTTGCATTCGACGAACTTCGGAGACTCAATGCACATGGAGCAGTCATTGGTGGGAAAGGTCTTGTCCAGGTGGGCCATCTTTCCTCCGATGGTCGGTGACTTTTCCACGAAGTACACCTTAAAACCCGCTGTGCCCAGATCAAGCGCGGCTTGTATCCCGCTGATCCCGCCGCCCACCACCATGACGTCTCCAATATGGCCTCGCTCGAGACGTTGTCGAAGTTGAATCACGTTTTCTCTCATCCGTTGTTCGTCTTCCATGTTCAATCCCCTTATCCGGCTGTGTTGGGGGCACGTCTGTCCGGTCATGCCCGCAGGGGTGCCTTTCTTCCCGGGCCGAGTCTGTCCCTGCGACCGGGCGTCATGCCGCCTCAGCTTTCTTTTTGATCAGGCGTTCCGCAGGCCCTGCCCGCTTGACCGCCGCGACAACCGCCTTGGCAGTGTCCGCGAACTTGGTGGCTTCCGCCGAAGAGATCCAGGAAAAATCGCAAATCACATCTCATGAATCATG
The DNA here is from genome assembly GCA_050115555.1 of Desulfobacteraceae bacterium. GTDB lineage: Bacteria > Desulfobacterota > DSM-4660 > Desulfatiglandales > HGW-15 > JASFQI01. Next base: position 4,150 of record JASFQI010000036.1, read on the forward strand.
GCCATAATCTGTCCGGATTCGAACCCGCGCAGGTTGATGGCCCCTGAACGGCAGGAGGCCACGCACAGGCCGCATCCCTTGCACAGGACCGGGTTGATCTCCGCCTTTCCTGCAAAAGGCCCCTCCGTGATGAAATCGGATGCGTTGTACGGACACAGCGAGACGCAAACCCCACACCCGCTGCATGCCGATGGGGTGATGTAGGCGACGTTCCCGCTGGTAGCGATGGTTTTTCGTGCGAGCAGGGTAACAGCCCGGGAGGCCGCTGCCTGGGCCTGAGCGATGGACTCGTCAATGGGCTTGGGATAGTGGGCCATGCCGCAGAGAAAAACCCCGTCCGTAGCGAACTCAAACGGTGCAAGCTTGACGTGGGCTTCTACAAAGAACCCGTTTTCATCCATGGGGATCTTGAAGAACCGGGCCAGTTGTTCGTCCTTGGGAGGCACCACGGCACTGGCCAGCGTGAGCAGATCGGCACGAATCTCCACGGGCCTTCCCAGAAGCGGATCCACGGCACGAAGAATCAGGCCCTTTTCGCCGGAGACGACCTCGGGCTTGTGATCCCGGTCATACCGGAGAAAGATCACGCCTTTTTCCCTGGCCTCCTGAAAGAGGTACTCCCGTTCCCCATAGGTCCGGATGTCCCGGTATAAAACCACCACGGTCATCTCCGGGTTCACCTGCTTCATATGAAGGGCGCTGACCAGGGTATGCGTGCAGCAGACGCGGGAGCAGTAGGGCCTTTCCGGTTCCCGGGACCCCACACACTGAATGAAAGCGACCGTGCTCAGGCGGGACGGGTCCAGCTCCCCGGACAGGATCTTTCGATCGAGCTCCAAAGCCGTGACCACCCGGGATTCTTCTCCATAGAGATACTCCCCGGGGCGGTGCTCCTCGGCACCGGTAGCGATAACGGTCACCCCGTGTCGAACGGTTTCTTCCGCTCCTTCGTGCGTGAGGGTGGATTCAAAGTTTCCCACAAAACCGTCGACACGGGTGAGCGTGGAATCGAGATGGACCTGAATGTTCTTATGGGATAGGACGTCCTGGATCAAGGCGTCCAGCTGCGCCTGAACGTCTTCCCCCTGGGCGGTCCGGAAAAGGGATCGGGCCTGTCCACCCAGTTGCGAGCCTCGTTCAACGAGATGGACAGGGTAACCCTGATCCGCCAGGGAGCGTGCCGCAGCCATCCCCGAAACGCCGCCCCCGATGACCAGCGCGTTCGGGTCGATCTCCAGCGTCTCCTCCTCCAAGGGCTCGCACAGGGCCACCTTGGCCACGGCCATGCGGACCAGGTCTTCGGCCTTTTTCGTGGCATTGACCGGTTCCTCCCGGTGAACCCAGGACCCGTGATTCCGGATGTTGACCATCTCGAAGAGGTACTTGTTGAGCCCCGCCTTGACCAGGGTCTCCTGGAAAAGGGGCTCGTGGGTCTTGGGCGTGCAGGCGGCCACCACGATCCGATTCAGGTCGTTTTCCTGAATCACCCGGGTCATGATGTCCTGGGTGTCCTGGGAGCAGGTGTAGAGGTTGTCGGCTGCATACTCCACATACGGCAGGTTCCTGGCATAGTCCCTCACAGCGGGCACATCGATCACTCCACCGATATTGGTTCCACAGTGACAGACAAAAACGCCGACGCGGGGGCGGTCCCCTGTGACGTTGAGCTCCGCCGGCGGAGTATAGGAAACCGTTTCCGTGCCCCGGGCCTGCCACACTGTGGAGCCGGCCATCATGGCGGCGGATCCCGCTTCGATGACCGTCTGTGGAATGTCCTTGGGACCCTGGAATGCCCCGCAGACGTAAATCCCCTTTTGAGAGGTCTCGACCGGGCTGAACGAGGCGGTCTTTGCGAATCCGCCCGGTGTCAGTTGGATGTTCAGTTTCCGGGCGAGGTCCACCACGTCTTCAGGGATCTCCATCCCCACGGAGAGGACGGCAAGGTCGAAGCTTTCTTCATGGAGTGATCCTTCCGCGTCTGCATAGACCAGGCGCAGCCCTCCTTCCGGAAGGGGCAGAATGCTGTGAACGCGGCTTTGTTGAAACCGGATTCCGTGACGGGCCCGGGCGTCGTTGTAACATTCCTCGAATCCTTTTCCATGCGTCCTCATGTCCATGTAGAAGATCGAGCAGTCCAGCTCCTTTTCCGCATGCTCCTTTGCAATAATCGCCTGCTTGATGGCGTACATGCAGCATACCGAAGAGCAGTAGGCATGGCTGCAGGGTTGAATGCTCCGCGAGCCCACGCACTGGATCCAGGCGATTTTCACGCACTCCTGATGGTCGGACATGCGAACCAGGTGCCCCATAGTCGGTCCGGAGGCCGACAGGAGTCTTTCGAACTCCAGGGCGGTCAGGACGTCCGGACAGGTCGCATAGGCCAAGGTGTCCATTCCGGAGGGATCAAACGCCCGAAAACCCGGCGCCAGGATGACGCTGCCTACATCGATCGTGAGGTCACGGTCCGTGTCCTTGAAATGGATCGCCCCTGCCGGGCAGAATTTTTCGCAGGCCCGGCATTTGCCTTTCTTGAGGTAAAGGCACTGCTCCCCGTCGATCACGTATTTCAGTGGGACGGCCTGCGGGTACTGGACATAGACCGCCTTTCGCCTGCCGAGGTTCCCGTTGAACAGATCATCGACCTTTGTCGGGCACTTTTCCGCACAGGTCCCGCACGCGATACACTTGGTCGTGTCCACATACCGGGCCTTCTGAAAGAGGTCCACCTGGAACCGTCCGGGACCTCCCCGGATGTCGCGGACTTCTGCCAGGGTGATCAGATGGATATTGGGATGCCTTCCCACCTCCACCAGCTTGGGGGACATGATGCACATGGCACAGTCGTTGGTGGGGAACGTCTTGTCCAGCTGGGCCATGACACCGCCGATGGACGCGTTCTTTTCAACCATGTGGACAGAATAGCCCGAGTCGGCCAGAAGCAGGGCGGCCTGGATGGCTCCGATGCCGCCGCCCACGATCATGACGGATCCGATGACGTCTTGTTTCATGAGATGCCCTCCTGATCTCCTGTTCCGCCCCGCTGCCAGAGAGCGGGGCGGAGGATTTCCGGATCATTCGGATTCGGGGAGGTTGACCTCCAGGAGGTCCGGGCCCAGGTAGGCCCTCTCGGTATCCGCCAGGATGCCCAGAGCAAGGCCGATCAGGGTCCAGAGGTGAATGACCCCATACCCTCCTTCATAGTGCTCGCTCAGGTCGTGGATCTGTGCGTGGCAGTTGTGGCAGGGGGTCACGCAGTAATCCGCGCCCGACGCCATGATCTGGTTATGCTTGAGCCAGCCGTAGTGGCGCCGGGCCTCGTTGTACCCGGATTGGAGGTACCCGCCTCCGCCCCCGCAGCAGTAGTTGTTGGACCTGTTGGGGTAGATCTCCCGGAAGTTCTCCTCGCCCACGCAGGACTTGACCACGAAACGAAGGTCATCGGCCAGAGGATCGCCGAAGCTCTTCCGTACCTGCTGGCAGGGATCCTGGACCGTGAATGTGACCTTCAGATCCTTGTTCCAGTCCGAGCTCACCTTGAGCTTTCCTTCCCGGATCCATCTGGCGTAGTAGAAGACCATGGGGGCGATCTCCAGGTCCGTCTCGATCCCGAATCGCCTCTGCCCCTGCCAGACAGAGTACGTGGAATGGCCGCACTCGGTGTTGAGGTAGACCTTGCAGCCCAGGTCCGCGGCCGACTGGAGGGTCTGCCTGGCGATCTTGTGCCAGTTCTCGTCGTCCGCCAGGAACATGCAGTAGTTTTCCCCGCCCCAGGCATTGCAGGAGTAGGTCCAGTCCGCTCCCACCAGGTGCAGGATCTTCCAGAGGGGTACCATTTCCTCCGGTTCGGTGACCGGCTCTCTGGAGTTCTGGCTCAGGAAAAAATGGGCCCCCTGCTTGTCGATGGGGGCCTGAAGTTCCTCCCAGCCGGGCTGGGTTTCCCGGACCTCCTCCACGAGGTCCTCCACCACGAACCGGAAATCCTCCGGGGCCGCGCCCATGGCGCTGCAGCTCTCGTTCCGAAGGGCCATGTCGCAGGAGCCGAGAATGCCCTTGGGCCGTTCCTCCCTGGGCCAGAGCTTACGGGCCTCGTGGACCAGGCCCGCGATGTTGATGCCCATGGGGCACGCATAGGTGCAGCGCATGCACAGGCTGCACATCCAGACCCACGGGTGGCCGGCAATCTCTTCATCCAGACCGAACACGGCCATTCGCAGGAACTTTCGAGGGTCCATGTTCTCGAGGCCGGTGGCCGGGCATCCCGATGCACAGGCCCCGCACGTGAGACAGAGGTTCAGGTGCCCTTGATCCGGAAGAATTTCACGCACCTTGTCCAAAAATGTGGTTTGCTTCTTTTCACCGAGCTTGATGACTTCCGACATGATCGTTGTCCTCCGTTCCCTCGGCCTTTCCTGGCGGAGAAAAAGGTTCCCCTCATCGCTCGCTGAAAAAGGGAACAGACTTCCTTTGCCGAGCGAGCTTCGCACTCAAGGGACCTACCCGGATCAAGCGGAATAACGGCTTATTAGATTGCTTTTGGTGATAGGAGGATGAAAGGACATCCTTTTTTCAGCAATAGAGTGAGCCTACCTGACACGGGCAGTCGGTAAACCGGACACTCAGGTAAAGCCGAAAAAAAGATGCATCATGGAAAGAGCTCTCTGAATCAAAAGAATACTGAGATCGAAATCTTCCTACACAAGCAGGTGGGGAATGTCAACCTGAAAAGCCCTGAAACCCAGGAAACCAGGGAAACCTCGTGCTTCGCGGCGCCTGCTTCCCCGGGCCTGAGATGCTTCCAGCCTTCCTGTCCCTCGATCTTCACTCCCGCCCGGAGCCGCCCTGCCCCGGGAAACGGCGCCCTCTCCGGCAGGAGCACCGCACGCAGGTCGTTTTACGCCCCGGTCTCGAACCGCACGCGGAACCGCTCGAAACGCGCGTCCACCTCTTCCTGGCACCGCTGGATTGCCTCGTCGCTCATCTGCTTGAACCGCCCCTGCATGCGCAGGTAGTCCTCCACCGGGATCACGGCATCGGGGACCACGGTCTGCCGGAAAACGGAGCCGTTCTCCACCTCGAACAGGGGGAACAGGTTGGACTGCACCGCCTTTCGCATGACCTCCACGGACAGGTTGTCCGGCGTTCTCCAGCCCGCCGGGCACGCGGCCAGGAGACGGATGAACCGCATGCCGCGGATGGATCGTGCCTTTTTGAACTTGGCGATCAGGTCCTGCGGGTAGGCGGCCGTGGCCGTGGCCACGTAAGGAATGCGGTGGGCGATCATGATCTCGTCGATGTCTTTCTTGGGCTCGAGCTTGGCCCCCGTTCCCGGCGTGGTCGTGGTCCAGGCGCCGTACGGGGTCCCTCCGGAACGCTGCACCCCGGTGTTCATGTAGGCCTCGTTGTCGTAGCACACGTAGATCACGTCCTCGTTCCGTTCGGCCGCCCCGGAAAGGGCCTGAATCCCGATGTCGTAGGTCCCGCCGTCCCCGGCCCATCCCACCACGCAGACGTCGTCCCGACCGCGCCGCCTGTACCCCGCCTTCACCCCGGAGATGGTCGACCCGGTGGTCTCGAACGCGGTCTGGAATACCGGCACCTCCATGGCCGTAAACGGCCAGGGTCCGGGGATGATGGTCCAGCAGCACGCGGGGATGACCAGGGCCGTGGGCTTTCCCAGGCCCTTGAGCGCCAGGCGCATGGAGAGTGCCGCACCGCACCCTGAGCAGGCCACGTGCCCGGAGGTCATGAGCTCGGTCTCGGGAATCTCGTTGTTGTCAAACCTCTGGTTCAGGCTGTGCATAGTGGACTCCTATCCAGATGTCCCGGTCCTCCGGGCGTTCCGCCGCCAGGGTCCGGTCGAACACCTCCTCGAAGGTCTGCTCGCTGATGTCCCTTCCCCCGAGACCGGCGATGTAGTCGTAGATCAAGGGGCGTTCCGCGTCCGGCAGATCGTAGAGCGCGGTCTTGATCTCCTGCCCCCAGACGCCCTGCCCTCCCGTGGAGATGTTCCGGTCGATCACCGCGACCTTGGCGTGCCCTCGAAGGGCCTGGATCACGGGCTCGGTCAGGAACGGCCGAAGCGCTTTGATCTTCACCATGCCCGCCCGTTTTCCCTTGCTTCGAAGGGTCTCCACGGCCACCCGACCGGTGGAGGCCACGGTGCCGGTGCACACGATCACCACATCCGCATCGTCCGTCTGCACGCTATCCACGAGCTCGTATTGCCGGCCGAACCGGCCGGCGAACTCCTCGTGGACCTGAGGGACGACTGTCTTGGCGCGCTCCATGTCCCGCTGCACCTGGTAGCGAAACTCCATGTAGGCGTCCTGCATGACAATGGAACCGTACGTGCGGGGGTTCTCGGGATCGAGCCAGAGGTCGCCGGGATCGAACGGCGGCAGAAACGCCTTCAACTCCTCGCGGACCGGAATGTCCACGGGCTCGGACGTGTGGGAAAGGAAGAAGGCGTCCGAGACCACCATGACCGGGAGCCTCAGGAGCTCCGCGATCCTGAATGCCATAAGTGTGGTGTCCAGGACCTCCTGATTCCCCTCGCAGTAGAGCTGAATCCAGCCCGTCTCCCGCTGGGAGACCGAGTCGGTCTGATCGCTCCAGATGGACCAGGGAGCGGCCCCGGCCCGGTTGATGTTCGCCATGACCAGGGGCACGCGCGCGCCTGAGGCGTAGTGAAGCATCTCGTGCATCAGGAACAGGCCCTGGCCCGAGGTCGCGGTGAACGCCCGAACGCCCGCCATGGACGCCCCGATACAGGCCGACATGGCCGAGTGCTCGGACTCCACCCGGATGAAGTCGAAATCCCCCAATCCCCGGGCCTGCATGTCCGCCAGGGTCTCGATGACCGAGGTCTGGGGAGTGATCGGATAGGCGGCCACCACCTCCACGTCGGAGAGCAGCACCGCGTGGGCGATGGCCTGGTTTCCCGTAAGCACCTTCCTCATGGCATTCACTCCGCAAAAGACAGGGTCATGGCCCCTCGAGGGCACTCGTGGACGCAGATGCCGCACCCCTTACAGTAATCCAGATCAATGGTGTACCCGAATCCGCCGGGATCCTTGTGAATGGATACATCCGGGCAGAAGAGGTAGCAGTTGCCGCACTCCGTGCACGACCCGCAGTTGAAGCAACGTGCCGATTCCTCGAGCGCCTGGGCCTCGGTGGGCCCGGCCACGACCTCCACGAACCCGCTCATGCGGTCTTCCACCGGAATGGGGGGAATCGAAAGGGCCGGGCGCCGGTCGAAGTAGAACGGGTTCAGCGCATCGTACTCCACCACCTCGGCGGTGGGGTTCCTCCTGGGGAAAAGCGCCCGGTCCGCCAGGTCTCCCATACACACGTTTCCCGTGTCCCCCCACCGAAACAGGGTGTCTACCGCCTCCGGGCCTTTTCCGAGCAGAAACGCGTGAATGGCTGCGGCCGCTCGCTTTCCCGATCCAATGGCATGGGTGACCGTTCGAGGAATGGGGGCCAGGTCCCCTCCCACGAAGACCTTGCTGAGCCCGGTCCGGCCGAATGCATCCGACGGCACGCCCCTCGTATCCAAAGCAAGTCCCTCGGGCAGGGAGTCCGGATCCGGGGACTCGCCCACCGCCAGGATCAGGCTGGTGCACGCCGTGTCCACGGTCTCTCCCGTGGGTACGGGCCGGCGCCGTCCGGTCTCGTCCGGCTCTCCGAGCTCCATCCGCGCGAGCCGCGCGCCGCTCACCCGACCCTCTCCGAGGATCGCCTCCGGGGTGCACAGGAACTCGAACGCCACCCCTTCCTCTCGCGCGAGCGCCACCTCCTCGGGGTGGGCGGGCATTTCCGCTTCACTGCGACGGTAGAAAACGGACACTCGTGCACCCAACCGCCGGCATACCCGTGCGCAGTCAATGGCGCTGTTTCCGCCTCCGATCACTGCCACGTGCTCCCCCAACTCCGGGGAGGACCCCTGATTCACCTCTGCGAGGAACGCGAGCGCTCGGAACACCCCGTCCAGGGGCTCCCCTTCCAGGTCGAGCCGGGTCTCACGGTGGGCGCCGATCGCCAGGAACACTGCGTCGTGTTCCGTCACCACGGCTCCCCACTCTGTCTCCCTGCCCACCTTCCGCCCCATGTCGAAACGAATGCCCATGCGTTCGAGCCGTGCGATCTCCCCGTCGAGCACGTCCCGGGGAAGCCTGTAGGCGGGAATCCCGTACTGCATGAGACCTCCGGGACGGTCCATGGCGTCCAGGACCCTCACCCGGTGCCCCAGGCGCCGCAGATGATAGGCGGCGCTGAGCCCTGAAGGCCCTGCCCCCACCACAGCGACGCTTTGCCCCCCCTCCTCGATGAGATCCTCCACCTGAAGGCGTTTTTCCAGGGCATAGTCCCCGAGAAACCGCTCCACGCTGTGGATGGACACGGGCTCGTCGTGCTCCGCGCGGTTGCAGCGCTGCTCGCACGTGTGGTAGCACACCCGGCCCATGACCGCAGGAAAGGGGTTCTCCCGAAGAATCATGCGCCAGGCATCTTCGAACCGCCCCTGGGAGGCAAGATACAGGACGCCGGCGATGTCCTCGCCGGCCGGGCACTGCCGATTGCACGGAGACACACGGTCCACGAAAACGGGCCGGGCAAACCGCCAGCTTCCTGTCTTGTTCTCCAGGCTCGGCCGGGTCGATACTGCAACGAGCGGTGTGTTTGTGTTTCGGTCCACGTACTTCATACGTTCCCCCACCCCGGATCAGAAATGCACCACCTTGCTGACCGCTTCAAAGGCCTCCCGTGCGGCCTCGGCGTTTTCTTCGGCGCGCATGGGCACGCCCTCCTGAATGGCACGCAACAGACTCTCCATGGTCACCACCTCGAGGACACCGTTCACCGCGCCGAGGATGGCCGTGTTCACAATGGGCGCCTGGCTGCTTCCGAGCCCCCGGCGATAGGCGATGCGACTCGCGGGTACCGTGGCCACACCGTAGCCGGAAAACTTGTCCCGGAACGCCTCTGGTGCCTGGTCGCTGTTCACGAGGACCGTCCCGTCCGGCTTGAGCCCCCGGGTCAGCGGCACCTGATCCACAAGAAGGGGATCCAGGATCACGATGTGGTCCGGTTCATAGATTTCCGTACGGACTCGGATGGGCCGATCATCCACACGAAGAAATGCGGTGACCGGGGCGCCCCTGCGTTCCACCCCGAATGCCGGAAAGGACTGTGAAAACGCCCCGTCCAGGAATACGGCGTCGGCCATGATCTTGGAGGCCACGACGGTCCCCTGCCCTCCACGCCCGTGAAAGCGGATTTCTATCATACCATTGCACCTCGCACCTGCACACACCCCCTGGGCCGGGCAGGAACCCCGCGCCCACGAGAGTGCTCCGTGAAGTGTTTCCTTTTACGCCGGTCTATTCAGAAATCGGCAAACGCATAACCCTATACCGATTTCGTGATTTTTGTCAAATCCCTTGTGTTTTCAATAACTATCGCACTCCGTACTCCCCGGAGGCCAGTTCTTCCAACATGCGATCATACCGGGAAATACATCGCTCCCAGGAAAACCGCTCCATGGCCATGCTCAAGGGCTCCCTCAGGGTCTCGAACCGGGAAGGTTCGGTCACGAGGGCGCACAGCTTTTCCACGAAATCCGTTGCGTTTTCGTACAGGCAGTCCTTGTGGAATGAAGGGGGAATCAGCTCCGGGTAGCTGAGACGCATGGGTAGAATCGGGATGCATCCGCAGCGGATCGCTTCGACTGCGGCAATGCCGAAATTTTCCTGCAAGGCCGTGCTCACGACCACGGTTCCCCGCTTCAACCAATTCAGGTATTCCTCCCGGGACGTGACGTACCCGTACTGCACCACCCGGGATCCGTAGCGCTCCCGGGCGATCGGAAACGCATCGGGCACTTTCTGGAAGCGTTCCCCGAGAAGGGCGAGACGAAAAGGAATCCCGCGATCCATGAGGACATCCAGGGCCTCGAAGAAGGCCTGCGGGTTCTTGTCGTGCTCCCAGCGGTGGTTCCACACCACGAGGGGAGGCTCTTTGGCATTCCATGGGATCAGCGGCTCCCGTCGGGCGGGAAACCGGCAGCCCGGATACAGGACAGAGGCCTTCCGTCGAATCGCCTCGGTCACCCATCCGGGCCGGTAGTCGGGCATCAGGCGAACCAGACCCGGAAGTGCGTCGAAAAACGCCTCCTGATGCGAGCGGGAGTTGAACAGCACCCGATCGGCGGCCAGGGCCGTGGTCACATGGATCCACGCCGCAGGAACATCCCGAGTCTCTCCGGACGACACAGGGTAGGTCAGCTGGTTTTCGTGAAAGTAGGCAATCGTCGAAGGGAACGGCCCCGGTACAAGGGACTTGAGATCACACAGGCTCATCAGAGAGGAAGCGATCACCCCGTCGTAGGCGGTTAGATCCGGAAGCCGGCGGACAAAGTGGAGCGCAGCGCCTCCCATTCTCCAACGCCAGAATCTGGCGCTCATGGTGATGAGATCGATCCGGTGACGGGAGGCCTCCACCAGTCCTTCGGCAAAATCACGGTGCGACCCGCCGAAAAACGGCTCCAGAAAGAGAAACGTCCCGGCGTCGGTATGACCTCGATCCATGGCGCTCATGCCTTCTCAACCCCTGTACGGGCTTCTCCACGGTTGGGTGGGACGAATTTTCGTATAAGGGACCGGAACAGCCTACACGGAATGGAAACGAAAGGGAAGCCACCACCAGAAGTGATCCGGGTTCTCTTGTTTTCGATTTCGATAGCGATCCCGATTTCGATTCGGATGACCTCGACAAAAGCATAGAGACAAGGTCAAAAGAGGTCTCTTCGTGCATTCCTCTGTGTCCTCTGTGCTCTCCGTGGTTCCTATCTTAAAGAATCGGGAATGTGGCATCCAACTTCAAATCCTGAGTGTTCATTCCGTCGTGGAACATCTCGAGAATCCATGCCGAGCGTTCAATCCCGAAAAAGGATATCCAAATCCACGCTATCCTTGCAGTCCGGGCTTGCAAATCTTGAAATGGGCTGATAGAAATGGTGGATTCTGCAGTAACGGAGGAAGGCTTGATGAACGAAGAGTGGGACGAGGACGGGCAGGAAGAGGAAGGCCAGAGCTTTGCGGAAATGCTCGAGAGCTACTCCGAATCCGCCGGTGTAGAGCTGCGGGTCGGGGACCGCATTCGGGGACGAATCATCTCCATCGGACGGGAATCCGTTTTCGTGGATGCCGGATCCAAGACGGATGGGGTCGTGGAGCGTGAGGAACTCCTGGACGAGCAAGGTGAGCTTCCTTACGCGGTCGGCGACGAGCTGGAGCTCTACGTGGTGAACCAGGGCCCGGACGAAATCCGCCTGTCCAAAGCGATCTCCGGGGCCGGTGACGTTGCCGTGCTGCGTGAGGCTTACCGGAGCGGGGTCCCCGTCGAGGGGAGAGTCAAGGCGCCCTGCAAGGGCGGGTTTCACGTGGAGGTCATGAAGCGTCGTGCATTCTGTCCCATCAGCCAGATGGACATCCGATACGTGAACGATCCCAAAGGCTACGTCGGTGAAACCTATCCCTTTCTGATCACCCGTTTCGAGGAAAACGGGCGAAACATCGTGGTCACCAGAAGGGAGCTCCTTGAGCAGGAGTATGCGGCGGCGCGCAAGGCCTTCATGGAGGACCTCTCCGAAGGGACTGAATGCGATGGTGTCGTGACCAAGCTGATGCCTTACGGTGCCTTTGTGGAGCTCGTCCCCGGCCTTGAGGGCATGATCCACCTCTCGGAGTTGAGCTGGTCGCGCATCGGCAGGCCCGAAGAGGTCATCCAGGTCGGAGACAAGGTCCGGGTTCGGGTGATCGGAATCAAGGAAGCCGAGGCCGGGAAACGACCCCGGATCGCCCTCTCACTCAAGCAGATGCAGGGAAATCCCTGGGAACGCGTACACGAAATCTGCCACGAGGGCGACCGCGTGAACGGGAAGGTCACCCGCTGCGCGGACTTCGGTGCCTTCGTGGAGATCGCCCCCGGTGTGGAAGGCCTTGTCCACGTAAGCGAAATGAGCTATATCAAGCGGGTCTTGAGGCCTGAGGAGATCGTGCAGCCCGGGGAGGAAGTGGCCGTCCTGGTGAAACAGATCGACACGGAGCGCCACCGCATCTCACTGAGTATTCGGGATGTGGAAGGGGACCCGTGGAGCCGTGCCGAGGAGCTGTTCCGGCCGGGGCAGGTGGTCGAGGGGACTTTAGACAAGCAGGAACGCTACGGTCTTTTCATTACGCTGGCGCCGGGGATTACCGGCCTCCTCCACCAAAGCAAGCTCGAAGACGCCCAGTTGCGTGAGACCTTTGAAAACCTCAAGCGTGGAGACACCATCCGCGTGGTCGTCGAGTCACTGGATCCCCAGGAGCGGCGCATCGCTCTCAAGCCCGAGAAGGCCGAGGGAGAGGAAGACTGGAAGGCCCACTCGAACGGGTCGAATGAAGAAGGCATGGGGTCTTTAGGGGAACAGATCAGAAAAGCCATGGATGACAAGGAAGAATAAAGCTCGATGCTCCAGCTTGCCTGGAGAAGGTTCGAGACGCCTTTATCCCCCTTCTACAATCCCACGTCCTGATTGATGAGCACCACCTTGATCCGCCGGGCTGGAAGGCTCTTCTCGGTAATGGTCCAGGTGTTGCAGATGCGCTCGGGGCTCTTGCACGACTCGCAACGACCCGTCTCGACGCAAGGGGTCTTTTTCGCAAGTCGCATGGCGTTTGCGGGTGCCGCATAATCCCGTATGCGTCGCATGGCCGCCTCCAGGTCGGGAACGATCTTGTTCCTCCCGACCAGAACGGTCACGAACCGCGGCCCGAAGGTGATCGCCGCTACACGATTCCCGTACATGTCCAGGTTCACCAGCTGCCCCGCCTCGGTGATCGCGTTCGTCCCTGTGATGAACAGATCCACGAGAAGAGCCTTGCGCCTTCGTTCCAGGCTCTCCGCCCTGGAGATGTTCTTGTCGAAGGTGTCCAGGACCTGAAGATCGTTCATTTCGCGCAACCGCTCATAGAGCCCGGTAGAAAGAAACGTCCCGGACCCGCCCCACGAAACGCTCCGTGCACCCGTTCCCGGCAGGATGTTTTCGAGGACGATCTCCCTGGCCTCTTCCTGGTCTTCGGCCAGGAATACCTCGAAGTTGTTCACCTCCAGCGCTTTTCGAATGCTTTTCAGACGAACGCCCCAGTACCCTCGAATGGTCTTTTCCATGCCTCCCTCCGTTGCGCCGTATTCACGTTCAGAGGCCCTCTCACAACCCGAGCCCTGCAGCCCTCCTCCCGGCCGACCTCGGCCCATTGCCTTACCCAGTGACCTGGAGATAGACGGTGACCAGACCGAGATAGATCACCAGGCTCAGGAGGTCGTTGGAGGTGGTGACGAACGGTCCCGTGGCCAGTGCCGGGTCCACCCGCATCCGTTTCAGAGCGATCGGGATCGCCGCCCCGATGAACCCCGAGATCACGATGATCAGGACCAACGCCAGGGCCACGATCCCTCCCAGCGTGAAGTTCGAGAGCCAGGCGCCCACGATGAGACCCAGCAGTATGCCGCAGATGATTCCGTTGAAAAAGGCCACCTTCATCTCCAGCCAGAGGCGCTTTCCAATGTTCACCATGCGGATGTCGCCCGTTGCAAGGCCTCGCACGGCCACCGTGGACGCCTGCGTCCCCGTATTGCCGCCCATAGCCATGATCACGGGGAAAAAAAAGGAAAGGGCCAGGACCTCCTCCAGGGAAGCCTCGAACTGGTTGATCACCAGCGCGGCCAGGATGCCGCCCAGGAGTCCGGCCACGAGCCACGGCAGACGGGAACGGGAAATGCGCACCGTGGACTCGTCGGCGATTTCCGCGCTGATCACACCGGCCATACGGGCGATGTCCTCGTCCACCTCGTCCTCGATGACGTCGATGATGTCGTCATGCGTGATGCGCCCCACGAGCCGGTTGCTGTCATCCACGACAGGGATGCTGACGAGGTCGTACTTCTTGAAAAGCTGGGCCACCTCCTCCTGGTCGCGGTCCACATGAACGAAGATGACCTCCTCGTTCATGATCTCGGCCACCCGTGCCGTGGGTTGGGCCAGAACGAGATCCTTCAGGGAAACCACGCCGGCCAGACGGCCTACTTCGTCCACCACGAACACGTAGTAGACATCCTCCACTTCCTCGCGCTTTTCGCGGAGCGTATCAATGGTCTCTTGAACCGTGGCGCTGGCGAGCACCGCCACGAACTCGAGCGCCATGATTCCGCCGGCCGTGTCCTCGGGATAGGGAAGCAGCTTTTCGAGCTCCCTGGAGACGTCGTCCTGGAGGCTGCCAATGATCTCGCGGGCCCGTTCCAGAGGGAGATCGCCCACCAGGTCGGCGGCATCGTCCGAGTCCAGCTCTTGGACGATCTCGGAGATGGCCTCGTTGTCCAGATCGCTCAGGATGCGCTCCTGAAAAGGGGCCTCGATCTCAACAAGGACCTCGCCCGCCCCGTCCGGCTCCAGAAGATCGAAAACAAAAAAACGCTCTTCCGGATCGAGCAACTCGATCAGGTCGGCCACGTCGGCAGGGCGCAGTTCGTCGATGCGCTCGGCCAGAGTTATCCTGTCCCGCTCGGCAATGAGCCGCTTGACCTCGTCGACGATTTCTTCCGTGAGGATGTACTCCGTGGAACCCATGGGTCTCCGTTTCTTTCCGCCCGCGCAATGGGCACATAACGGAAAAGTGCCGCTCCTGCTTTCGCTCTATATGGTCTGAATCCGATCCCGAACGAATTGCCGAACGTCCTCGTCCTTATCAACCGGGATCCCCAGTGACTGAAGAGGGACCTCCGCCCGCGCCGCGCTTTTGTGCCCCCCTGCGCTTCCCCACTCCTGGAAAAGCTTCTGTGCGACCTTTCCTGCATCCCTTTTGAATCCTGCATTTCGGAAGATCACAATGAGCTTCTGTCCGTACACACCGGAAACAATGGACCAGCTCGCTTCAGCCACCTTCAGAAAAAAATCCGCGATGATCACCAGGAAGTCCGGGTCGGGCACCTTTCCCATGTGCACGAATGCCCGGTTTCGAATCAGCTCGAAATGGTCCAGGGCGTCACGAAAACCGGCCAAGGTCTTCTTGGTCATCTCCGAGGACTCGATCTTCTTGATGATCGGGATGTTCACAAAGGGGTAGAGGTACCGAAAGGCATTGATGTCATTTGACGTGGTGGGCCGTGCAAAGTTCTCCGTGTCCGTTTTGATCCCATAAAACAGGGCCGTGGCCAGTCGTGGGGAGGGTTTGATCTTCAGAGCCCGCAAGTATTCGATCAGGAGTGTGGCCGTGGCTCCATACTCCTCCTTGACATCCAAGAATTCCGCCCGGGACAGTGGGCCGACCTCGTGGTGGTCGATAATGATGTCGAAGCGGTGTTTCTCGAAGCTCGAATCGTGGTGTGGTTGGGAGTCGACAATGGCCCAGCGGTTGTATTTCGAGGCATCCAGTTTCCGGATGTACTGGAGATTCACCTTCAGGAGCTTGACCATGGCAAGGTTGTCTGCACGTTTGATTGCGTTGATGCGATAGATGCCGATCTTCTTGACCCTCCTCCAGAAGATGCGCTTGAGGGCAAGAGCGCTTGCGATGGCGTCCGGATCCGCATTGATGAGAACGGCCAGCGTATCCTCCGGGTTCAGGATCGAGAGAAGTTTCTTGGCCTTCTCGGTCGCAGAGACGGACTTGGGAAACGGATGGTCCATGGGGAACGCCCTCCAGCCGACACAATGCTTCCGGAAATGGAAACTCCCGAGTGCCTGGAATCCTCGCTTTCGAAAAGGTCCGCTCAAACTCTGGAGTGCGGAAGGCCCCTGGAATGGAGAGGGCAAACCGCTTGGGCCCGGGCATTTTCGAAACCACTAAAATGCATTCATGGATGGAAAGGGGATAAACCGCAACAGTCACAAGTTTTTCTTTTATCGAATGAGTAAAGAAACATCAACGACAAACCTTTTCAGTCGTAAAGCGGCCCTCTTCACTGGATGTCACCAAGGCAGAGCCCCCTCCAGGAAGGCGAGGGCCTCCCAGAGCGCCTCCTCATGGTGCGGCTCGAGCGTGATCACAGGGGGTTCATTCAGCAAGGGAGGAAGCGTTTTAAAAAGCAGCCCGAAATCCACGCTCCCCTTGCCCGGGGCCAGGTGATCGTCCCACTCGCCTCGGTTGTCGTGGAGGTGCAACTCCCCGATATCCTTCCCGACCCCTTGAATCCACGATTCCAACGGGGCTTGGCCGAACGCGGCCTGATGCCCGGTGTCCAGGCAGACACGTGCACCGGTCTCCCGAAGCGGGTCATAGATTTCAAGAAATTCTTCCGGAGACCGCTCGTACACGTTTTCGAGCATCATACGGGATCCTTGGTCCCGGACCGCTTTCGCAAACCAGATCCACATGTCCAGGCTCTTCTCCAACCAGATGTCCTTCAATTCGAGGTACCGCCGATGATCCCACCCCGAGTGGCAAACCACGGTCTTGGGTTGAAGTACAGGCAGAAGGTACAGGATCTGCTCGAAGCGTTTCCGGGTGAGTCTTCGCACGGCCGAGTCCAGAGAGCCGGGCGAGAGGTCCAGAAAGGGCGCATGGCAGGTAATGGTGAGTCCCTGCTCGCGCAGCTTCCCGACCACCTCCTCGACCTCGCTCCGCGTGACTCGATCCAGGGTGTCCCCGTCGAACCCGATCTCCGGATTCAGCCTGTGGGTCAGAAAGGAGTCCAGATAGGTCTCCACCAGCATACGGAAGGGCGCATTCACCTGGACACGCTCAGCAACACGGCTCTCACTCATGATTCTCCCCTGTGTCCTCAAACGGGCCCTTCCTGCGGATGTTGCAGGCCGTGCCCATGCATTCCCTTGTTGCAGCCATGGCGTCCCCACCGGCTTCCTTCTCCGGGATATCAAGAGACAGGCCATGGGTAGTCTTTGACAATCCCCGCCCCTTTCGTTATAAGGCCCATAGGGAACCTGGACCTCGCGTCCGGAGGACCGAAACGGACGCTTACAGAGCGCACAAAAGAATCGCGGGGAACACGCACCGCACTCTCGGAGCCCTTTCATGAAAAAATCCGCCAGCGCCCCGCTTTGCTCTGCATTCGTTATTCCCGGTCTCGGTCAGATCATCAACCAGGACATCGGAAAGGGCCTGGGACTCCTGGCCTCCGTCTTTATCCTCCTTATCCTGGGGGTCGTCAAGATCGTCCTCATTCTGAATGCGGCACTCGAGACCCCTGCGGGCACGGAATCCCCGGCCGGCGCATTCATCGATCGCTTCCTCGCCTCGGACTTCACCCTGCTCTGGGGGATTGTGGCGGCGTTCTTTCTTGTCTGGATCTACTCGGTGATCGATGCCTTCTTTCGTGGGAGACAACGCGACAGAGAGGACGGGGAGGAAAGCCCATGATCTCTTACCTGATCGACGAAGTCCCGCGCACCGACCTTCAAAAGCTCAGGGCACACCTGAAGGATACGGCCATGCCTTCAAGCATGGAGGGCCTTTTCTGGGTGCCCCTCCCGGAAGACATCCTCAGCGAAAAGCAGTATGATCACGAGGACTGCAAACCGCATGTTTTCGCCGTCGAGCTTGGAGACGACTGGATCAAGATGGAGTTTTTCGTGCGCAACCTCGCGAACATGCGATGCACCTGTTCAGATTATGCTACCCGCCAACAACGCGATTTCATTATTCGCTTCGCCCACACCCTGATTCGCGACCTGGGTATCCGGACCTGATCGCAGGGCCCCTGTTCGCCCTGCCCGTGGCTGCACCCTTCGCAGGTTCCGGTGCGCTTCGTTCGCCTGCGAGGTTGTCCCCGGTCGGGCTGGAGGACCAGCCGTTTTCTATGAAATTGACTTGAGAGCGCGGATCTGCTAGACGAAAAGGTTTGATTCCACCATTGGAGGCACGATTCATGGATTACAAGAGCTCGCTCAATTTGCCCAAAACGCCCTTTCCCATGAGGGCGAACCTTGTCAAGCGGGAACCCGAGATGATCGAGAAGTGGGACCGGGAAGACCTTTACTCAACGATTCGGGAGTCCTCAAAGGGGCGCAAACCCTTCATGCTTCACGATGGACCGCCTTATGCCAACGGTCACATTCATATGGGAACGGCCTTCAATAAGGTCCTCAAGGACATTATCATCAAGTGCAGGCAAATGGCGGGATTCGACGCACCCTACGTCCCGGGATGGGACTGCCACGGCCTGCCCATCGAGCACAAGGTGGATACGGAGCTCGGCCCGAAAAAGGCGGAGATGACCCAGGTGGAAGTCCGCCGTTTCTGCCGTGAGTACGCCGAGCGGTTCATCGACATCCAGAGGAACGAGTTCAAGCGCCTCGGCGTCATGGGGGAGTGGGAAAACCCCTACCTCACCATGAACTACAGGTATGAGGCTACGATTGTGCGTGAGTTCGGGAAGTTTGCCCTGAACGGCGGGCTGGTCCGCAGCAAAAAGCCGATCTACTGGTGCACCTCCTGTCAGACGGCCCTGGCCGAAGCCGAGGTCGAGTACGAGTCTCACACCTCCCCTTCCATCTTTGTGAAGTTTCCGGCGATCTCCG
>JASFQI010000037.1:0-22498 GCA_050115555.1 Desulfobacteraceae bacterium
GTAAACGACATATTAACTTTAATTCAGGCTACATCTTCAAGGGCAGACATTACAGGTGCAACTATATACGTTTTCCAACATCGTATGACAACCCTGACCCAGGGACAGAAATGGTTGAGTTGTACAACTTTCAGCCGAAGTCAGAGGTCCGGGCTTCATTAATGATATTGCACGGTTTAGGCAGTTCAAATATTAAGTTTTTACTATGGATGGGCAAACAACTTGCATCTGCAGGCATTCATACTACTGTACCTATACTTCCGGGCATTTATACGAGAGTAGACAATGGATCTGCGAGTGGAATGAGCTATCTGTATCCTCATATTCCTCGAATGTTTAAATTCTGGGAACATGCAGTCGTTGATACATTTTCGATTATTGATTTTCTTGAGCAGAATCATCTTTGGAAACAAAACAACTGTCTTTTGGGATACTGCCTCGGGGGCATGATTTCTTCAATCGCCTCTGTCATGGATCCCAGGATTTATCAGGCCGTTTTGATGACGATCGGAGGTCACCTTCCCAAGATAATTTTCGGCTCAAAAGTTACGCGGTTCGCCAGGAAGATGATTCGGGAGGGGATCCAAAGTGAGTATTTCCTGCATGATAAGCGAAAACTGTACGAAATCTATAAAGAACAACTTCCCTCTGTCAAAAACATGTCTCTCCATGACCTATTAAACAGGGAAGACATTCATCCGCTTTTCCGAATAGACCCTCTTTCCTATGCCCATCTATTGGATCGATCAAAAACAGTTATTATAGATGCATTATTTGATCGTTCATTGCCATTACAGAGCCGAAGGCTGCTATACAAAGAGATGAGAGGAACGAAAAGATACATTGTTCCTATTGGTCACACATCTTGGCTTCCATTTGAATATTTTCTAGGGAGATATATTGCACATAAAGTTCATGTGGACGGCAGAAACGTTGCCAAAAGGCTTATTAAAAAGGAACCGATTGAGGACCCAATGGATGACATATTTTTCAAGAGTCCTTAATCGTTTTAAAATCATTCCTTTTTCGAACAGGACTCCTTACTGGAGGTATGAAAATACGAACAAGAATGACTAGTTCGACCTACACAGAGCAATCGTCGCGTTTCGCGAAAATGTAAGAAAGTTGGAATCACATGGGCAGATCACGGGCTTCCAGGATTTTGTCCGACTCCATCCATTTTACGATTGAACATCTTGCGTTCTTTTCATCGCCAGTTGAGCCAGGAATTCGAAAACCTCCAAGCCTTCGAGATCAGCTCGTGCCTCACCTCGGCTGTATTGGATGACCCACGCGAGGTCCAAATCCCGTTGCGGGAAAAAGGGCCCTTTATTCAGGCCGAGTGATCGATTTTGCTCCTCAAAGAGGATGAGATGCTTAAAGGCAGAGCCAGCGCGGCCATCGAGTTTTGGCCCGGCATACATCTGTACATTCCGCTCAAGAACATCCAGATGCAATGGCTCGAAATCCAGCAACTCAGTAAACAAATCCAACGACTCCTGGATCTCCCCGATGGATTTCCGTTCCAGCGCGCTGCGCGCATCCTCCACCAGCAGTACCAGGTCATCCCTGGTATAAGAGAGATCCAACAACGCCAAGGCGTTTGCGTATAATCTCTCAAGTGTTTCCTTCTCCTTGCTTACAATGATATTCTGATCATTGATTCCGATTGTAACACCGAAATTTCTCGAATTCCATCTTCACCCTTTCATGAGAAGGCGTTGTCAAGAGGTCGACGTGGCGACCGGTCTGTTTTCCCGTAACGTCTCACTTTCATTCGCACTCTCTTGTGGGTTGCCGTTACCCGGTGCATGATGGTGTCCGCGGGGGGCGCTGCTATCTACTAAGCGAATTCCTTGTTATATGCTTTCGGCAAAGCTCCGATTCGAGGGTAAGCTCGCAGTCGCCCGACGGGACTTGGGAAAACGGAACGGATCGCTCAATGGGCCTCTTCTTGATGCCTCCTCCTGTTCAGAGTGTTTGTCCTTTCCCGGCTCATCAGGCCGCATTCCTCAGTTTCCTGGTATGTGCATGATAAAATGGATCGTACGTTCCATGGTTCTTCCAAAGATGATGCATCAGAACAGCCAGCTTCCTGGCAACCGCCACCTTGGCCTTCCTTTTAGACACCTTGCCTCCTCGCGAAGCAATCCGTTCGCCATACCGGCGAAGCTCGCAGTCGGGACCAAAAGGCCCCAGAATGTAGTTGGCCGCTCCAACGAGCAGCCACCTCAGATAGGCGTTGCCCGCCTTGGTGATTGAAAGGGGTTTGTCGCTCTCCCCGGACTGGTCCGGCTTCGGCGTCAATCCCAGAAACGCACCCACGTCCCGGCTCTTGGCAAATCGCGACGGCTCTTCCAGGGTGAGCACGAAGGCCAGGGAAGTGAGCGCGCCCACCCCATGAATCTGCCTCAGGGGCTCGGTTTCCTCTCCGTAGACGTCCGTACACAGGGCCTTGATTCGCTTGTCCAGCCGACCAATCTCCTGGGTGAGTTCTTCGATCATGTTCAGGCAGGGAACCGTGGCCGGCAGGAGGTCCTTCGGAATGTGTTCAGCCACGGTCCGGGCAAAGGCCGGGGCGCTGCACGAGGGCAACCGTTCGCCAGAGCTCTTCACAACGCCGCGCACAAACTGGATCATGCTGGTCCTGTTTCTCACCAGAAGATCCCGGGCCTTGAGCACCGAAAGGTCCATCTGGGCCGCCCGGCTGCGGTGTTGAATGGGGTAGAGAAGCTTCAGATCAAAGCGGGCGATCCGAGCCAGCATCTTGGCATCCCGGAAGTCATCCTTGATGTCCTGGCTCCAAATCATTCGAAGCTTGTGAGCGTTTCCCACCAACACCTCGAATCCGCGCTCTCGCAGCATCTCGCTCAGCCAAGGGGAATGGGTTCCCGTCTCCACCGCCACCCTGACCTTACCGGGTTCCTCGAACCGGTCGAAAAACTCGTTCATTGCGCTGGCGGTGTTCTCCGCGACATCCGTCTCCGGCTTTTCGCTGTCCCGGTCCAGAATGGCCACTTTGTTCTCTACGTCACCCAAGTCTATCCCGATAAAGTGCTCTATGCTATCATTCCTCATGGCTGGCCTCCTTTCTTGCACCTAAGAGTGCGTTATTGAGTGAGGGTGATCGTATCACACCTCGAAGAGGCCAGCCTTCTCATACTATCTACAAATACGTAACATCGGCTCGGCAGTGGACCCCATTGATTGGACAGCCTGATGGTAGGGATGAACACTAGGGCCATGTTGTTTGGGGAGGCATCAGGCAGCCTGCGAGAACGGGTGACGGAGCATTCACCATGCCCGAACGCATACCGGAAAACAACGAGCAGTTGAACAAGGTCTCAAAGGCCATGTTGAAGCTGGTAGGGGCCTATCCTCACCCAGACTCCCTGTACTGGGTGATCGATCGCAAAGAACAGAGTGGCGCAATCTGTAGGAGCGTTGGGGATGCTGAAAAGCCTGTCATTCTTGATGGTGCGAGAGGGGGGACTCGAACCCCCACCCCCGAAAGGACTGGATCCTAAATCCAGCGCGTCTACCCGTTCCGCCACTCTCGCACGCTGGTTTGGTTTTCCCTGATTTTCCGCGAGGTGTCAAGCGGGATCGGCCTGCGTAAGCTGTTGGTTGTAGTCCTGGACGTACTGCTGAATCAGCCCTTGGTCTGCAAAGCTGTAAAATGTGTTGTGTCCGATGATGACGTGGTCCAGGACCTGGATCGAGAGAAGCCGTGCCGACCACACGAGCTGGCGGGTGAGGTGGCGGTCCTGGGGAGAGGGCTCCGGATGGCCTGACGGGTGGTTGTGCACGAATACCAGGGCGGCGGCTCTGTGCTCCAAGGCCAGGGCCATGATCTCGCGGGGATACACTGCGCTACCGGTGAGGGTTCCGAAGAAGAGGTCGCGATCCGAGAGAAGCTCGTTCTTTCGGTTGAGCAGGAGGACCTTGAAGACCTCCCGCTTCAGGTCGCGCATGGTGTGAAAGAGGTAGTCGAACACAGCCCTGGACGACGCGAAAAAGGGTCGGTTCTTTGCACGGTCGCGCAGGTAGCGGGCCGCCACCTGGTGAACCAGATGAAGGTAGAGGCCGTTTTTCTGCCCGATTCCACGAATTTTGGTCAGATCGTTCAGAGGCGCAGAGAGAACACCGGAAAGGGACTCGAATCTTTCCAAGGCCTTGCGTGCCGGGATTTTCACGTCCTTTCTAGGTGTTCCAAGAGAGAGGAGAAACTCGATGATCTCCTCGTCCGAGAAGCGCTCAATGCCTCCTTCCAGGAATTTTTTCCGAAGTCGGTCCCGATGGCCTTCTCCACGTCGGGGTTCGCTCAGCAGATCTGGTCTCATTCCTTGTTTTCCATGGTTTTCAATGAGGATGAAGGGTCTATGAGCGATATTATATAAAAATTTTGATGATGATTAGATCATGAAGCCTAGCACGTTCGAGTCTTAACCGATTCATTCCGTTCTTTCAAGGAGATTTTTCAATGTGGAACCCTCTGTTTTCATGGAAAAGAAGTGTGCTTCGGCATCATTTTCAGATGTAAGAGGGAACGTTCCGTGCACGGTTCAGCGCAATGCTTTTTCGAGGAATCCGTTTCCTCTCATGGGGTTACGAAGGAAACGCAGCGGAGTGGCGTTCAGGAACGGCATCCGGGCTTTGGAAGCGAATCGTTTTTGAAGAAAAGGCCTCTATGTTGTTGGGGGAAAGGGATTCTGATAACATGTATATTTTTATGCTGAGCGTATCGAGGGAAGAGGCCCCATACAGACCCGTGATATGAACCCCATCCGGGGGAGGAACCCCTTGCGATCCAAGGCCCTTGAAGTCAACCTTGCGTGCACGCGTATCGACGTGACCGTAAGCGAGCGTTACGATCCATTGCGCGAGATCATGGCCGGCTACCGCGGCCTGATGGAGAAGCTGGACGGATTTCTGCGTGAGGTGTGCCATCCTTACAGGAATTGGGCCTTTATTGTAAAGGAGGCCCGAAAGCTCGCGCTCGACACCCTTCACCTGCTCCGGAACCGGGACAAGGGCCCGGATGCGGCAGGCCTCTATGTAGACATATGGCTCGAGGCCGTCATGGAGACCTCCAACCCCGAGGTGAAGAAGGACGCCGCAGACAATCTTCTGCTCTACCTTCGAAAGGTCGTCAGCGAGGCAGGGGACGGCTTGCCTGATTTCCTTCCCACCCTGTACGAGGCCTTTGAACGGATCGCGTGCCTGGAGGAGTCTGCGTTCCGCGTGTTCGTCCGGAGCTACTACGAGATCGGCCGGCTGGCGGGCGATTTTCTGGAAAAGAACCCGAAGCAGATCGGTTTTCTTTCCCTGAACCGCCTGCTGGTCCGAAATCTCCGCGTAGCCTACAGCGACTGGCTGGCCGAGGAGGACCCCCTGCCATGGTTTCGTTCTCAGGTGGAGATTCAGGAGGGGGTGTCTGGTGACCTGGAGGAACTGTTTCGCGCTGTCTCCCACGAGACGATTCGCGGGCTCCTGGAGAAAATGGAGTCACTCGAGGAGAAAGATCCGGACTCGAGGGAGCTCAGCCTCGGGCTGAATCGGCTGTCGGGGTACCGCGATTTCATGAAGGCCTACGAGGGCATTCCCCGGCAGCTGGAGCGAATCGGCCGGAGCGAACGAGAGGGAGAGCGGTGGAAGCTGATTTTCCTTTTCCGCATGATGGATATCGAGGGGCTCTCCAACCTGCACGAAGAGATCCTGCGCAAGATCCATCGGACCCTGTCCGGCCTTCTGGAGAAGGCGGACAGGGCCGAGGCGGAGGCCGTGCTTCGATCGGCCTTTTCCGTGCTTCAGAGGAGTATGCGAACGTACCCCTCCACGGCACTCAACAGCGTTTTGAATATCGGCAGGGCAGTGTTCGCCACAGGACGAAGGAGGCTCATCAGCCTGTTTTCGGAAAGCGTGGCAGACCTGGATTTTCAGGGGCCCGACCTGGGAGGTGAGGGTGATCCCTATCTGAGCAACGACAATGCGGCCCATGTCCAGAACATCCGAACGTGGTTGGCGCTTATCGGGATGGAGCCGGCAGCGGCCCGGAAGCTGCTCTCCTGCCTGACCATCCATCTTGCGATTCGCGGGGTGTTCATACGGGATGTGGATTTTTTCCCACGAGAGATCACCCGGTTGCTGAACAGCGACATCGCTCCCGTTTACAATCAGGTCAAGCAGCTGGCGCGTTTGCTTCCCACGTATTTCAACGAGATCGGGGCGGAGGGGCGCCTGCGCGATGTATCCACCCAGATGGACGAGATCCTGAACCGGCAGGACGCCCTGGTCCATTTTCTCCGCAAGCAGTCTCACGTGGAGAGCAGCAACCGCATCGTGGGACTCGTGGAGGGAGCGTTGTCCTACTGGTGGACCGGGCGGCACGAACCCCTGAAGACGTTCGTGCCTGCAGACCTGTTCGAACGTCTCGAGCAAGGGGATGACTTTCCGGAAGGGATCCACCTCATCCTGGAACGCCTGGCCTCGGAAGGACGGATCGAACGGGCGGAGGACCTCCTGGAGCTGGAGCCAACAGAGGTGCACAGGGCGGCAGAGGGGCTGGACTCGGTGTCCGGGACCGACCCGGAGCGGCTCAACCTGGCGATCGAGTTCTATCAGCTGCTCTACCAGAAATACCGCCTGGGCACGGCCATGCTCGAACGTTACCTGGCCCAGGTCCCGTACGGGACGTTTCCGGATCTCGAGGCCCTTCGGAGGACCCTGCGGGAGGAGGATTCCCGCAAGAAGCTCCAGGGCCTTCTGGACTACCTGGAGATGTTGCGGGACATCATTCTTTCCGATAAGGCCTTCGAGGTCCGGGAGGACATCTATCACAAGCGCCACATTGCAGCGGACATTCCATCCGTCTACGGCAGCTACCACGAGCCCAAGTTCGATGCCATGGGGTTGACCCTTCGTCTGGAGCCCCTTCTCAACAGCCTGCTAGAGGACCTCGTGGCCTCGGTCGACCTGAGCCTGGTGACATGGGCGACCATGTACCGGACACACCAGGACCTCAAACTCGTTGCCCGTGCCCTTCGGCTGGACGGCATCTCATCCACGGCCCTGGATATCCACCTGGACCTTCTCGAGCGGGCGCTCGCGGTTCGCGGGTTTTCCTTCGGCCAGTTTGTGGACGTGTTTCGAGGACTCGAGGATGCCGTGCGGACCATCGTGCACGACGATTTCACGAACATCCACCAGTCCAACCTCACGATGATCGTAGAGCGGATCGGGCCGGACGCCCTCCTGCCCAAGTATCGACCTCCGGGAAAGGCCGCGGCTTTGGAAGGGACCCTCGCGGGGCGCGTTTCGGAGATTTTTCTGAGGGAAAGGATTGCCTTCACGCCCGGGCTCCAGCCGCTGGATCTCCTCGTGGGGCGGATCACGGAAACCCTTTCCCGGGAGGCGCAGAAGCTTCCGGAGGACAGTCTTCGGGCGCTCCTGGACTTCGATCCGGAGCGGGCCGTAAGCCCGCTTCATCCGGTTCGGGCGGGGATGGCGGATCCGATCTATCTCGGGAACAAGGCCTTGAACCTGGTGCGGCTTCAAGAGTACGGGTTCCCTGTGCCGCCGGGTTTCGTCGTGACCACGGAGGTCTTCCGCTGCCGCAGGGTGCTCCACGAGTACCCCCCGGCCGCGGAACACCTTCGCAACCGCATCGAGGCCGAGATCGTACGGCTCGAGAAGGCCACGGAAAGACGCTTCGGGGATCCTCGAAAACCGCTCCTGCTCTCGGTGCGAAGCGGCGCGGCCGTCAGCCAGCCCGGCATGATGGAGACGATTCTAAACGTGGGTGCGAACGAGGACGTCGTCCGCGGCCTAGCCGAGGAGAGCGGCAATGCGTGGTTTGCATGGGACTGCTACCGCCGGTTCCTCCAGTCCTACGGCATGGCGTTCGGCATCAATCGGGACGTCTTCGATGATCTCATTCGCGATCACAAGGAACGAAGCGGAGTGAAGCGCAAGGCCGAGCTTCCTCCGGAGCGGATGGCCACCCTGGCCAGGGCCTACCGGGATCTGGTGGAGGGGATGGGCGTCCGGGTGGAGGACGAGCCCCTGGAGCAGCTTCTGGTGGCCGTGGATCGGGTGTTCGATTCCTGGAGCGGCGCGCGGGCTGCCAGCTATCGGCGCATCCTCGGCATATCCGACGAGTGGGGAACGGCCGTCACGGTGCAGAAGATGGTGTACGGGAACGCCTCCTCCAGGGCAGGCGCAGGCGTGGCTTTCACGCATAGCCCGCGATGGCCGAGCGAGGAGATTCAGCCCTGGGGAGACTACACACCGGGCAACCAAGGCGAAGACATGGTCTCCGGGCTCGTGAACACCTTTCCGCTGACGCGGAAGCAGGCGGAGCTGGAGATGCGGGAGGAACAGCCCTCCCTGGAAGAGGCCTTTCCCGAGGTGTTCGCGGTCCTGATACAGAGGATCGAGGAGCTGGTGGTCCAGCGGGGATGGGGGCCCCAGGACATGGAATTCACCTTCGAGGGATCCGGCGCAGACGATCTCTACATTCTCCAGACGCGGAACATGGACATGCGGAGGGCAGACAACGTGCCTCGGTTCGAGGCCGACGAGGAGGCCCGGGAGCGGATGATCGGGCGCGGGGTGGGCGCCGGCGGCGGGGCCCTGGCCGGTCGAGCGGTCTACAACCTGAGCGAGATACACCACTGGCGGCAGGAAGAACCCGACACGGCCCTAATCCTCATTCGAGGGGACACCGTACCGGACGATATCGAGGAGATTCACGCTGCGGACGGCCTCCTCACCGCACGCGGAGGAGCGACGAGTCATGCCGCCATTGTGGCCAACCGGCTCGGCAAGACGTGCGTGGTGGGTTTGAGCGATCTGCTTTGTAACGAGAAGGGGAGTTCGTGCTCCATGGGTGGGGCCCGTTTTCTTGCCGGAGACTGGTTGAGCATTGATGGCCAGGCGGGAAGCGTGTATGCAGGGCAAATGAATATCATAAAAAACGACCTGAAAAGGCGATGAGGGGGTAGTATGGCAGAGAGCGGGAGCACTGGAAGAACGCTGGGAATCAACGGCCTGGGGAGAATCGGGAAGCTTACCCTCTGGCACCACGTGGCACGGAAGCACTATGACCGGATCGTCGTGAACATCGGCCGGGGCGTAGGGCGTTCGCTGGAGGATCTGGCACACTATGTGGAAAGGGACAGCACGTACGGATCCCTTCAAGGCTATCTCTACGGACACCGTGGGGAACGCGTGATCTCGGATCTGGACGCATCTGCAGGGACCCTGGTCATCGACGGGGTGAAGGTCAAGTTTCTTCAGAAGACGCGTAATCCCCGGGAGATCGGATGGGCCGAGCACGGCGTCGACGTCGTCGTGGAGGCCACTGGAGCGTTTCTGGATCCCACCCTGCCTGCCGACGCCCCCAAGGGCGCAGTACGAGGGCATCTGGAGTCCGGAGCGAGCAAAGTCGTGGTCTCGGCCCCTTTCAAGATCAAGGACAAGGGCAAATCCATGCCCGACGACGCGGTGACCACGGTCATGGGGGTCAACGAGGACGACTACGATCCAAGACATCATCGTATTGTGTCGAACGCATCCTGTACGACCACCTGCCTCGCTCACATGATGCGCCCCCTACTCGACCGCTTCGGAGCGGAGAGGATCCTCACCGCGTCCATGTCCACGGTGCACGCGGTGACCAGTTCCCAAGAAGTGCTGGACCGCATGGCCAAGGAGGGGGAGACGGATCTGCGAAAGAACAGAAGCGTGATGAACAACATCATATTAACCTCCACCGGTGCGGCCCGCACGCTCGCCCTGGTTATCCCGGAAATGAAAACAATCGGGTTCATTGCAGAGTCCGTGCGGATTCCCACCACCACGGGATCTCTGGTCATCCTGGTCGTGAACCTCCAGGAAGAGGTGGCCGGTCCCTGGGTCCGCCGGGAGGATATCAATGAGATTTATCGCACGGCTGCACAAAACGATCGGAGGGGATACCTCCACTATACAGAGGAGCAAAACGTCTCCTCGGACATCATCGGTCTTCCACGCGCGGCCACGGTCATCGAGGGACACGAGACCCACACGCGCTCGGCCGAGCTGAACGTGAACATCGAGAGGTTCTGTAAGCTTCCCGAGGGTGCAGCGCAGAGCGGAGAGCTCCGCCTCGCCGTCACGCAGGCGGTGATCTATGGCTGGTACGACAACGAGTTGGGGAGTTACGTCAACATGCTCGGTGACCGGACCGTGTCCATCTCGGAGGGCCTTTAACTCGTGCCCGTCCAGGAATGCTTTTCGGACACTCGCATGTTTCCAATTCAGAAATGAGCGGTTTTGTCCTCGCGCGCTCCGATACCCCCCTCGAAGGGTGGGGTCTGAGTCGCCCGTCAGGGTGCGAAGAAAAATCCCCATTTCCGGCTGAAAACGAACTCGCGGGGCTTGCCACCGGTCCCTTGTGGAGGCCTGTGAACGGGGCATGGAGGATTTTCTCGATTTTCACCTCGACCCCTTTCTCAAAATGATTAACTTTTCTCAGAAAGATGCCGATTCCTGTTCCATGTCGGGCCGCCGGGCCCGGGTCAGGTGTGTTTGTTGGTCTATGACCGTTCCCCCTTGAAATTCCGCGAAAGACGATTTAGGATGGCCCGCCGGATGGAAACCGGCGGCGACATGTGAACCTTCATCAAAAGGATAAGAACCACGGAAACCTACCGATCAAACAAAATAAAAAAGCTATTTCGAGGAATTGCGCTTTTTGCGGGTGCGTTGGGCCTGGATCTCGTGTTCTCGCGCGGGGCATTGGCGTGGGGCCCGGCCGTGCACACGGTGATTGCATGTAACATCCTCGAGCAGGCGGCCGCGATTTTACCTGCCGTGGCCGAGATTATTCGCGCGTATCCCCTTGAGTACGTCTATGGGAACCTGGCCGCTGATTTTTTCGTGGGAAAAGGCCAGAAAAAGAAGGAAGGGCACTCCCACAACTGGGAGACGGGATTTCGTTGCCTTCGTGAGGCCGAGGATGACCGGGAAGCGAGCTATGCCTACGGATTCATCTCTCACCTGGCAGCGGACGTGGTGGCGCACAACTACTTTGTGCCGAACCTGCTGTGCCAGGCCTCCACGTGGAAACGTATGGGGCATCTTTACTGGGAAGCCCGGGCCGACCACCGCGTGGGAGGAATGTACATACGACTTGCCCGGGAAATTCTCACCATGGATCACCTCGGGTGCGACCAGATGTTGATCTCGGCCGCTGGAAAGCGCGGAAACGGCCTGAAGACCCGCAGACGAATCTATACCCAATCCGTAAAGTTTTCTGATTACTTATATGCTGTTCCATCCTCCTTTCTGGAGATGGGAGCGCGTTACCGGGTTTCAGATCAGTACTTGGGTTTTACCATCGGGCTTGCCTACCGGCTCGTCCGGGACGTGCTCACGAACCCGGACACTTCTCCGTGCCTCTCCTATGATCCCATCGGAAGCGAGAACTTGACCATAGCGGGCCGTCATCTCTTCCGAAATCGATGGCTTCAACTGGAGCGTCCCAAGATCCCCATTTTCCCCGTGGACGATGAACTTCTTGACGTGTGATCGTCGTTGCATCGGGATTCACGGTTCCGTCCCGATGGAATAGAGGAGCTCTTGCGAGCGGAGCGTTAAAAAGGGGCGCCGTCTTTTTTGACCTGCCGTGAGGAGCGCAAGACCGCTTCACACGCCCATGGATCCCTTGTCCAGGGCGGCAAGGTATCGGACATGAGCAGCATTCGCATACTTCCCGAGAACGTGGCATCCCAGATCGCCGCCGGAGAGGTGGTGGAGCGTCCCGCCTCGGTCATTCGGGAACTCCTGGACAACAGCCTCGATGCAGGGGCGGACCGTATAGAGATCTCCATTGAAGCGGGGGGGCGCAGGCTGATCCGCGTGAGCGACAACGGCAGGGGCATGGACCGTGACGACCTGCTGCTCTGCATCGAGCGACATGCCACCAGCAAAGTCCGTGAGTTGGACGATCTGCTTTCCATCGGGACCCTCGGGTTTCGGGGGGAGGCCATCCCCAGCATCGCGTCGGTCTCCCGGATGGAGATCACCTCTCGACCCGAGGAGTACATGGTCGCGCATAGGGTGAAAATCGACGGCGGACATCTGCGTGCCGTGGATGAAACCGGGGCCCCGGCAGGTACGGTCGTCGTGGTTCGGGACCTGTTCTTCAACACGCCTGCGAGAAAAAAGTTCCTCCGGACCGAGAAGACCGAGACCTATCACGTCATGGAAACCGTCTCACGCATCGCGCTTCCCTTCCGTGGTGTTCATTTTCAGCTTCGTGACGGCGCCAAGACGCCCCTTTTGTATCCGGCTTCCAGAAGCGAGCTGGAGCGCCTTGCCATGCTCCTGGGGCGGGAGGTGGCCGGACGAATGGAACGGGTGGAGCGGGTCGTGGAAGGCATGGAGGTGCGCGTCCACCTAGCGCCCCCCGAGCTCCACCGATCGCGGGGGGACCGCATCCTGGTCTATGTGAACGGTCGGAACGTCCGGGATCGGCTCTTGACCCGTGCCGTCATGGAGGGTTACGGACAGAGGCTCATGAAGGGGCGGTTTCCACATGTGGTCCTGGCGCTGGAGATGGATCCTGGAGAGGTGGACGTCAACGTTCACCCCACAAAGCAGGAGGTGCGGTTTCGGGAAAGCCGCAGGGTGTTTAGGGCCGTGGTATCCGCGGTGGACGAAGGCCTTACCCGCACGGCCGGTGCGATTTTCCACGATTCGGCGTCCACCAGAGGGCATCATACGCCCGGACGGTTTTCCCGAAGTCTCGAAGCGGAGGAACCGGCAGGCTCCTATGCCCCCCGCGCCCGACCCGGTGCAGACTCCGGGACGGCAGAGCGCTTCGACGGATTCGCCCAGGAGATGTTTCAGGAGCGGCCCTTCTTCGTTATCGGACAGCTTCGAAATACGTACATCCTGTGCCAGACCGGGGACGGACTCCTCATGGTGGATCAGCATGCGGCCCACGAGCGAATTGTCTACGAGCGGCTTCGAAAGGCCCTAACGAGTGCGTCGGTGCAGACGCAGCCGTTCCTGATCCCAAAGCGGATCGAGCTGTCCGTGGGGGAGGCGAAGGCCTTGCAGGAGCACGCCGAATCCCTGGCCGGTCTCGGTCTGGAAATCGAGCCGTTCGGCGGGAACACGTTCCTCCTCCGTGCCGTGCCGTCCGTGCTGGTGGACTCGGACCTGGACGCGTTTCTTCGCGAGGTGATCTCCCTCCTGGAGCAGGGAGGAGGGGATATTCGAAGCGATCGGGCCCTGGACGAGATGCTCGCCGTGATGGCCTGCCATGGGGCGATTCGAGCGGGAAAGCCGCTCACGGAGCGCGAGATGGTTGCGCTTCTGGATGAGCTTCAGCAGACCGAGCTTCCCACAAACTGCCCCCACGGCCGGCCCGTATCCAGAGAGATCACCTGGGGTGAGCTCGAGCGGATGTTCAAGCGGGTGGTGTGAGGTTGGCGGACGAACGCCCCAGCATTGTCGTGATTGCAGGGCCTACGGCCACAGGTAAGACCCGCCTGGCCGTGGACCTTGCACTCCGGTTCGGCGGTGAGGTCGTGAACGCCGACTCCATGCAGGTCTATCGGGGAATGGATGTGGGCACGGCCAAACCCACCGAGGAGGAGAAGCAGGGCGTTCCTCATCACCTGATCGATGTGGTCAACCCGGACGAGACCTTCAATGCGGCGGTGTACCGAAGAGCGGCCGTGCCCGTGATCGAGCGAATCTCCCGGGCCGGTCTGCCCTGTTACGTAGTGGGTGGCAGCGGTCTCTACATTCGAGCTCTGCTGGGGGGGCTTTTCGACTGCCCCCAGGAGTCGGAAGAGCTTCGCCGAAAGCTCCGCAGGGCGTGGGAGGAAGAGGGGGCTCTTGTGCTTCACGAGCGTCTCCGCTCCCTGGATCCGGATGCGGCGGAATCGATTCACCCAAACGATCGGGTCCGTGTGGTGCGCGCTCTGGAGGTCATTGAGCTGACAGGGCAACGGTTCTCCTTGGTCTCACGCAGCCACGGCTTCCGCGAGGAGGGCTTTCGTGCGCTCAAGATCTGCCTCCATATGGAGCGGGAGCGGCTTTACGAGCGGATCAACCGACGGGCCCGCATCATGATCGAAAACGGGCTCGTAGAGGAGACCCGGCTTCTTCTGAAGCAGGGATATTCCTCCGGGCTCAAGCCTATGCAGTCCATCGGGTACCGTCACGCCTTGGCCCATTTGAACGGGGATTGGGATCTGGAGACCCTGGTCGAACGGCTCCAGGCCGATACGCGAAGATATGCGAAACGCCAGATCACCTGGTTCCGGGGAGACCCCGAGTATCGATGGAGAGCCCCTGAGGATGGGGATCGAATCCGGCGGGAAGTGGTGGAATTCTATGGCCGTTCCTCTTGACCCCGACCTCTTTTTATCGGATATTGAGTAGACGTATGGTTCAGGAAGGCGATAAAGCACACCGGGGAAGGCGTTTCGCGGATGAGGGGGATCCCGTGGGTTGTGAAACGGCCGGAAGAGACTGCACAAAGTTTTGGATACTCAATGCTGGCTTGTACACATGCATCGCGTTGTTTCTGGTGCTCTGCGCGACGGGGTGCGCTTCCCGGCAGGCGCCTTCTCTGGGCGTCCTCGACTCTCCCGCTCACCACGTGATGAACGGGGTGAAGCTCATGGAGAAGGGGCGTCTTGAAGCGGCCCAGCGGGAATTCCAGAGCGCCCTTCGGCTCGATCCGCGGTGCGCTGCAGCGTTTCGCGGGAATTCCCTGATTCATGGAATGCGTCAGGAGTATGTGACGGCGTTCGAGGCCATCCACCAGGCCATCCGGAACACGACACCTGAGGATCTTCGAGATCCTGTGAACGGAGCATTCAACGACTGCTGCCGAAAGCGAAAACATGAGCTCTGGCCGCAACGATCGAACACCGAGGAGATGCCCGTTACGGCAACGAGTTTCGTGGTGCGGTTTCTGAACACCTACTATCTGCTCGGGGTCTCCTATGGGAACGAAAGTGAGTACGAAGAACGCTACGCCTCCCTCCTGGCCTCCCTCGTTGCGGCGCAGGCGTTCTCGGAAACAGCAGCGGAACGCCTTGCCAGGGCGCGGGACCTGACCCGGTATTTTCCGGAATCCGGATTTGCCAGGGGGCTGGCTTTTTCCGTGCGGATCACGCGCGCTGAAGGGGCAGGGCTTCTGGTCCGGGAGCTGGATGTCGAGGCCCTCCCCGGGGTGAAGGAATCCGTAGAAGAAAACGCGGCCCCGTGGCCTCAGGATCTTTTGTCGCACCCGTTGAAGGAGGAGATCGGGAGTGTACTGAACCTCGGGCTGGACGGCTTTCCCCTGTTCGAGAACGGGAACTTTCGACCGGAAACCCCGTGGAGCCGCGCCGAGTTTGCCGAGGCGGTCGTCGATATTCTTCGGAGGACCGGGCGTATCTCATCCGAAAGCAAAGAGGGTCCGCAGCTCTCTCCGTTTGAAGATGTGCCTTTGTCCGCTTCGTACCTCAAGGCCGTTGCCGTCTGCACGGAGGACGGGTTCCTGGAGGCTGAGGGAGGAAAGGTCCGCCCGAACGAGCCCCTATCGGGAGGAGAAGCCCTGCGCGGTATCCATCGACTCAAGAAATATCTGACAGGCAAGGAGTGACCTTGTCGTTATGCCCGCTCGCCGTTGAACGCATGGGTCCCTTTTTAGAACCGTGCTCATGGGAAGCGCTCCAGTGAGGAGGAAGGCTCGATGAAGCGAGAGGAGTCCCTGCTTTTCAGTGGACGCATATTGCTCTGTGTGCTCGCCGTACTGTTTTCCCTGATCTCCTTCAGGGGGCCGGCAGTCGCTGAAGAGCCTGAAGAAAATGGCATTCTGGCTATCGGTACGGCGAGGATGAGCCAGGGAAACGTAGCTGAGGCACGAAAGCGGGCTCTTTCCGCTGCGCTGGGAAGAGGCGTGGAGGAGTACCTCTTGAGACGTCTGGGCGGCCAAGCCTTGGCAAATCAGCTCTCCGTGTTTGTCGAAGAGCTTGTTCCTGCAGCTCGTGAGGAGGTCGCCAACTTCAACATCGTCGGAGAGGAGGAGACCGGGGAGCACTATCGGGTGCTCGTGAGTGTCCGGATCAATGAGGCGACCCTGGAACGCGTCCTGGAGGAAAAGGGCTTTCTGCGGGAAGAAGGACCGCCTGTCAAGGTCCTTTTCATGGTGTCAAATAGGGAACCCGGGGCGGAGGGGCCCGTGTACTGGTGGAAATCCCCGGAGGAGGACAGAGGCCTCCTTCCGATGGAGCTGGCGCTTCATCGCGCTTTTGAGGAGAGGGGATTCAGCCTGGCGAGTCGGACGCTGAAAGTCCCGGAGGGGGAAGAGGAGGAAGCGCTTCGAAAGCCGGATCTTACCCCTGAGCAGGCAGCAGAGTGGGGACGGGTTTGTTCCGCTGAGGTAGTTGTGATCGGCTCGAGTCTTCAGAGCGAAGGGATGATTTCCATATACCTTCGCGCACTCGACGCGGCCACGGCCGCCCCCCTTGCGGAACAGGGTGCCCAGGTTCGACTCGATGACAGTCTCTCGGGCCAGGATCGAATCCAGGACGGGATCGAACGGGCGGTTCAGCGCGTGAGCGAACGCCTTGCGCCTGTCGTTCAAGAGGCGTTTCAGAGGGTCGAGGGAGAGGTGGACCGATTCCATTTAACCTTACAGGGACTCGGAAGCTTCCAACAGCTCAAACGGTTCACCCAATATCTGAAGGAGCACATTCCCGGTGTGGAATCCCTGAGTCAGACCCGATTCAAGGGGGACAGTGTCACACTTGCAGTAGGTTACCGGGAAGGTGTCGATCATTTCCTGGAGGTTCTTCGAGCGCGGGAAGACATGCCGTTTTTTGCTGAGTTTCGTAAAATGGGGGAAGGGGAAATCGTTGTGACCCTTCGATGAGTCACTGCCTGTCCGCCGCCGGATCAGGGGTCGCACGGGAAGTCACAGAGAGCAACGGGTGCCTGTCCATGACCATTCCCAACCTGATCACCACGCTGAGGATCATCCTCACACCTATCTTCATTATTTATCTCCTGAACGAGCAGCTTCTCTCCGCGCTTGTGGTGTTCGTCGTCTGCGGTGTGAGCGACGGTCTGGACGGCTTCCTGGCCCGCCTTCTCAAGCAGAAAAGCGTGCTGGGCGCCTACTTGGATCCCATCGCGGACAAGTTGATCCTGGTATCCTCATTTGTCGTGCTGGCGGTCATGAATTTTATTCCCTCCTGGCTCGCCGTGATCGTGATCACCCGCGATGTACTGATTTCCCTGGGGGTTATCGTCCTGCTCATTTACCGGATGGAGATTCGCATACGCCCTTCCATCCTAAGCAAGATCACCACATGCTTGCAGTTCGTCACGATCATCGGGGTCCTGGCTTCGGGGTATCTCGCCTTTCCACGGCAATGGTATTCCGTGATTTTCGTGCTGACGGGACTATTCACGATCAGCTCCGGGCTTCATTACATTCACACCTGGTTCAAGCTGATTGGCGAAGAAGATGTATCCAAACCCTGAAGGGGCCGTTGCTCGCAGTCATCAGGGATGCGGTCCGGGTTGACTCGGTTCATGGCCATTCATGGCAGGAGCTTCGAATGAAAACCCATTTTGCACCGGCTGAAAGGGCCGGTGCAGAGGCACTCAGGTAAGACCGGGAGTCGATTACAAGGGACCCCATCATCGGGGAGATCCTGAATGCAGTCGGTGGTCTTTCTTCTTCGATTTCGATCCCGATTTCGATTTGGTTGATTTCAACCCTGGGTAATAGGACCTCATGAAAAGTTCCCCTCGAACCCGCGAGCCGGATGACGCTCACAACGAGCTCAAGATTGCCGTGGTGGGAGGCGGGCGCCGGTGCCACAGCCTTCTCCAGGTATTGGCTTCCACAGCTAAAAAGGGGATTCAGGCGCGCATCGTAGGTGTGGCGGATGTCAACCCGGAGGCCGCGGGATTGTCCTACGCCCGAGCCTCCGGCATCTTCACGACCTCGGATTTCACGCGCTTGTTCGATCTGCCCGAGGTGGACCTTGTCATCAACCTCACCGGAAACCGCGACATCTGTCCCGTCCTGAGCCGCTCCGCTCCGGAATCCGTGCCGGTACTGCCTTATCCGGCGGCCGTCCTGTTTCAGGAGATCGTACAGGACGTCTTGAATGCCGTTCGCCGGATGGACGAGCAGGCCGATGAGATCTCGAGGACCCAGTCTTTTGTTCGGGCCGTGGCGCAGGCCACCATTGTGGGCGCCATGGTCCTGGACACGGACTACCGGATTCGGTGGATCAACAAGGCCGGTGCCAAGATGGCCGGCCTCAGCAGCGAGGAGGCGATTGGACGTTATTGCTTTCAGGTATCCCACCAGCTCCTCTGCCCCTGCGATTCGCCGGAAGCCCCGTGCCCGATGAAGGAAACTCTGGAAACGTGTCGAGCAGCCCACGCCATCCACGAGCATCACCTTCCAGGCGGCGAAACGACCTACTGCGATGTGACCACGTTTCCCCTCTTCAACAAGGACAAAGAGGTCGTGGAGGTGGTTGAGTTCATTCGGGACATGACCGCCGATCTGAATTCCGAGGTGGAGCGCAGGACGCGGGACCTGAAGGACGATCTGGCCCACATGGTTCAGGAGGACAAGCTCATTGCGCTGGGAAAGATGGTGGCGTCCGTGGCGCATGAGATCAATAACCCCATTGCCTCGATCATCAATTTCACCCAGCTGGTGCGGGATGCCCTGCGCGAGGGCGATCTCAGTGCAGAGCAGACGACCCAGTTCGAGAGGTACCTGGACCTGAGCCTTCGCGAGGCCAAGCGGTGCGGAAAGATCGTGACGAACCTCCTCTCCTTCTCCCGCCAGCAGAATATCGAGCCTAAGGCCATCGACCTGGACGCCATGCTGGAAGACATCCTCACCCTGACCCGACACAAGCTCGAGCTGTCCAACATCGAGTTCAAGAAGAGAATCCGGAGCAAACCCCTGTGGGTCTGGGGGGACTTTACCCAGATTCAGCAGTGCTTGATCAACCTCATCTTCAACGCCATTGAGGCGATGCCCGAAGGAGGACACCTGTCCATTCGTGGAGGCCTGGACGAGGATTCGGAACAGGCCTGGCTGGAGGTCAGTGACACGGGTGTAGGGATTGCAGAGGAGAATTTGAGCAATATCTTCGAGCCCTTTTTTACCACCAAGAGCGAAGGGTACGGCGTGGGGCTGGGACTTTCCATGGTGTACGGCATCATTCGCGAGCATCACGGCGCCATTACCGTGGAAAGTGAAGAGGGGAAGGGAGCCACATTCCGGATCACCCTGCCTGCGGTGGCCATCGAGCCGCGTGAGGAGTGAGCGTATGGGCGATTTTCGCATCCTGATCGTGGACGATGAGGAAGCGATGCGGGAGTCCTTGGCCGCCTGGCTGATCAAGAGCGACTACAGCGTGGAGATGGCCTCCGGGGGGGAGAAGGCCCTGGAGGCCCTGGCCGTCCGGCCGTGCGACCTGGCTCTGGTGGACATCAAGATGCCCGGCATGGACGGCCACGAGCTGCTGCGCCGGATCAGGGAGGCTTATCCCGCTACCATGGTGGTCATGATTACGGCCTACGGCTCCATCGAATCGGCCGTGACGGCCATGAAGGAAGGGGCCAGCGATTATCTGCTCAAGCCCTTCGATCCCGAACACCTTATCTTTCTGGTCGAGAAGCTCGCCGCGCAGAAGGAGCTCATGGACGGCTATCAGGTGATGCAGGCCCGTCTGGCCGAGTGGGATACCGGCGGCTTCGAGGACCTGATCGGGCGATCCGAACCCATGCGCAAGGTCTTCGCCCAGATCGAGGAGGTGGCGCAGACGGATACGCCGGTCCTCATCCGGGGAGAGACAGGCACGGGCAAGGAGCTTGTGGCACGGGCGATCCATGTGCGGAGCCTTCGAAACCACGGGCCCTTTATCGCGGTCAACTGCGGGGCTGTGCCGGAAAGCCTACTGGAGAGCGAGCTGTTCGGGCACGAGCGAGGGGCCTTTACCGGCGCGGTCAAGACGCGCCTGGGCCGCCTGGAGATGGCCAACCAGGGAACGCTTTTCCTGGACGAGGTGGGAGAGATCGCACCGCAGATGCAGGTCAACCTGCTGCGGGCCCTGGAGGAGAAGCAGTTCATGCGTTTGGGCGGGCAAAGGGAGGTGTCGACCGATTTTCGACTCCTATGCGCCACTCACAGGGACCTCTCCGAGCTCGTGGACCAGGAACGCATCCGCAGCGATTTCTATTACCGGATCGACGTGATCTCGATTCGCGTGCCGCCGCTCCGTGAACGCAGCGAAGACGTGCCGCTCCTGGCCCAGCACTTCATGGAGCGGTTCAGCCACGAGATGAACAGGCCCGTCGAAGGAATCACGCCGGCCGCTATTCGCGTACTCCAGGGGTACTCCTGGCCGGGAAATGTTCGCGAGCTGAGGAACATGATCGAGCGGGCGGTCGTGGTCAACCGGAGCGGTACGATTGAGGAGAGGGATCTCTCGTTTCTTCGCCATGAGGAAGCGGCATCGACGGAAGGGGGTACGCTGGAGGAGGTCGAGGCCAGGCACATTGAACGAACCCTTGAGGGCTGTGGCGGGAACATCTCCCAGGCCGCGCGCATCCTGGGCATTCATCGGGGAACGCTTGCCCGGCGCATGAAAAAGTTCGGTCTGGACCAGGCCGATTGATGCTCCATGCCTCCCGGTCCGGATAAAGGTCCCCCGACGGATACTGCGCCTCCACCCAAGGGCCTTCGCCACATCGAGATCGTTTCTCTGGGCCACGTGGACGGGGTGGCCGTCTCCGTGGTTGCCGCCAATCTTCAGGCCATTGCGGGGTTGCTGGCCGATGTGGTGCCGGCCTGGCCCGACCCCGAGTATGCGCTCATTCCCGCTCGTCAGCAGTACAACGCCATTCCCATCCTCCAGGCACTCGAGGCGAGCGCGCCGGACGCGGTGCTTCGACTGGGCTTGATGGCCGGGGATCTGTGTCTCCCGATTTTCAGCTATGTCCTGGGGGAGGCGCAGGTGGGTGGTCGTTCGGCCGTGGTCTCCCTGCATCGTCTGGGGGAGGGCGGGGAGGGGAAACCCGTAGAGTCCTCCCTGCTCTACGAGCGCGTTGCCAAGGTCGCGCTCCACGAGGTCGCCCACGTCCTGGGGCTGCACCACTGCCGGGAACCGCACTGCCTGATGCGGTTTTCCCTGGGCGCAGAGCATATCGACGAGCTGTCCCTCACGTTTTGCCCCGAGTGCCAGGACCGGCTCAGGATGGCCCGGTGGGAACGGTCGTGAGGCGGCCTTTCGGCCGCCTCACGCTCAGGTGTGCAGGAAGGATTCCTTGAGTCGATCCCAGCCCAACTCGGGGATCTGGCCGTAGATGTCGGGAACGGCCCGGCCACCCGTAGCGGCGAGGGGATGTCCCGTTTCCTCGGAGATCATCGCCGTCAACCGCCCGGCTTCCTCTTCCATCCACGCCAGGCTTTCCTGTTCGAAGAGCAGGTTCCGCAGGCTGGATCGCAGCCGCACCGGTTCGATCACCATGAGCCAGCCCTGGTCATAGGGGGCGTCCACGTTGGAGACCCCATTGCCCGTGGGTTGGGGGTTCACGGCCACCACCACGCCCTCCACAGGGCTGAGGCCCTCAGCCGAAAGCTCGCCCCTCAGCAGCCCGAAGCCCGGCTCGCCCTGGCCCACGGTGGTTCCGAGACTCGGGAGCCTGAACGTGTCCATGGGGCCGAAGACCCGCGTTGCAAAGTCATCCAGGCCCACCCTCACCCGTCCACCGTACTCTACTCGGGCCCATGCATGACCCGTGTGGTAGTAGTAGTTTCGTGCCACTGCAAAGCCGCTCACCACGGTTTGCTCGGTACAGGCCAGAGGATCGGAAAGGCCCGATTCCTCGATCATCTGGTTGTAGACGCAGTGCTCGCAGTCGTAGTCGTTCACGCAGTACTTGACCGAAACACGGCCCGAGAGCATGTGGCGACACTTTTTCTGCTCAGCGGAGCGGTGGGGCAGATCCGTTGTGACTCGCCAGCCGGCCAGGGCCCGGCCGTCCTTGAGCCGGCCCTTGGCGATGTCGTCCTTGAGCTTTCTGTCCATGGGGCAGCTGAGGCAGTCAAAGGCATTGATGCACGGTGTGGGTTTGATCACGCCCGCCCGGCTCCATACGCACAGGTTGCTCGTCATGTCGTAGACCACCGCCTGGTTCCTTTTGGTATCCTTTTTGGCCTTGGTTTTCATGGCGCACCTCCTTGGCGGCAGTCGGCCGCCCGCTTGAGTTGCCCATATTAAGGAGCAAGGGGCGGGCCAGTTCAAACGGGACGACGGAAAAAGGCTCTATATATCCGGAATATGGATAAAAATACAAGATGCTTTCGTGGATGAAAGAAAAATCGCAGGAGTCTGGGATGCTGCAAAAAAAGGCGGATTCGGGAAATTTCAAGGAGGCTTATACCCAAATCCTTCAG
>JASFQI010000038.1:0-22423 GCA_050115555.1 Desulfobacteraceae bacterium
GCAAAGTACCTGATTTGGGAACCTGATAACCGGACCCTGGAGGCCCGGTTCATTCCCTATGACATTCGAAAAACGGCTGAGGCGATCATTGCGGCGGGCATACCCCGGGTATACGCGGATCGCCTCTGGTGATTACGCCGGGCAGGGGGTGTGTCCTGGTTTGCGATAAGCGCACGGCATAGGTGTTCTCAAAAAGAATGTCGTAATTCCTCCAGCGATGATTATAATCAGAGTGGATTTTGTGCATTCTCTATCCCTGAGGAGGATTGTTTCCATTGAACCCGTTTTATAAAAATCTCGCCCTCTGGCTGGTCATCAGCCTGATGATGGTGATGCTCTTTCAGATCTTCAACCGCCCCGAGCGAGGCCACCTCACCATCAGCTACAGCGAGTTCCTGAGCATGGTGGAAAACGAGAGTGTGGTCCAGGTGACCATACAGGGCGATCACATTTCCGGGGAATCCGCCCAGGGCCCCTTTAAAACGTACGCGCCCGAAGACCCCGAACTGATCAGCCTGCTGCGACAGAAAGGCGTCAAAATTGTGGCAAAGCCCGAGGAGGACAGCTCCTGGTTCCAGGTGTTCCTCTCGTGGGTTCCCATGCTGCTCCTGATCGGCGTGTGGATCTTCTTCATGCGTCAAATGCAGGTGGGAGGGGGAAAGGCCCTGTCCTTCGGCAAGAGCCGGGCCCGTCTCATGTCCGAGTCCCAGGAGAAGGTGACCTTCGAGGACGTGGCGGGCATTGACGAGGCCAAGGACGAACTTCAGGAGATCATTGAGTTTTTGAGGGATCCCAAACGATTTACGCGTCTGGGTGGAAGGATTCCCAAGGGAGTGCTACTGGTGGGATCCCCCGGCACCGGAAAGACCCTCCTGGCGCGGGCTATTGCCGGGGAGGCAGGCGTCCCGTTTTTCAGCATCAGCGGCTCGGATTTTGTGGAGATGTTCGTGGGCGTGGGGGCATCGAGGGTGAGGGACCTCTTTGTCCAGGGCAAGAAGAATGCGCCGTGCATCATCTTCATTGACGAGATCGACGCCGTGGGCCGTCACCGTGGCGCCGGGCTGGGGGGCGGCCACGACGAGCGGGAGCAGACCCTGAATCAACTCCTGGTGGAGATGGACGGCTTCGAATCCAACGAGGGAGTCATCCTGATCTCTGCGACCAACCGGCCGGATGTCCTGGACCCTGCGCTCATGCGACCCGGGCGATTCGACCGGCAGGTGGTGGTCCCGGTGCCGGACATCAAGGGCCGGGAGGGCATCCTCCGCGTGCACTCCAGAAAAACCATTTTGGATGAGAATGTGGACCTGAATGTCCTGGCCCGCGGGACCCCGGGCTTTACAGGCGCCGACCTGGAAAACATGGTCAATGAGGCGGCGCTCATGGCGGCGCGCCGCAACAAGGAACACGTGGAGATGGTCGACTTCGAGGACGCCAAGGACAAGGTCATGATGGGCGCCGAGAGAAAGACCATGATCATCAGCGAAGAGGAAAAAAGAACCACCGCCTATCATGAAGGCGGGCACGCCCTGGTAGCAAAGCTTCTTCCCGGCGCAGACCCTATTCACAAGGTGACCATCATACCAAGGGGCCGCGCCCTCGGACTGACCCAGCAGCTCCCCATGGATGAGAAGCACACCTACACCAAGGAGTACCTCCTGAACAACATCAGCATCCTCATGGGCGGTCGGGCCGCGGAGATGCTCGTGCTCGGGATTCAGACCACCGGGGCCGGGAACGACATCGAGCGGGCATCCGAGATGGCGCGCAGGATGGTCTGCGAGTACGGCATGAGCGAGAACCTGGGTCCTCTCACGTTCGGAAAAAAGGACGAGCAGATTTTCCTGGGGCGGGAAATCGCACAGCACCGGGATTACAGCGAGGAGACCGCACAGAAGATCGATGATGAGGTCCGAAGTATCGTGAACGGGGCCTACGAGAAGACGACCCGCATGCTTTCTGAAAACCTGGAGATACTTCATAAGCTCGCAGGCGCCCTGCTCGAGCGCGAGACCCTGGACAGCAAGGACATCGACGCCATCATTGAGAACGAGAGGAAAGGCGGGGATTCCCAGGAGGAGAGCGCCCCGGAGGAGACGGAAGCGTGATCCCGAAGGCCGCCTTTTCGCTTTGCTGGAACGGGCGCCGGCTCGACCTGGGACCGCGTACACTGGTCATGGGCGTACTGAATGTGACGCCGGACTCCTTTGCCGACGGCGGTCGCTACCTGAAAGAGGAGACGGCCATTGAACACGGGCTGTCCATGGCCGCAGAAGGGGCGGATATCCTCGATGTGGGCGGAGAGTCCACGCGGCCCTTTTCCGATCAGGTCTCTGTGGAAAAGGAGAAGGCGCGGGTCGTTCCCGTGATCGAGGCCCTTGCCCGCAAAGTCGACATTCCCATCAGCATCGACACGACCAAAGTGGAGGTGGCACGCGCCGCGTTTCAAGCCGGTGCGAGCATCCTCAATGACGTGAGTGCGCTGCGCTTTGATACGGCTCTTGCCGAGGTGGCCGCAGAGGCCGGGGTTCCCGTGGTGCTCATGCACATGAAGGGCGAGCCGCGGAACATGCAGATGGATCCGACGTACAAGGCCCTGCTCCCCGAGGTCTTGACCTTTCTTGAGGATGCGGTTCAACGGGCCGTGGAGGCCGGAATCGCGCGGGAACACATCCTGATCGACCCGGGCATCGGGTTCGGGAAGACCTTCGACCATAACCTCCAGCTCCTGAGGGACCTTTCCGAGCTGTCTAAATTGGATCTCCCCGTGGTCCTGGGGTGTTCGCGGAAGGCCTTCCTAGGAGGCATCCTGGGCAAGGAGCCGGACGGGCGGGACGTGGGGACCATGGCCGCGGTGGCGGCCGGCGTCCTGAACGGCGCCCATGTGGTCAGGGTCCACAATGTGGGCATGGCCGTGGACACCGTTCGAGTCATCGATGCGATTCAAAGGGGAAGTGTGCCGGCTGCCGAGGGCCGAGGCCGGGGTTCGTGAACCGATAGAAACATTCCACAGGTATTTCTCTCGCAAAGCCGGAAAGATCGCAAAGAAAGAGCCAGATTCGTCTTTTTTCTCAGCGCCGTTGTGTTTTGGCGAGAAACAGGTCGCATTCCATGCTCCTCTGCATCGACATTGGAAACACGAACATCGTGCTCGGAGTGACGGACCAGGAGCGTATCCTGGATTACTGGCGGCTCCGCACGGAAAAGGACATCACGAGCGATGAGCTCGGGATCCTGATCGCCAACCTGTTCGATCACTCCAAGATTCGCAACACGGATATTCAGGAGATCATCATTTCCTGCGTGGTTCCGACCCTCCTGAACACCATGGAGGATTTTGCCCGTCGATACTTCAATGTTCGTCCCGTGATCGTGG
Source organism: Desulfobacteraceae bacterium (assembly GCA_050115555.1). Lineage (GTDB taxonomy): Bacteria > Desulfobacterota > DSM-4660 > Desulfatiglandales > HGW-15 > JASFQI01. The sequence continues at coordinate 3,377 of JASFQI010000038.1, forward strand.
GTCCCGGGATCAAGACGGGAATGCCCATTCACTACGACAACCCCAAAGAGGTGGGAGCGGACCGAATCGTGAACGCGGTCGGCGCGTACGAAAAGTACCGCAAGGCCATGATCATCGTGGATTTCGGGACCGCCACGACCTTCGACTACGTCTCCGGGGAGGGAGCTTATATTGGAGGTGCCATTGCTCCCGGTATTACGATCTCCTGCGAGGCCCTGTTCCAAAAGGCCTCGAAGCTGCCGCGGGTGGAGCTCTTTGCCCGTCCCAGGCAGGTCATCGCCAAGGACACCATCAGCGCCATGAACGTGGGCATCGTGTACGGTTATGCGGGGCTCGTGGACGGGATTGTTCGACGGATGAAGGGGGAAAGCCGGGAGGATCTGGCGGTGATCGCTACGGGAGGCCTGGCTCCCCTCATTGCCAGGGAGTCCCAGACCATCGAACGTGTGGAGGAGTTCCTCACCCTGGAAGGCCTGATGATTATTTTCAAGAGAAACGGGTGATTCAAAAACCCCCTATACTGCGAGTGGGGAATCGGGTCGGGGTGATTGCGCCGGCCGGGCCCGTGACCCCGGATGAACTGGACCCGGGCATTCGAGCGCTCGAGGACTTCGGGCTCGAGGTGGCACCGGGTGAACATCTTTACGACATCCGGGGTTACACCGCAGGGGACGACCGGGCCCGGGCGGAGGACCTGGATGCCATGTTCTCCCGTCCAGACATTCAGGCGGTGTTCTGTGCCCGGGGAGGGTACGGCTGTATGCGGCTTCTTCCGCGCATCGATATGGAGAGCATCCGCGCGAACCCTAAGATCCTCATGGGCTACAGTGACATCACATCATTGCTCTGGGCGCTTTTTGCGGAAACGGGCCTCGTTTCGTTTCACGGACCGGTGGTGAAAGGATTTACTGAACAAGGCGGACAGGATTTGACCCGCTTCTTTTCCTGGCTTCGGGATCCGGCTCGGCCGCCCGAGATCGACCTGTCCCAAACGTGCCGCGTGCTCTATGGGGGAAGGGCCAGCGGGCCGGTTTTCGGTGGAAACCTGAGCCTGGTCTCCCATCTGGTGGGAACGCGTTTCATGCCTGATCTGACCGGGGCGATCCTGTTCCTGGAAGAAACCCGGGAGCCCCTGTACCGAATCGATCGCATGCTTACCCACCTGGCCTTGAGCGGACGACTGGCCCGTTTATCCGGTTTTCTTGCCGGCCGGTTCGGGGAGAACGAAACGAGCATAGAGGTGGACGACCTCTTGAGGGAGTGTTTCGAGCCCCTGGGAATCCCTGTACTGACAGGATTCCCTGTGGGGCACGGTCCCGTGAACACGCCGGTGCCCATCGGTCTTGCCGCTACCCTGGACACGGATCGCATGCGTCTCACCTGGCATGAATCGTGCTTCGATATTTAGCACGGAATTTGACCAACGGGCTGCCTATCGTGGCCAACAACGGTCGAGCAGATTTCTGCGAGACCGAAAATGACAAGGCACTCTGCCACATGAATATCGCCCGCTGATCCTGCAATACCGTGCGGAGAATGCACGAGCGAGGCATTTTCAGGTTGTCAAGTCCACCTGAAGAATGATACCTAAACGCTCATTTTAGGCAGGTTTTCTCCTGCGGGCCCAAAATGTCCACGCCCCATGCCAATTCTCAACCAGGGGCTCCGAGTCGTCCGCCGACCTTTTCCTAGCCGGGTCCCGGCGACGCCTCGCAAGGGGATCATAAGAACACATCCAGGAGGAAGGGGATGCGGTGCCGGGCGAGCGCCGCATCCAAGAGGGCTCAGGGAAGCTCTTTTCATAACTCGAGCAGGAGCAGGCGGCCTGTCGGAGCGGGGTCTGACGCTTGGAATGATCGTGACCAACGCCATTCGAAGGTTGGGAGCTACGGGATTGACCGTGGTTCGTAGAGCGGGTCTCATGGGCATTTTTCTCGGAGAGACCCTGTTTTTCTGCTTCGCTCCTCCCATCAAGGTGTTCCGCCTTCTGAAACAGATCCATTTTATCGGTTTACAATCTCTTCTCGTGATTTTCCTGACCGGTTCGTTCACAGGCATGGTCCTGGGACTTCAAGGATATTACACCCTGAACCGCTTCGGTTCGGAGGCCTTTCTCGGGCCCATGGTGGCCCTTTCCCTGGTCAAGGAAATGGGGCCCGTGATCTCCGGCCTCATGGTGACAGGTAGGGCTGGCTCCGCGGTCACCGCGGAGATCGGGATCATGCGGATCAGCGATCAAATCGACGCCTTGACCCTCATGGGATTGAATCCCTTTCGCTACCTGGTGGTACCCAATCTCCTCGCCGCCGTGATCGCCCTCCCTCTCTTGACCGCCGTGTTCGACGTGGTGGGCATCCTGGGCGGATACATGGTCGGGGTCAAGCTTCTCGGAGTGGGGGCCGGCACGTACTTCGGTGAGATGACCAACTATCTGGACGGAAAGGATATCGCCGAGGGGCTGTACAAGTCCCTGAGCTTCGGGATCATCATCGCCTGGATCAGTTGCTACAAGGGATACTACACAGGCCTTCACACAGGGTTCGGCGCAGAAGGGGTCAGCCGGGCGACAACGCAGGCCGTGGTGTTCTCCTCGGTGTTGATCCTCATATGGGACTACTTCCTGACATCGATCCTTTTTTAACGGTCCTACGTTGAGGCACAGCCATGGCGGAGGCGGATGCAGCGCCCATCATGATCCGGATTGAAGACCTCCATCGCTCTTTTGACGGAGTGGATGTGCTTCAGGGCATTTCCATGGAGCTGCGGCGGGGCTCGTTGATGGCCCTGATCGGTCGAAGCGGTTATGGGAAGAGCGTGCTGCTCAAACACATCGCCGGTCTGCTCCAGCCGGACCGCGGGCGAGTCCTCATTGAAGGAGAGGATATCTCCCGCCTTCGGGGAAAGGCGCTTTCCGGCCTGCGGGAGCGGCTCGGCTTCCTGTTCCAGGGGGGAGCGCTTTTCGACTCCATGACCGTATACGACAACGTGGCCTTTCCGGTCCGCGAGAAGACGCGCATGCGCGAGGCCGAGATTCGTGACCGTGTGGAGGGTGAACTGGCCCGCGTAGGGCTGGCCGGTGCGGAAAACAAGCACCCCTCGCAGCTGAGCGGGGGAATGCAGAAACGGGCGGCCCTTGCGCGCGAGCTCATCAGCGAGCCGGAGATCATGCTCTTTGACGAGCCAACTACGGGCTTGGATCCGATTATCGGTCACGCCATTTTGAAGCTCATCGACGACCTCCATAAGAGACTTCAGTTTACGGGTATCATCGTAACGCATGAGATACACAAGGTGTTCGAGATTGTGGATCACGTTGTTATGATTCACGAAGGGCAAGTTCGAGCGCAGGGAGTACCCCAGGACATCCTGTCGTCCGAGGACCCTGTGGTTCGGCAGTTTGTGCGTGGTGAGATCGAGGGCCCGATCTCCGTTCAATAGGTCTGGGACGAGGAGAGAACAGGAGGAACCATGCGAAAATTCGATCTTGAATTATCCGTGGGATTATTTATACTTGCAGGGATACTCTGCCTCGGGTACCTCTCCATCCGCTTGGCCAAGATGGAGGTGCTCGGCGGAAACGGCTACCAGTTGTACGCCGTGTACACGGATATCGGGGGCCTGAAGGAAGGGGCTGCGGTCGTGGTGGCCGGCGTGGAAGTCGGTCGCGTCAAGAGTATCTCCCTGGAGGATTACAAGGCCAAGGTCATTCTATCTGTTCAGCAAGGTCTCGAGATCCAGGATGACGCCATCGCGTCCATCAAGACCAAGGGTCTGATCGGAGAGAAGTACATACAGATTACGCCAGGAGGATCAGAAGACATCATCCCTGCGGGAGGGAGGATTTGGGAGACGGAACCTGCCGTGGATCTGGAACAGTTGATTTCGAAATTTGCGTTCGGAAAGGTGTAGCCGGCATTCCAAGTGTGCTGTTGCAGTGAGAATAGGATGGAATATGCGAGAGATACTGAGGATTCATGTGGGTGTGGCGGCGGCTTGGGGTTTCCTTCTTTTTGCACTACCCCTATGGGCTGCAGGGCCCATGGAGGAAATACGGACGAGCACGGATCAAATCCTTGCCATCCTGTCCGATTCGGAGCTTGAGGCCCCGTCCAAAAAACAGGAGCGGCTGCAGCGCTTACGGGAAGTCGTGAACGGGCGGTTTGACTGGGAAGCCATCAGCCGGGGGGCTCTCTCGCAGCAGTGGCGTGAGTTGAACGATGCGCAGAGGGAGGAGTTTACGGCGCTTTTTTCCAAGCTCGTGGAACGGACATACATGGACCGGCTCGAGGACCACTCCGTGACAGAGCTGAACGAGATCCGCTACGTGGGCGAGGAGGTCGAAGGGGACCGCGGTAGGGTCCGAGTCGAGGTCGTCACCGATACCAAACAGGAAATCCCGGTGGAGTACCGAGTGCGGAGGAAGAAGTCAGGATGGCTGGTGTACGATATCCTGATCGAGGGCGTGAGTCTTGTAAAAAACTATCGTGTCCAGTTCGATGAGATCCTGATGAAGAGTTCCTATCAAGAGCTCCTGGTTCGCCTGAGGGCCAAAGTGGAAGAAGAATAGACGAGACTGTGAAAGGTGCCACTTCAAGAAGGAGTGTTGATGTGATGAAAAAGGGCTGCGTTATAGCTGTGTGGGTGTTCGTGGCAATGTGGATTCTTTTCCCTGCCGGGCAGGCCGTTGCCGATTCAACCGAAGCATCACCCACGAGGATCGCGGGAATCTCCGCAGGAGCACAGGAACCGGTGGATAGAAACGCAGATGGTGCCGGACCGGCCCCCATGCCTTTGTGGTGCACGCAGGGAGGCAGTCTGCCGGAGACGGGTACCCTGAACTTGCAGGCCTTTTATCGCGAGTACGAGGCCCAGCGAAACCAATCCCGGGGGACGCTCGGAACACATGCCCCGCAGGTACGCCTGGCTCAACAAGCGGCTCCTGCGGAGACCGCACCTTCTGAAACGGTGGAACAAGGGGAGATCGAGGCCTACACGTCTTCCGAGAGCATTTCCGATCCTCTGGAGCCCTTGAATCGGGCGTTCTTTCACTTCAACGACAAGCTCTACTTCTGGTTTCTGAAACCGGTCGCAAAGGGATACAGGACGGTGGTACCGCAGACTGCAAGGCTGTGCGTACGGAACTTCTTCTATAACCTGGCCGGGCCGATTCGAATGGTCAACTGTATTCTTCAAGGCAAGGTGGATGAAGCCAGTTATGAGTTTTCCCGCCTGTTCGTGAACACCTTGATCGGTCTGGGCGGTTTGGTGGATGTGGCGTCCGAGGGCATGGACCTGGATCGCTATGACGAGGATCTCGGGCAGACCCTGGGGACCTACGGTATGGGGCCGTCGATCTTTATCAACTGGCCGTTCCTGGGGCCTTCCTGCGTGCGGGACACCGTAGGTTTCGTAGGAGACGCGTTCCTGAATCCCGTGAACTACCTCGTTCCTCAGACCAAGTACAACGTGGCCGTGAAGACCGGGGATCGAATCAATGAAACCTCCCTGAGCATAGGCGATTACGAGGACCTCAAGCGATCGGCATTGGATCCCTATGTGTCCATGAGAGACGCCTACTACCAGTACCGCAAGAAGGAGATCGCCAAGTAGGGATCAAGACGTCGATGCTCGAATCGTCCGGCCGTTTGGCTGAGCCCGATGTTGTGCGGAATAAAGGAGAACGACCTCTTCGAATGAACCCGAAAGCATGAGGGGGAGCGGTCTCGGTAGACAGTCTGAACTCGAGAAGCCCGAAATGGGGAAGTCGTTTCGGGCGCTTTTTTTCTCTGGGCTTGACTGGCGATCGGGTGATCGACAAAAACTTGTGAGCCTCACCACGAAGCACACGAAGAAATGAGTCTATGAAAACTCGCATGCGGCCTATAAATGGAAAGGATACAAAACTATGCTGATGAAGACGGAAACCAATGGACTGATCATCGTCCACACCGGTTCAGGGAAAGGGAAGACCACGGCCGCTCTGGGGCTTGCCTTGAGAGCGGCGGGTTATGGTTTCCGTACCCTCATGATCCAGTTCATCAAGGGCACGTGGCGCTACGGAGAGTTGGATGCAGCCGACATGCTGGCGCCACTGCTCGATATCGTGCCCATGGGCAAGGGCTTCATTCGGATGGATCAGGGAGGTCCGGATGAGGATGACCGCCGTGCCGTGGACGAGGCGTGGGATTTTGCAAAGGCAAGGATCTTTTCCGGCGACTACGAGATGATCGTCCTGGACGAGATTACCTATGTGATCGATTACGGGCTCCTGGCCGTGGAGGACGTCCTGGAGGTCCTGCGGACCAAGCCGAAATCGCTCCATCTCGTGCTGACAGGCCGAAACGCTCACCCGGACATCATCGAAGCGGCGGACCTCGTGACCGAAATGAAAGAGATCAAGCATCCCTACCAGAAGGGCGTGAAGGCACAGAAGGGAATTGAGTTCTAAAACCGAAGGTGAAAGACCCAAGGAAAAAGGAAAAAGGTCAAAGGAGAAAGGTCAAAGGCCGAAGGCGAAAGGCTCGAGGATTAGGACGAAATGCGGAAGAGCTGAGGAAGATCGGGGCGTGCGGAAAGGGGAGCGGCATGGGGTACCGAACCATCTCGTACGAGGAGAAGGAGCGGATCGGAAGTATTGTGCTCAACCGGCCTGAGAAGCGGAACGCCCTCTCCCTCGAGCTCCTGCGCGAGCTGACTTCATGCCTGGACCATGCCGCTGCAACCCGTTCGGCCAAGGTCTTGATTGTGAGGGGGGCCGGGGATCACTTCTGCTCGGGGCATGATCTGAATGAGATTCGGAAGGGCGCCTTCGAGGACATTCGGAACCTTTTTGATACCTGCCTTCGTTTGATGATGAAAATCCAGGCGATCCCGCAGCCGGTGATTGCAGAGGTTCAAGGCGTTGCCACGGCCGCCGGTTGCCAGTTGGTGGCTGCATGCGACCTGGCCGTGGCCGAGGAAGGGGCTCGCTTCGCCACGCCCGGCGTGCGAATCGGGCTCTTCTGTTCCACTCCCATGGTGCCTCTCAGCCGGAACGTGGGCCGGAAACGCGCCCTGGAGATGCTTCTCACGGGTAGGTTCGTTTCCGCCCGCGAGGCGTGCGAGTTTGGACTGCTCAACCGGGTGGTGCCGAAGGAGCGCCTCCGGGAGGAGACCGAGACCCTGGCCTCCGAAATGGCCGGTTACAGTCTGAAGGTCCTGGCCGTGGGCAAGCAGGCCTTTTACCGGCAGATCCATATGGACGATGAAAGGGCCTACCAGTACGGCAAGGAGGTGATCTCCGGAAATGCCATGATGCCGGATGCCGAGGAAGGGATCGACGCCTTTCTCCAGAAACGGCCGCCCGTGTGGACGGACGATGGATAAACCAAGGCATGCACAGGCCACGTTCAGGGGATCGACCATGCAAAGACAGCAGGGCCCAAGGCCCGCATACAGGAAGAGGAAATGAGTATGGAGGAGATCGTGAACAGGATGGATCCAGAGATGCTCTCCATGGTGCTGGATACGATTGCGAAGATCGAGCGGGACCGGTTGGACACGGAGACGAAGATGGAGATGGACCGACTCGGAGAGTTCCCCATGGACCTGATTCGGTTCATGCTGGGCCCGGAGGTGGCCCTTCACCTCATCTTCATCCCTGAGGTTTACGGCGGTCTTGGAGCCGGGGCCCGGGACATTGCCGTGGTTTCCGAGCGCATGGCCTATATGGATATGGCTGTGGCCACCAGTTTTCTGGCCATCTGCCTCGGGATGGACCCCATCCGGGTGGGCGCCACGGATGCGCAGAAAGAGGAGTACATCGGACGCATCGCCAGAGAAGGGTTGATCGTGGGGTACGGGGTCACCGAACCCGAAGCGGGCTCCAACGTCCAGTCGTTGAAGACAAAGGCCGAGAGATTGCTCGATGAGGAGGGGCGGCTGACCGGTTACCGATTGAACGGGCAGAAGCAGTTCATCACAAACGGCGGCGTGGCCCAGCTCTTTACCATCTTGGCGGACGCGCCGGACGGGCCTTCCTTCTTCGCGGTCGAAGGGGACGCCGACGGACTCACAGCGGGAAAGCATGAGGACAAGCACGGCATCCGCGCTTCGAACACCTCCGCCCTGATCCTGGAAGACGTGGTGGTTCCGGTGGAAAGCCTGCTCGGGGGAGAGGAAGGGCGCGGGCTCAAGCAGGCCAACGAAGTGTTCGGGTACACTCGACTCATGGTGGCCACGTTCGGCCTGGGTGGGGGCATGGCGGCCCTGGACAAGGCCATCGCTTACAGCAAGGAGCGCGTTCAGTTCGGGACCACGCTGGCGGAGAAGCAGGGGTACACCCATCGGTTGCTCGCGCCCAACGCCGTTCGTCTAGAGGCGGCGCGGGCTTACATCGAGGAGACGGCTCGGCGTCTGGACAGCGGCGAGGAGGACCTTCAGGTGGAGGGGTCCATTTCGAAGTTTTTCGCCACGGAGGCCGGTGATGCCGCGGCGAACGATGCGATTCAGGCTCTGGGCGGCTATGGCTACATTCGAGAGTACGAGGTCGAGAAAATCAAGCGGGACATCAAGATCACAACGATCTTCGAGGGTACGAGTGAGATCCAGAGAAACATCATTGCCATGTTCCGGCTGCGTGAGAGCGTCCGATCCAAGGGAAGGTATTATGCGGACATGGCGGATGTGCTCGAAGGCCTACCCGAAAGCTGCGGCGGACCTGTCCTCGGCCGGGCCGTGCGCGCGCTCAACGGAACTCTTCTCGCTGCTCGGAAACACAGGCTCACCCGGTCTCAGCATGTGATGTTCCTTCTCGCCGACATGATGACCTGGTGCGAGGTGGGGGACGCCCTCTGCAGAAAGGCGGCCCAAGGGGATGCGGGACTGCGAAGCGTGGAGTTCATCCAGGCCGCGTCGCGCCTGTTCGCGCAGGAAGCTCTCGAGGTCGTTCACCGGGAGGGCCTCCGCATTGCTCGGGGATGCGGGGATGTCGTGCCCGATGCCGTGGAGTCTCTCAAGGACCTGAATCCTGAACAGGCCGTGGAAGGCTATCTGGAGTCCATGGACCGGATCGCACAGGAACTCGTGGCGTGATTCGTGGATAACCGTTCCCGATCCCATCCCTCCAAGTCGCGAAGGACACGGCCCCGGCGGCAATCCTCCAGGCAAAGGAGTTCCTCCTCCTACGAGCGTCCCCGCCTGGATCCCCAGCTCCGGAAGGCGTTCAAGCAGATCGGCGTACCCACCCCGAGGCCCTTTCGGCCGGATTCCTTTCAGCTGGAAGCCCTGGAGCGGATTCGAACCCGGGATGTCCTGGTGAGTGCGCCCACAGGAGCGGGCAAGACGTGGATTGCCAGCGAGGCGATCCGTTTGCAGCGGGCCGAGGGCCTGCACGTCTGGTACGCTTCACCGCTCAAGGCCCTTTCCAACGCCATTTACCAGCAGTTCCAAAAGGAGTTCGGCCGGAACGAGTGCGGCATTCTGACCGGGGACCGGAAGGAGAATGCGGATGCCCCGATTATCGTGGGGACCACGGAGATCCTCCGTAATCAGCTCTACGACGCCATGCACACCGGGACAGACATCGGTGCAGATCTTGTTATCCTGGACGAGGCCCATTACTTGAGTGATCCGGATCGCGGGGTGGTCTGGGAGGAGGTCCTGATCTACCTGCCAGCCCGCGTGAGGTTGCTGCTCCTCTCCGCCACCATCCCCAATGCGGAAGAGATAGCGGCCTGGTTGGAGAAGAACCGGTCTGTGCCCGCCGGTGTGGTGCGGGTGGAGGAGCGGCCGGTCCCTCTCGAGACGCTCTTTCTCCTCCCCGACGGGCTCATGCTCCCGCTCGGCGGAGCCCGAGGCCTTTCCGGTCGCGTGAAGAAGTACATGGCCGCGCAGAAGGATGCGCGTTCCAGCGGCCGAAGGCGAGGGGAAGCCCCGGCTTACGGAGAGGTGATTCGGTGCCTGCGAGCGCTCGACCTTCTTCCGGCCATCTTCTTTTTGAAATCCAGGGCGGATTGTGACCGTGCACTCCAGGCTTGCTCCCGGGTCGGGACGCCTTCCGAACGCAAGGAACGGATTCGGGCGTCAGCAACGGCCTTTCTTCGCGATCATCCCCATTTGAAGGCCAACCGACAGCTCAAAGCACTGTTCGGGGCCTTGGTGGGGGCGCATCATGCCGGGCAGCTCCCTGCATGGAAGCTGTTCATCGAGGAGATGATGGAAAAGGGCCTCCTGGAAGCCATTTTCTCCACATCCACCGTGGCGGCGGGCGTCAACTTTCCGGCTCGAACCGTGGTTCTTGTTCAGAGCGATCGATTTGACGGACGGGAGTTTCGAGATCTGACCGCACGGGACTTTCATCAGATGGTCGGACGTGCAGGACGGAGAGGAAAAGATCGGATCGGGTTCGCCGTGGTTCTTCCCGGACCGCATCAGGATCCCGCGCTCATTCACACCCTTCAAGGCGCTCCCCCGGAACCTTTGAGCAGCCGCATTCACATCAATTTTTCCATGACCCTCAACCTGTTGCTCTCCCATGAACCGGCTGAAGTTCACACCCTCCTGGGACGCTCGTTTGCAGCATTTCAAAACAAAGAACAGCACGCCCGGACTCAAGAGGTCTGGGACCGGCTTGTGGCCTCCATGCAAAGGGAACTGCAGGGGGGAAGGTGCGATACGCAGGATCCCTTCGAGGTCCTGGACTACATCGAGGGACGTGCAGCGCTTCGAAAGCAGCTTCGCGCGCAGGAGCGCGAACTAAGGGGCCGGGCAGAGCGTAAAACCCTGGAGAGCTATCTGGAACCCGGACGCCTCTTTCTTCACAAAAAGGGAGGAGTGCATCTCGTCTTTCACACGTACGTGGAAAACGAGGATCTGGTCTGCGATGCCCTGAACCTCGAGAAACCCCTGCGAGCGAAGAAGAACAGGGTTCAGCTCCGCAAGGTACGATCCAGGCGGATCAAGCTCCTGTTCGACCGGCGCCTGGAGCTTCCCGATCCTCCCTCGCTCCGGGCCGTGAAGCGGATGCTGGACCGTATCTCCTTGGAGGAGCTGGAGGTTCTATACCCCGAAGAGTCCGGGGACCAGGGGCCTGGGGCAAAGGAGGTTCAGCAGGAGTTGATCTCACTCCCCTGCGAGACGTGCGATCGTTTCAAGGACTGTCACACGCCGAAGAATCGTTCGCTTCGCCGAATTCTGCAGGAAATCCGCACGCTGGCCCCTTACCTGGAAGGCATGGATGAAGGGTTGTGGCTGAGTTTCAAGCGTCACCTTCGATTCCTGAAAGAAACCGGGTTCGTGGATGAGCACGATCGATTGAACGTGGATGGAATTTGGGCTTCCAGACTTCGACTGGATCACCCACTGCTGATTGCGGACGCCATAAGACAGGGGGCCTTTGAGGGGATACCCCCTGAGATTCTAGCCGGTTGCATTGCACCGTTCGTCTGGGATCGGCCCCTGGATGTGGTCGTGCGGTGGCCGGAGCCGGAGCGTCTGCATGCGTTGGAGCACGCGGTGGTTCGCGTTCAGGAGGCCATTGAGGGAATTTGTATGCGAAAAACGGCTCGGGGATTTGCAAACCCGCCGATCCTTTTCTGGCCCTCCTCGGCACTGTACCTCTGGGCACAGGGCGTGCCCTGGGAAGAGCTGCTTGACGGGATTCGCGTGGACGAGGGGGACATGGCTTCCCTGATCATGCGAACCGCCGATCACCTCCGACAGGTGGCGGGGTTGGAGGACACCCACCCGGCGCTGGCTTCGGGAGCCAGGGGGGCGATCCGTGCCATTCTGAGGGAACCGGTCTTCCCCTATGAGAGCGAGGAACTTACCGGGACCCCGCTCGATTCTGCCGGAAAAGGGGAGGGGACGCGCGAATCGACGGAGTATCACGATTGACGGTCTCGCAAAAACCCGCTCGACCGCCTGTTGGCTACACTTAAGTCATGGGCATTGCTAGAGGCAAATCACTAGGTATCGGCCTTTTACGACTCCATCAAGATGCAGAGGTCTGAACCGCTTCAGCGAGTTGACGGGCCAGGACCTCAGCCTGCTGAAGAAACTTCACTTGCCCGGTGATTTTGCCCCTCTCAAACACCCCGGTCACAGGAAGAGGCGCGAGGACGTCGTATCCCAAGGCCTCCAGGGGGAGGCGCATAGCTTCCAGGGTGAGGCCGATTCCATCTTCCCCGTGCTGTTCGCCCACGGAGACGATGGCGGCCTTACGGCCTTGACCTGCCAGTCTGCTGGACCAATCCCCGGGACGTTTCTGCCCGAACGTATAAAACGGATACAGCCGATCGATAAAGGCCTTCATCCATGAGGTGACGTTGTAATTGTGAACGGGCGAGATGAGAAGCAGCCCCCGGCACAAGGCCACGTGGGGGTAGAGGAGATGCATGCCGTCCAAATGGCCGGTGCAGGCCCCGTCCTTGCGACATTGCTCACAGCCCACGCACGGCTGGATTTGATAGTCCGGCAGCCGGGCCAGGTAGCAGGGTACCCCGACCTCTTCGGCGGAAGCCGCCATTCGCTTTGCAAGCTTTTCAGAGTTGCCGCCCCTGCGTGGGCTCCCGGTGACGACCAGAATCCGGTTTCGGGGTGGGATGTCGAGACCGGCGGGCTTGCCGGTCTCCAGGGAAGAAAGAATATTCGTGGGCATGAGGGACCTCCTCTCGGAAGTTGCATGGGACACATACGGTTTGTATTGACCGGTGCGTCCGCGCGAGTATGCCTGAGGCATAAAATCCTACCAGAGGTTGCTCCGGGATGCCAGCGTTTCCGGGATTGAGCCGGATCTCCAGGGGTTGCGATCGACCGGGGATCTGTTAAAGTAGGAGAGGACCCTGTGTTCCTGCTTTCGGGTGATGAGGAATGTGCAAACCGGGCGCTTCCTGGTAGGCGGGTGGGACGCAAGGGCGCATGGAAGTGCTTTGAGCGTGATTCGGCCGGAGCGGGCAATGCAGGTTCAACAGAAACAAGGGAGGTGACGGGGTGTCCGAAAAGCACAGCGTGGAAGGGCTTTCGGCATTTGCCACGGAGGTCGTTCAGGTATTGGGAGAAAAGGCTCTTTCCTATTACGGACAAGGGGCAAGGCGGCTCAAGTTTGACAAGGGGTTGGTTATCGAGGCCGGACTCCAACTCATGGAAGAATTTCGAGAGCATCTCTATACACGCTTTCCGGAGCATCGTGTTTTCAGCCACAGCGAGGAAGGGGAGGGATACAAGCACGACGAAACGCGGTATCTCTGGGTCTACGACGCCCTGGACGGCGTGGCAAACTTCCAGGCCGGAATTCCGATTTGGGGCATGTCCCTGGCCCTTCTGGAGAATTTCTGGCCGGTGCTGGGGGTTTTTTACATGCCGGCTACAGGAGACCTGTTTCATGCGCTGGCAGGGCAGAAGGCCTATTGCGGAGACCGGGAAATGAGCGTGTCCGAGCAGGAGGTCCTGAACGATGAGAGCGTCCTTCTGACGTACTCCCGTTTCCATCGGCATTACAGGACGAACTTCCCGGGAAAGATTCGAAGCCTTGGTTGCACGGCCGCGCACGCATGCTATGTGGCGACCGGGCGAGCTGAGGGGGCGGTGATGAACAACCTGTCCTACGAAGACCTGGGCGCGGTGCGTGTTATTGTCGAGGCGGCCGGGGGTAAGATTCTGAGGGTGGACGGGACCGAATTTTTTCTGAACGAGTATCTGGATGCACCCATGATTGGAGAGGATCTGCTGGTGGCCTCCACCGAGCTTGGGGCGCAGATTCGGGATACGCTTAAAAAGGTGGAGTGAGCTTAGCGGCCGGAGCCGTGTCCTGACAATGGAACGGGAGGGCAGTGGGCGTCATACGCATGCTTTTCATCCGGGTCTCGAGCCGTGGGGATGCTTTCCTTCCGGGGCGATCCAGGGTTGGGATGTATTCCAGCGAGCCGCCCTGAGCGGAAATCGTAGGCATTTGGATACCCTGTCCCCCTTTCGGGGAGCTCTGCCGGGAAGACTTCGACTTGCCCCGCGATAGACAGGATCCACCCACTGAGGCCCTGCGCACCGAGTCAATTCCTGGTCTCCGGGATCGCTTCTCCAGGAAAGATGCCCACGCCCCTCGCCCCACCGAGCGTTTTTTTCATCAAAGATTCCTGAACAGAGTTTTAAACCTTCACAAACACCTCCACCTCCACAGTTTTTATGGGCGGAGGGTGGAAGGGGAGATCGTGACATTGCGGAAGGGCCTCGTCTTCGCCGGACTTCTCCGTTGGGGACCCCCTGGCCAGTCCCCGCCGAACTGCAGTAACCCAAGGGGAAGAAACGTTATGAACCATACAGACTTTGTTTGACTGGAACATAGTGCCCGGCGGGGATGGAACAGGGAGGGGGCGGCTTCCCCCACGGGGAAGTCCGTAACGAAGACCGGCCCGGGAGCTCGGGAACGATCCCTCTTCCCACCCCGAAGCCCGGATGCCTCTTCAATACACTTACACCAACCCCTTCACATTCACAGGCTTTGGTGCGATCCAGTTTCGGGATATGCTCAGCGCTTTCTGCGGACCCGTTTTCGCCGCACCACTCGTTTTTTGCGGGGTTTTGAGTTCCCGGAACCCGTTTGAGCGTATTTCAGAACACCGTCGTCGGCGCTGGGGTGGAGGGGCTGCTTGTGCCGGCAGGTGGCCCGAGGGCATTTAAGCACGATTTCACCGCTGGATGAGAGGGACTCGACCAGAAAAGGATTGCTGCAACGGGGGCATTCTACATGGTGGGGTCGTCCCCAGCTGATGAATACACAGTTCTCGTCCGTACATGTATAGTAGGTCTTGCCCTTGGACGTGGTCTTTTCCTGCACAAAGGCCTGGCGGCATACAGGGCACTGCATGGCCAGCTTCTCTTCGAATGCGGCAATGCGTTCCGCTACGATATCTTCTGCGCCGGTTTCCGAATCGCCTTCGAAAGGCGAAGAGGGCAAGGGCGATTCAGTCCGGGAGCGATCCGGGGAAGTCGTGACGTTGATTTCCGGGGTCTCGGCTTTTTTCACTCCGGCCGGTTCGGCAAGAGGGGCATCCACAGACGGAGTTTCCTCCTCTTGAGCTTCATCTTGGACTGCTTCCTTGTCTTCCCGCTTCGCCTCCATTTCATTCTGGTCTTGAACCATTTCGGATGGCGGGATTTCTGCGCTGGAATCTTCTGATAAGACTTCGTCGACGATAACGGACTCATCTACGGGTGCCGATGGCTCGGGCCGGGACTCAGAGGCGATATCCGCAGGCTCATCCGGTATAGCGTCCAAGGGCGGGGGGGGCATCTCTTCACTGCGGTATACGTTTCCGGGGGCTTCAGGAGACGGGTTTTCCTGCCCGGGAGGGGCAAATTCCCCGCCCGAAACAATCAGCGCAGGCTCTTTGGATTCGGACGGGGTGGACTCCGTCGGGACGGAGGGAACCTTGGAGGCCGGGGACTTGAACCGAATGGGCGAAGCAAAGGCCGGCCTGACGGCTGAAGGGCTTCGCCTGGGGGAGGTTGAGCGAGACGTGGAAGGCGCGGCGGATCGGCTCTTATCCGTGGAGGGAGCGGGGGGGCTCTTTCGAAACGGTCCGGCGCTGTGCCTTTGTAGTATTTGGTCGAGTTGGGAGAATGCGTCTGCAGTTGCCTTTCTTTCGGACTGGACCTCATCCAGGGTCTGAATGAAGTAGGCAACAAGGTTCAGCCCGGGCATCCCCGGAAAGGCGTGCTCCAGGAGATGGGCCATGGATATCGTTGGCTTGCCTGCATGAAGGCGGTCTTGTGCATCCACTTCAATGTAGCCGTTTTCCTGAAGCCAGATGAGAAGCTCATTCAGAGAATCATCTTGGACTAGACCCATTTCCGCAAGCTCATATTCCAGATCGGCACGGTCATAGCGCGGGACCGGATCCTCGCCCTGGGTGACTTCCTCTTCGCGATCCACCAGCAGGACGATGCAGGCCACGCTGGTCAGAGTCAAAGGAAGGCCGTGAATGCCGTTTCGTGTTCCTGTGATGCGTTCAAAGTGATGAGACAGTACCTGATCGAGCCTGTCACGCAAGACATGGTTTTCGGCGGGGCTGCCTGTCGGTTCCAGGGACATCCGTTTTCCACTCCTTTTCGAAGATCCGCCTGAAGGTCGATATTCGGTTCAATTCGCGAGGCAGGCGTTGCGTGGGCTATGCCTCTCCGAGTTCTCCCATTTCTGAAAGCATTCCATGGGCCTCATCAGCCATACGTGTGATCCCGGCGCCTACGGAGTCATCCTCGGACGGTTGCCCTTCAGCGTCCTCTGAAGCTTCGGCGGCGTCTTCGAATATGGATGAGATCGTCTGCTCATACCCATCGGCGTCATCGCCGGTTTTCTTGACCGGAGGTTGCTCGCTCAACGGTTTCGCATCAGCCTCGGGTACATCGCTTTCAGTCGTATCGGGGTTCTGGTCGCCCGGGGGGGCACTTTGAATCTGAATACAGTGGCCCTTTCGGTCCAGCAGAATGGAGAGTGGCACCTTGACCTCGAACTCAAGGAGATAGGCGATTTGCCCATCGTGAACCACGAGGTCTCCGTTCTTGTAAGACACATCCTCCCCCAGTGGGAGGCGGTGCTCTGTAACGAAGAGGTTTTCGATTACGTTCCAGTCAAGGTCTGCCGTGATGCCGTCGATCAGCTCTTGTTCTCCGCTTCGGATGACATCGTCGTTGGTGACTTTCATGGTAAGGACTCCTTTGGTTCTGTTTCGGATACCTGTTGGCGGGTGGGAAGCGGCACCCGCACCGCACAATCCTTTACTTCCCGGCCTCCTGCGGGTTTCTCTCGGTTTGTTCAGGTCGTTCCGGGACGTGCATTTGAGCCCGGCAGGCTGAAAGCCCCGGGGATTGGCCCAGGGCGTTCCGCGAGAGCACCTCTCTGGCCAGTTCCAGATACTGCTTCGCGCCGAGGGACGCTTCCTGGAGCAGTAGCGGCCTGGTCGGGTTCACAGGTTCCCCCGTGTTTCGGTGCCTGGGAATCACTGTCCGAAAGACCATTCCGTCAAGATGCCGGCGTGCTTCCCTTGCAATACGGCGTGACACCGGGTCCTGGGGATCCGCCATGGTCAGCAGAATGCCCGCAATGTACAAGCCGTGATTGAAACGCCGCTTGAACGCGTGAACCAGGGCCAGGAGCCGGCTTAGACCTTCCAGTGCGAAGTACTCGCATTGCAAAGGAATAAGGACCCCGTCAGCAGCTACGAGCGCGTTGGCGGTGAGCAGCCCCAGGGAAGGCGGCGAATCGATGAGAATGCAATCGAACTTCTCTTTCACCGGATCCAGGCGGTTTCGAAGAACGTATTCCCTTTCCTGAACACCGCGGAAAGCAGATTCCGTGGAGTACATCTCCGGTTTTGCAGGCAGAATATTCAGGTAAGGGATTTCGCTGGGAACCAGGGCGCTTTGAATGTCCACACCGCCGGTCAGAACGCGGCTTAGCGTGGGTCCCCGGAACGAGCGGGAAATCCCCATAGCCGTGGATGCATTCCCCTGAGCATCGCAATCTACGAGAAGCGTGTTTTTTTCCGCAATAGCGAGCGCTGCCGCAAGATTTACGGCCGTAGTCGTCTTGCCCACCCCCCCCTTTTGGCTGACTATGCAGAGCACTTTTCCCACAAAAAAAACGCCTCTCTCGCGCTGGCGTGCCCATCGAAGAGAAATGTAGAAACCCTCCGTCATTCGAGCCGACCTTGCGTATTTTGGCCTGTCATTTGCACTCTTATGCGGTAAGAAGTGCCTGATTCGTGCTTTTTCAAATATGCAAAACTCGTACCACACATGGGTTCAAAAAACCCTCGTCCGTGCACGGAATGGCCAAACGAAAATACTGCGCGAGCCACGTCTGTCGGGTGCCGCATCCCCATCGACTCGTCCGGATGGGATGGAATGATTTCATGCTGGAGACACAGAAAACACAGTCAACCTGGGAAACCATGATCAGCCTTTCGGGCATTGCGCAGGCGATCGAAGGGCTTGGCTACCGAAGCCTTCGATCCCTGAAGTTCCGGCTTGTGGATACCTTGCGGGCCTTCCATGAGCAGGAGGGAGAAGCCGCATTTGTAAAGGGCTATGACAGCGACGACCTGATTCGGGTGTTGTGGAATACGGAAAAGGACTCGATTGCGCCGGCTTCCAGACGCCGTAACCTGAGCAGTCTTCGTTCCTCTGTCAATGCCGACC
Organism: Desulfobacteraceae bacterium; assembly: GCA_050115555.1. GTDB lineage: Bacteria > Desulfobacterota > DSM-4660 > Desulfatiglandales > HGW-15 > JASFQI01. Next base: position 21,548 of record JASFQI010000038.1, read on the forward strand.
TGATGGCGTTGTTCCGGAAAGGCGGGAACCCGGAGGGCGTGATTATCAGCCTGGAAAACACGTTCATCCCATGCGAAGAGGCAAAGAACCAGACTCTCGAGGCGCTGAAAGGACTCTCCGGGGATGGGGAGGGTTCCTTGAATCCGAAACGGATCGGAGAGCTCCTCAAAGGCATTCAGGAGTTGCTCTCACGTGCACAGGAGACCCGTCACGGGGAGATGAAGGTGGATGCGGGCGCCTTGAATGAAATTCAGGCCGTGGTTCGAGGACTGGCGCGTGACCTCGGGATTGGACCTGCTGATGAGGGAACGGAAGGTGTTGGGTCTCCCGGCACAGAAGCCGGTGCGTTCGAATCCGGCTTCCCGAACGAGGCTCTTCCTCTTGCGGATGCCGAGCTCGAAGAGGTGGATGCCGACGAAGAGGTGACAGACGAAGCTTATGAGGACGTGGAGATTGTGGAGGAGGAAGACGAAGCTCTGGAGGACGCCGAGCTCGAGGAGGCGGAGGGCGAAGAAGAGGTCACGGACGAGGCGTACGAGGCCGTGGAGGTCGTGGAGGAGGAGGAAGACGAAGCCCTGGAGGACGCCGAGCTCGAGGAGGCGGAGGGGAAAGAAGAGGTCACGGACGAGGCGTACGAAGCCGTGGAGGTCGTGGAGGAGGAGGGGGAAGACGCCCTGGAGGATGCCGAGCTCGAGGAGGCGGAGGGCGAAGAAGAGGTCACGGACGAGGCGTACGAAGCCGTGGAGGTCGTGGAGGAGGAGGAAGACGCCCTGGAGGATGGCGAGCTCGAAGAGGCGGAGGGCGAAGAAGAGATCACGGACGACGCCTACGAGGACGTGGAGGTTGTGGAGGGGGAGGGGGAAGACGCCCTGGAGG
>JASFQI010000039.1:0-22387 GCA_050115555.1 Desulfobacteraceae bacterium
TCCGGGTCGCGTGTGCTGGATGCCCTTCGCAGGCTGGGTGTGCCGTCGGCCGAGGTGGACCTGGTCCTGGTGAACGGGCAGCCTGCGGGCTGGGATCACGTCCTGATTGCAGGAGACCGGGTGAGCGTGTATCCCGAGTTCGAGCGTCTGGACGTAACCGGGGTGACGAAGCTCCCGAATCGCCCCCTTCGAAGGCCTCGATTTATCGTGGATCGGGATCTGGAGGGCCTGGCCCGGTGCCTGCAATGTCTCGGTTGGGACGTTCGCTTCGCTGAGTCCCTTTCGCCTTCCGGGCTTCTTGCGGTCTCCAATAAGGGAAAGCGAATCTTTCTCACTCGAGACCCGCGCCTTCTTGCGCACGACCGGGTGGAGCGGGGGATTTGCGTGCGTGGGTCCGGGCCGCCAGAAGCCCTTGCCCGTGAGGTGCTTCATGCGCTGGACCTGCCCGCACGACCCATCCCTGAAGCAGGTAATCCTCAAGCCCTTACCGAAAGCGCACGCTCCGAAGGCGGTTAATGGCCGCGGCGATCTCCAGGGCGCGGGGCCGCGCAAAGCTCCCGGGATGCCCCTCGCCCCGGTGAAAGGGGTCCAGCAGGTCCAGGCCGTTTTCGTCCAGGTAGGCCTCCAGCTGCTCGAGTGCGGTCTTGAGGGGGACCCTGCCGTTCATGAACCGGGAGGCGGCCAGGTGGATGGCCATGCCCACAGCGCGGGTCTGGCTCATGTCCACGAGCTGCTCCACACCCCGCAGGTCAATGGAATCGGCACCGAACAGGATCTGATCCAGGTCCCTGGCGTCGATCTTGATCCTCTTTTTTCCCTGGGATGCGTTAAAGCTTTTGGGAAGGGGCGTGCGCTCCAGGCGCCAGTCGGAGGAGGGTTCAGCTTCGGAACGCCTTCCGGTTTCGTGGGCCGCGGCCACATCCTGCGCTTCCCGGGTTACGTCTTCGGGAAGGTACTCCCGCATCAGGATCACGCGATCCGCCACATCGAAGTAATCGCCGCAACCGCCCATGACCAGCACCGTAGACACGCCGAACGCTTCGTACATCTCCCGGACACGGTCCACGAACGGGGTGATGGGTTCGAACTCCTTGTGCACCAGGGCCTGCATGCGCACATCGCGGACCATGAAGTTGGTGGCCGAGGTGTCCTCGTCCAGGAGCAGGGCATCCGCGCCCATCTCGAGGGCCTCGACGATATTGGCCGCCTGGCTCGTGCTCCCGCTGGCGTTGTCCGTGGAAAAGGTGCGGGTGTCCAAACCGCCGGGCAGATTGTCGATGAACGGCCCGATGTCCACACGCTCGATCCTGCGTCCGTCCTCGGCTCGAACTTTCACGGCCCCGCGGCAGGTGACCACGCCTTCCCGGCCGTCCCCGGGTACGTGGGGGTAGATGCCCTGCTCCAGGGCCTTGAGCAGGGTGGACTTGCCGTGGTACCCGCCGCCCACGATCAGCGTGATCCCCCGGGGGATCCCCATGCCCGTGATGTGCCTCGGAGCGCCGGGTTCCCGGCTGACCGGATTGGGCAGGTCCAGGCGCACGCGAAGGGAAGCCGGGGATTGAAACGCGACGGCACGTTTCCGGTCGAGCGGGCGCGGGCTGTTGCCGGTCTCGCGGGGGAGGATCGCGCCTTCGGCCACAAAGGCCACGAGCCCCAGCTCGTCCAGTCGATCCCGAACGGCTTCCTGGTTCTCCACGCACTCCACGAACGCCCAGGCTTCCTTGTCCGAAAAAGCGCGCCACAGGAGACCCCTTTGAACGATGTCCGGCAGGATTTCGCAGAGGAGCTCCCGGGCCTGATGTCCCAGAATACGCCGCCCTGTGGCCGGAAGACCCACGTAGACGCGGGCCTCCACCCAATCCGGAGTGATTCGGCACGCGGTGCGCTCCAGAGCCTCCTGGCCTCCTGCATCGATGCTAATCCGCCCGCTTTTTCCGCTTCCCTGTGTGCGGCGGGACTCCCGGGACACGGCCCGATCGACCTGACGGCCGGCAAAGTCCTCCAGGGCGATTCGGCGGACCCGGTTGCGGAAGAGGTCCCGGGGGTACCCGGCCCGCCGCATGGGCACCCGCGCCCTGAGGCGGGAAGGGGCGGCGAACGGGTCCCCCTGCACGTGGTCGATGCACAGGGTGAACCAGCGGAAGTCGTAGCCCCCCTGCAAGTCCTTGTAGGCATCGTAACTTTTGCCATCGATTCGGCCGAGCGTTTGTCGAAGCTGGTCCATGGTCTGCATTCCGGTTTTCCGCCTTCCTCATGGGGGACAGGATAAAAAAGGGATGAGCCGCCTCGACCGGTGCTTCCTCACCGCGGCCTTCCGGGAATGAGCGGCTTTTCCCCGGAGAAAGGGCCACAAATCCATCGGAAGTGTCAAGGGGAAATCCCGGCCTTTTCGCATCGATTGATAAGAGCGAGCATATCCGCGGGCAGTTCCGATCGGAACCGGAGGGCGTTACCGGTCGCAGGGTGACGAATGTGGAGCTCGGCCGCGTGAAGGGCCTGGCGTGGAAGGCGGAGGCGCCTCCGGTCCTCCGGGCTTAGGTGTCCCTGAATGAACCGCAGAAAGCACACCTCGTCCACGCCGTAGATCTTGTCCCCGACGATGGGATAGCCCAGACCGCTCAGCGTAGCCCGAATCTGGTGGAGCCGGCCCGTGTGAGGGACGGCCTCCACACAGCTGATTTCACCGGACTGAAGGATCCCGGTCAAGGTGGTTCGGCACGCCTTGGCCTCTCCTGCGAGTGCCTCGGGCACAGGGTCCGGCCGGAAAAGGCGCCGCTTTCGAACCGCGCTTTTCGTGTCGGGAGCAAGCACGCCGCAGGCCTCCATGGTGCCCGTTGGAAATCGTCCTTCCACAAGGGCCACGTACCTCTTGAACACGGTGTGCCTCTGGAACTGCCTTCCCAATTCCCTGGCGGCCCACCGGGTTCGGGCCGCCAGGACCAGGCCCGAGGTCTCGCGATCGATGCGGTTCATCAGGGCCAGGTAGACATGGGGCCCGTGGGACTGCCGAAGGAGCCCCCATAAGGTGTTTCGGTAGTACCGGCCCCCCGGGTGGCAGGGAAGGTCCGCAGGCTTGTCCACCACCAGGAGCGCGTCGTCCTGGAAAAGGACGCCGTAACCCGTATCCACCGGCGGCTCCGGTGCATCCGGCATGCAAAACTCCACGAGGTCTCCGGGTTCCAGGACGCTTGTCTCAGTGGCCGTCCGGCGGTTTACAAGGAGGCGCCCCATGCGGACGTGCTCCTGCCATCGAGTGCGATCGTGATAGGTGAAACGGGTCGCAAGGTAATCCACCAGAGGACGGCGGGGCTCACGGTCGCCGATGCGGATCCGGGCGCGTCGATCCGGAAGGGGGTAGACCATTGTCCTCCTATTCGATTTACGGGCTGTTCCCGTCTCGGGGAAGTTGTGCATCACAGAATTTGAATGTATCATACCTTCATTCATAAGAAAAAGGAGGCTGAACGGATCATGCGCTTTGGAGCCATGAACTTCCCCCTGAACCCGGTCCTCGAAGAGATCGAGGCCGTGGCGGAGATGGGATTCGACTATGTGGAGCTGACCATGGACGCCCCTATGGCCCACCATAGTGTGCTGAAGGAACAGCAGGATGCGGTGCTGTCCGCCATTCGCAGATTGGGTCTGGGACTCGTGTGTCATCTTCCCACGTTTGTATCGGCCGCTGATCTGACCCCGGGGCTGCGGGAGGCCTCGGTCCGCGAGCTCGTAGAATCCCTGGAGACGGCCAAAGCGCTCGGGACCGAAAAGGTCGTACTGCACCCGGCCCATGCCTCGGGCTTGGGGCGACGGGCGCTCGAGCTCTTTCGACGCCACATGAGGGAAAGCCTTTCAACGGTGCTCCTCGCGGCCCAGTCTCTGGACGTGCGCGTGGGCCTCGAGAACATGCCCCCGATTGCCTGCTCGCTCTCCGATCCGGAGGATTTCACGGAGGTTTTTCACCAGTTTCCACACCTCGAGATGACCCTGGACCTTGGGCATGCACACATCGACTCCCCGGGGGGGCAGCGCAACCTGGCCTTTATCGAGCGCTTCGCCGGCCGGATCGGGCATGTCCACGCAAGCGACAACCGGGGCTCGGCGGACGATCATCTGCCCGTAGGCGTGGGCAGTCTGGACTTTCCATGCGTGATCCGGGCCCTTCACGAAATCGGCTACGATGACACCATGACCCTGGAGGTGTTCTCGCAGGACCGTGAGTACCTCATGCGGAGCCGGGACAAGATCGCCGGCATGCTGGAACGGGCGGGAGGCAAACGCAGGTGAGCCTGAGTTGCGGATTCGGGAGGAGGCGTTTTGGCGGAAGAGACGAAATGGAACTACAAGGAGATGCTCGACAACCTCTACGACGGCGTCTACTTTGTGGACCCGGATCGCAGGATTCAGTACTGGAACCGGGCGGCCGAGCGCATCACCGGGTTTGAGGCCGGCGAGGTGGTGGGAAGGAGCTGTTCCGACAACATCTTGATGCACGTGGATGAAGAGGGAAAAAGCCTGTGCCATGGGGATTGTCCCCTGGCCGCCACGCTGAGGGATGGCAAGCCCAGGGGGGTCGACGTTTTCCTGCACCATCGAAACGGCCACCGCCTGCCCATTGCGATCCGGGTGACTCCCCTGCGGGACGGGACCGGGAACCTTATCGGTGCGGTGGAGGTGTTCAGTGACATCAGCGACAAGATGGCGTGCTTCTTCAGGGTCCAGGAGTTGGAAAAGCTTGCCATGTTGGATGCCCTGACGCAGCTCCCGAACCGGGTGTACCTTGAGCAGGAGCTTCGGTCGCGCATCGAGGAGTACGAGCGCTACGACCTGGTTTCCGGTGTGCTCTTTATGGACATCGATCACTTCAAGCATTTCAACGACACATACGGCCACGATCTCGGAGACGAAGTGCTCAAGACCCTGGGGGCCACGCTGCTGCACAACTCCCGGTTGTTCGACCTGTTCGGGCGCTGGGGAGGGGAGGAGTTCCTGGGCATCGTTCGCAATGTGGACGCAGAAGGACTGGAGCGGGTCGGAAAGCGGAGCCGGACGATGATCCGGGCCTCCCGCGTGCGAAGGCAGGCGGAAAACCTTCAAGTGACCGTGTCCATCGGCGGGACTCTGCTCAAGGAGGGAGACACGGTCGACTCCGTGGTGCGGCGCGCGGATGCCCTCATGTATCAAAGCAAGAAGGATGGACGGGACCGGTTCACCATAGGATAATTTGGGGTCGCATCTTAATTATTAATTATTCTCTGTTTCACTCGATGCACCTGTCTCCTCACTCGCCGGTCACGCTGGATCCTTTTTTCCATATGCTTATACCGTTGCGTGATACCCGCCCCGGAGATCCCTCCAAAAAAACGCCCCAAGGCAACCCCACTGTCCCCAGTCATTTCTCTGCACAGGTAAATGGCCATGTCCCGGGCCAGATTCTTCTTCCTTCCTTTTTGAAGAACCGTCTCTACCTCACAGCCCAGCTCTTCGCATATGACAGGCAACAGATCTTGCGGCCTGAGGCCTCGCGTCAGGGCTCTTAGCTGCGGCTTCTCTCTGGTATCCGCGTCTTTGCCCTTGATAAGGCCTTTGACCCTGGTCACAAAATCGGCGCCTCCCAGGACAATCCCATCCACAATATCCTTGGAAGGGTTCTTGATCTTCTGGTCCACTGCGGATTCAACAAAATTCCTGTAGCCTGGTTTTTCCTGCCCGGGTGTGCCTCCAAACAGGGACAACAACCATTCTGTCTCCAGCCATTCAGGGGCCTTGACATACCCACTGAGAGCCGGGTAGCTGCTCCACGGATAATCCTTGAGGTGCTCCACCATTCCGGCCCGAATAGGGTTGAGGTGGATATAGCGGGACAAGTGCTTCAGGTACTCATCCGCATCCACCACGATAGCCTTGAACCTCCCCTGAAACAGGTGCCCCATACGTTTTCTTTTGCGATTGTAGTACACGGCATAGCCTACATTGATCCATTTGACCGCCCGGCTCAGGTTCGCCTCCGGTGTCTCAAGCAGGAGGTGATAATGGTTTGTCATCAAGCAGTATGTGTGGACTTTAAGTCCAAAACGTTCCACTGCCTTGGCCAAATATTCCAGGAACTTCTCCCGGTCTCTCCGATTCAGAAAAATATCCGACCCGGCATTGCCGCGGTGCATCACATGATAGAACGCGCCTGGATATTCAATTCTCAATGGCCGCGCCATTGTCCTCACACCCGTTTGGAAGGAAGGATTTATGAGTCGTTCCGGCTGTCTTTGAGCGGGCCGGCAGATTTTAAGGGAGGCTAAGCAGATCCAGGGGTTATTGTCAATAGTTAATAATTAAGATGCGACCCCAACAGGGCGATGAGGTCTTGCCATGCCGAGATGCGAGGCACGTCGTCTCCCGGGCGGTCCCCGTCCTGGCCGACGTAGCCCGGGGCAAAGGCCAGGCCGTGATCCCGGACATAGGTGGACCACACGGGACGAAGACCGCTTTGAAGGGCGCCGGTCACATCGGGCTCCGGATCGTCCCCGATGTAGAGAATGCGGCTGCTTTCGATTCCGAGCCCGCGCACGAGCTCTCTGAAGGCCGTGGGGTGGGGTTTGCGGTACCCGATGTCCCCGCTGATGGCGAGGACATCGAAAAAGGAGTCGAGCCCTGTAGAGCGCAGGATGGCGTGAGCCGCAGGCGGGTGGGTGAAGTTGGAAAGAAGCCCCAACCGGAAGGTGCTGCGAAGGCGTTCAAGCACGTCCAGGGTTCCCGGGATGAGGCTCACATAGTCCTGGAAGGCCGAAAAATAGGCATCCACAGCCGAGGCGATGCGCTCATCCTCCGGCTCGAGCTGAAAACCCTGGCGTTCGAGCGCCTGCTGAATCCAGAACCGGTTATGGGTCTCCCGGCCGTCGATGCGGGTCTGTTCCAGGAAGGACCGGGCCGCGCTTCGGTGATCCTCGACAAAGCGGTCAGCGTCCACTTCGAGCCCGCTTTGAAGGAGGCTCTGGACGAGCCGTTTCACGGCGTGCTCCAGGGCCTGATGCTCCACCGTGATCAGGGTGTTGAAGAGGTCGAACCCCACGGCCTCGATCCGTTCCATTTCTTTCGTCCTTTCCAGGAAACCGCTTTTTCAGGTCGTTGAACCGGCTTCCGCCCTCGAGGATTCGGTTACAATGCGTTTCGTCGGCGCCTTTGCCCGACTTTACTTGGCAGCGGAAACAGGCACAGCTGCACGGCGTTGCGGAGGTCTCGACATCCTTTCCTCCAGCGGCACCTGCGGCAGACGTCAATGCGCACACGGGGCCTCGATTTTCGGCGGGCGCACACGAGGTAAAGGGAATCGGTTTGCATGCTCAAGCCGTATCCGTGTCCAGTCCGGGCGTATTCGTCCTCTTTGCGGAGGCAACCTGTAATGCCGTTACCCTCATACCTGAGAACAGGGAATAAACTACACGATCAGACGTCCAAAGAAAATGCCTATCTGATCCGGGGACTCCGATAGCCTCCAGCGGGCCGGCGTATCGCGAGGTGCGGGGCGTAACGAGAAGTTCGAGAGGGTTTCATGATTCGCGAGGGATTCCTCCATTTTTCATGGATGAAAACCATTGGCGGCCTACCCTTTTCGCGAACCCCCGAAAGCCTTTCCAGGAAGGCCTTTTTCGGGGTTGCGCTTGACAGGATGAAAAGGGGTAAAGTAAAATTTTATGAAATCAGTAGGATTTCCAATTTTGGCCCGGCCTGTTTTCGAGTTTTTTGACACCGATGAACAAACCCGGGGAGCGGTGACGTAAGGTGACGTAAAGAGGATGGCCCGCGCAGCGAAGCGAGAAAAGGCGGACGGTATGAAGATCCGGTACCTCATGATTCCGGACCCCATCACGATTCCCAAAGGGACCTCCATCCAGGAGGCCATCGGCGTGATGAAGACCAATTCGATCCGCCACCTGCCCGTGGTGTCCAAGGGCAACCGGCTGGAAGGGTTCGTTACCCTCGCGGACCTGAAACAGGGACTGATCCCTTCCATGGTTGCGGATCTTTCCTTGTCCGATCTCATGATCCGAAAGCCGATTACGGTCCGTCCCGACGACGACGTGGAGATCGCGGCCCAGTACATTTACAAGTACAAGATCGGTGGGATCCCCGTGGTGGAGAACGGCAAGTTGGTGGGGATCATCACGGAGTCGGATATTCTTCGGGCGTTCATCGACATGATGGGCGTGATGACGGCAAGCTCCCGCATCGATGTGGCCGTCGGGGAAAAACCCGGTGCGTTTCAGGAGGCCCTTCGGATCATCAACGACAACGGTGGGGACGTGATCAACGTCGGCATGACGAGCCAGGAGGCCGATACGCGCGTCTACTTCTTTCGGTTGGCTGCATGCAAGACCGACGGCATTCGTAAGGCCCTCGAGAAGCACGGCCTCAAGGTCCTCGCCGCCATGGATTGAGGACTTCGAATCCCCTCGACCTTCAACACCTCAACACCTGATACCCCTTTCTTTCATTCCCCGGTTCATGTCCAGACCCACTCCCGCACGTCGGTCGCCTGGAACCTTCCGTCGGCCTGCTCGGTGAGATCGAACTCCAGAATGGCTTTTCGTTCGTACAGCCTTCGAAAGGAAGCGCCGTCGATGGGTTCGCCGTTCTCCGTGACCTCGGTGATGTGGCAGAAGACATTGTACATCACGTCGTTCAGGCCCAGGCCGGTCTGGATCATCAGGAACGCGTACCCTTTGTCCTCGACGATGTGGTGGATCATGCCTCGCTTGCGCTCCGGGTCGCCGTTGTCCGCGGGCAGCAGTCCGGGGACGAGCGGTCCGGAGAAGAAAAAGTCCGCCTCCTGCCGAAGCTCCGCGCTCGTATTGTCAAAGGCCAGCACATCCACGCGCTTGCCCTTACTCTGAAGCGCCCGAACGAGACGAAGAAAGTCCCCGTCGCCGCTTCCCAGAAGCACGTAGTCGAGGTTTTCCGCCTGGAGCAGGGCATCCACGGCAAGATCCAGGTCCGCGTTGGCCTTCAGCACAACCTGCCCCTCGGAGTCCACGAAACGCTTCACCTCCTTGAAAATGAGGTGGAAGCCGTTCCGGCGAATGGCGTCGCGGAAGGCCCGCGTTTTCTTCTTGTACTCATCGTCCTTCCGCTCGAGCCGGGTGTCCACGGCGATGTAGGCATTGGCACGAAGGACCACGGTCCCCTGGGCCTCGGCGAGCTTCTTGATGACGTCGAAGCGCATGCCCCAGCCGCCGTTTCGGGTCAGGTTCTCGATATCCAGAAAAATGCCAGCCTTGAGCATGGTCCGCCTCAGATTTATTTTTTGCTGTACAATTGTTTCATCTTGATGGATGCACGTTGAACCTCATCATCCGCATCATCCTCGGCTTTTTCCAGAAGCTCCAAGGGACCCTTGCCGCGAAAGAAGCGAAGAGCCCGAATGGCTTTCAACCTCAACGCCGGGTCTTCCAAGCCATACGTCGCCTTTATGAGATCAAAGGCCGTTTCCTTTTTGACGAAATCGCTGGTCACAAGGACATCAATCGCATGGGCTGATGCAGAACACGAAGGGGCCGAGAGATGAATAATCGAATCGGACAGGAGGTTCATGGCCTCTTCCGAGCCGATATAGGACAATATGTGAACGCACATTCTCAGTACTTTCGGATTATTACTGTGAAAAAACACATCTTTTATCTCAGGAACGGCCTCACTTTTCATCAGTATAAACAGATCTGACATGGATCGGGTCGAAAAGTAGGCTTTATCGTCCGAATGGATGTCATACCACTCAAAGAAAGGTTTGATCGTCATCGGGTGGTTGAATTTTACGGCGCAGGCTACGATGTCATCATATCCCATATCCTTCGAATCTTTCAACCTGCGGATAAAATCTCCTACCCCGGAGGAAGGACACGTTCCTCGGGCAAGCTCAGGGAAGCTTTCCAAGCCACTGAATTTATGGTTGAGATGTAAATCCATGCGACCCTTTATGTATTCTGATCGAACATACTCCATCGCGGATTCGTCAACAATCAAGTACTCCTTGTGCGTTTTCCACTTGCCGTAACCGAAATATCCCAAAACGCATATTCCGGTGATCGATGCAAGCATCAGGAGATACCTGGGTTGAAGCAGGGCACTGAGGTTGATCTTGGCGGGACCGGCCAGCGGATCCTTCCGCGCCTGAGCATAGCTGGTTCCAATCTCAAGCACACCGCGAACAAAGAAGCCGAAAAGAAAACCGACGATACCGCCCAGGATAGCAAAGATAAAAAGTTGAAGAAACATCCCAAAGATAAAGCCAGCAAGGGCTGACATATCCATTTTTCCGTGGGAGGCCACACTTACAATGGTGCCACATACGATTGCTGAGAGGATGAAGAACTTAAAGGATCTTAAGAACGCAAACATTACAATTGAAAATGCACATACTAATATTGTGATCGTACTCAAGGCCCCGATCTGCAGTGTTTTTGAGAGGTTTTCCGCCACATTGACCGTTGCTACAAAACAACCCAGCGCAGCCACAATCATTGCAATCGTCAACTCCAACCCCGGCCAACGCGTGGTTTCCCGTTCTCCTTCCGTGGCACCGGGTTCGGGAGGTCCGTCTTTCTCTCCATCCAGCTCGGTCGGCACTCCGTTTCCTGCCTGCACAACGCCTTCATCTTCGTGGGCGTCCGGCGTGTTCCCTTTTTCTTTGATCTTTCGGAAGATGATTCCGCAATGGAGGCAGGTATCTGAAGGGGGCTGTTTTTTATGGCATTTAGGGCATTCAATCAGAGGTTGCTCAGATTTTTCCGCTTCGGAATAGGGGATAATGTGGCAGACTGCACCCGCTCGATTGAAAAGTATTTTGCATTTTTTTGCAGTTGTCGCATTCACTTTCTTTCTAATTGTAACCGTTTTCCCAGAAAATAAGAGTTCAGCTTGGGCAGAATTGATCTTTAATAGGTTCCTTAAATAGTTTTTCACGCTTATAGGGTTTTTCCCATCGATTATTTCTCCAGAAAAAGTAATTTTATAGTATTTATTGTCCATATTTATCTTCCCTTCCTGGGAAGAAATCCTTCTTTTTGCGTGATATGGCGGTATGATACCGGGATAAAGCGAGGATTTTTGCATAGGATGGTAGCCGATGTCCCGGTGAGTGTCAATGAGAAACTGATTACGACACGGAAAGGGCCGCAACGTATCCCGCAGTGCCAGGATAATCGATCCGCATGAAAGGAAGTTCACCCATCGATCATGAATAGGGCTCAAGATTTCAGGCGGCCTCTTGAGGGAGTACTCTTTCTGTGCCTGGGTAGAAAAACGCCCGGCTACGTTCTGATCCGTTTTCGGCGCCGGTGCCTCCCTCTCGCGCCGGTGTGACAGGCCGAGAGCCCCCCTTGTTCGAATGGAGCTGGAGCCCGATGATTTTCCGGATGTTTCGCAGGCAGTCGCCATCGCCTTGGATGACTTCCTTTGACGAAAGCAGGGGCGCAGGGCACCTGCGCCCGTTGAGCTCATCCGGAAGCGGGCAGATGGGTCGCTGAGCGTGATAAGACGCCAGCTTTTCTCATGGGCGAAAGGTGCTATGGATGGTGTATCGTGCCTCTCCGATCTACGACCCTGCTGTGTATCGCCGGTGCAGTCGATCGGAGAGGCACGATCCACCCACAGCCTACCTGGAGACGCTATTGCTTTGAGGAGGAGAGGGATTTGATCCCCATCGTCTGAATCAATTGATTAATGTCTGTCGTCTTGAGATTCATACCGCCCTCGGAGACCGGCAACAACATGATCCTCTTGCCCTGCAAGGCCTCCGCAATACGGAGTTTTACAAAGGCCTCGCCTCCGGTGCCTGCCAGGGCGTCGTTCATCTCGCGGATACCCTTGGCTTCGGCAATCCCTTCCGCTTTTATCGCCTCGGCCAAGAGCGCCTGCTTTTCAAAATAAACATCGGCCTCTATCTTTGCCTTTCGATAGGCGCCATCGGCGTCCGCCACCATCTTGTTGACCTCGCCCTTGGCCTCGGCGAGCTTGCGTTTATACTCCTCCAGGGCTGCGTGCTGGGCAGACCGGTTTTTCTGCACCTGTTGATCTGCAACTTTCTTGTCTTCAATGGCCTTTTGATACTCCTTGTTGAATCTGTAGTCCTTGGTGAGCACCTTTTCAACATTCACGCCTAAAGGGCCCAGCATTTCCTGCAGGATGTCTTTTGCGCGCTGGGACTGGGCCTCTCTCTTCTCGGCTACATAGAACTCCTCGGTGGTCAACTCGCCAAAAATATCACGGGGTTTACTGCGGGCAATGGTCCTTACGATCTTGTCCCTCAGGGTCCAGTTGCTGTCTGCCACATTCTGCAGAATATAGGGGGCCTTTTCAGGATCGATGCGATAGGCGATAATCACATCCAGACTGATGTCATTGCCGTCGATCGTCTTAAAAAGGAGATCATCGCGTGTCCTCCGGTCCCCTCTTCCCTTTTCAAAGACCATTTCCAGGTTCTGCAGTTTGGTGTCGAAGGTATGCCAGTCGTTGATAACGGGGAGAAAGAAATAGGTGGACGCGGGGGCATAGGCCTTTTCTTCCACGCCTTTTTTACCGAGAAGAGTAAATTTTTTCGTGCGTACTCCCACCTCGGTGCTGTCCGTGCTATAAAAAACACAACCAGACATCCCGCTGAGTCCTATCAAGGCCAACACAAGAATCATCGTTTTTTTCATTGGGCGCCTCCTTTCCGCACGTCAAAGAGTTGGAGCGCATTATCCAAATCAAGTGGATTGACGCCCGCCTTTCCATCACTTGGCAGGATGATCAGATCCAGCCCCTTGTACACATCGGCCATTTTCAGCCCTACCATTCGCTCCGAGCCCACACCTTTGAGTGCCTCGTTTTTCAGCCGGACCCTCTCTGCTTCGGCAAGCTTTACCAGCAGATTCGCTTCCGCTTTTTTGGTCCGGACATACTGGTCTTTTTCTGCGTTCTTTCGCGTGACATAGGCCTGACCCTTTTCCAATTCAACCTGGACGGCCACGCGACCCTCCTGAATGATTTTCTTGAGGGTCGCCTCTTCCGCGGCTGCCCTCGTGGCGGCCTGGTTCGTGAAGACCAACTGGTCCTTGAGCTTTTTCTCTTCGATGTTTTTCTGGATCTCGTTGCTGTAGCGGAAATACCGCACCAGGACCAGCTCAACCTGGATCCCTTTTGGATTCAGTTCCTGGTTGAGGCGATCCCTGGCCTCCTGGGTTTTCTCCACCCGCATGGGGCTGTTATAGAAATCCTCGGTGGTGAGCTTGCCGAGGGTCTCTTTGAGGGCTGGCTCCGCCTTGGGAATAATGCCGTTGTCCTCAAACAGGTTTCCGGGCCCTATGGTGGTGAACACCAGATAGGGGTCGCTGATCCGATAAAGAATGGAGACATCCACATCAACAAAAAAACCGTCCGAGGTCTGGATGTGCGCAGCCCGATCCTTGCGCGCATAATCAGAGGCAGTCTGTGGGTAGGCGGTCAGCTCAAGCACCTGGACATCACGCGGCAGGGTGTGCATCTGCTGCAGGATCGGGATGAGGACGTGGAGGCCGGCTGAATGGATCTCTTTCTGAACCCCCCGGTTCAGGCCCATGCGAACGACTTTGATGCCGTACTCATTCGGCTCCACATAGATAAAGATGGAATGATAGGCCACCACAAGAAGGAAGGCAACGAGCACAAGGAGGATGGAAATCCTCGAGATTTTCAGGTTCACCTTTGGAATCCGAAACCTGTGCCTCTTTTTGTTGATAAATTCAGTGATTTCTTGATTCATATCAGGCATAATCTGGTCCTTTCATAGTTGAGGCTCGTGGGAAAACAAACAACCCATTTTGAAAACCAAGGCATCAAACAGAGGGAGATTCGCCCATCGATGAAGGCGTTTGGGGGTGCTGAACACCATACAAGCCCATAAAATAGAATAGCATCAGGAGCAGGAGAGGGCTGAGCCAAGCAAACCCGAGAATCTGTTGAAAAATAATGTAACAGAGGTAGATTGCAGAGGCGCATAGGACGATCAATCTCTTATTAAAACGATATGATTCGATTATTTTACTTTGAAACATGAGGAAATGAAAGAACATTGCAATGGAAGTTGCGAGAGCCGCCCCGAAAAAACCGGCAGCAGGAACCAGAAAAAAGGTTAATATAATGTTAATTGATGCTATAAATATGGTAAGTCTTTTCAAATTGACCGTTTTGCCCGTGGCTTCGTACAGTGTTTCTTGTGGATAAAACACACAATATACGAGTAATCCTGGAATGAACACTGAAAATATTCGAAAAGCTAGCCCTCCTTCCCCCGGAGTTTTATAGAAAAAATCGAGTACGCTGGGAAAATAAAGCAGCATGACTACGGCCAGGACCGCGTGCAGACTGAAGAGTCTCCGGGTCCTTTTGTGAACGGCCGTAGCCAATTGACGGAGCTGCCCCTGGGCGGCCAGGATATGGTCATGTCGCCTGAATACCGGCTTTACGCCCACCGGGACGATCATAAAAAACCTCGCCAGAATGGCCGCCTCCGCATAGACCCCCAGATCCTTTGCGTGGACGAAAAGACCCAGAACGAAAAGGTCGATATTCAGTAGAATATCAAGAGAGCCATCCGCCAGCAGGTATGCGTAGCCCTTCCTCAGGGTCTCGGAAGCGTTGTCGGGTTTTCTTAGAGCGCGCCAGACGTTGGAGAATTGAAGATGGCGTCTGATGATCTGCATCAAGACTGCATCAGAGATGAGAAACGGTATGAGCAGAAAGGATGGAGGAATTCCGGCCAAAATCATTGCCCACATGGACCCGAAGAGCAAGGCATAGCGAGTCAGCTTCAAACGGGCAACCTGCGTGTGCTGGCCCAAACCTCGCAGGATGGAAAGCTTCAGCGAGTTAAGATTGGCGATCGGAAGTATGAGGGCGATCAGGACGTACGCCAGGGATCGCTCTTCAATTCTTGTCAGTCCGGAATCACAAGCGGCCGTGAGCAGAAACAGGGCGGACGCAGCCAGGCCCATAAGCATGACGGCCTGATATCCCCGATCCATGATGGCCTGTTGAGCTTTGGGGTGATCGGTGGCTGTCGCGATCTCGCTTTCCACGAAACGGTTCACACCGAAGTTTGCGAAAAAACGCGTCAAGAACATACACGCCGTTAGAAAGGAGTAAATGCCCAATCCCCGCTGACCGTAGCCACGTTCCACGAGGATCATGATCAGCATGGAAACAACCAGTTCAATCAATTCCCCGCTGATGGAGGCTACAAATTGAACAGCCTTTGGTGCAAAGTCGGTGAGGATGTCTTGCGGCTCAAGCCTGGATAAAAAATGAGGTTTTTTCGTCATCATCGCGGGACAAGCCGGCTGTGGTAAGGCGAGGGGCATTCCCATTCTCGAAGGAGCACAATAGATGAAAAAGGCTTGTACGTCAAGCTCCAATGAAATGCATGATGTGGCAAGGTAAAGAGATAAATGGAAAAATAGGATGATGTGGTTTGAAAACGCCTATTCGAAGAAAGTACATGAAGAACTTTGTCTGGACACGTTGCCCCTGTTTCAGACCTCTTGAAAATGCTTCGCGCGCGCATTCCTCAAGCTTGCCGCGGGGAGATTCAATCGGCCTGCCGCGGCACCCTGAAAAGGATCTCCTGCTCGCATAATTTTTACCCCGCTCATCCGGCATGGCGCAGCCTGCGTTTGGCCGTTTCGGTCGTCGTCGAGAAGAGTATGTTCGACTTGCTGCTCGGATCTAGGGGAAAGCCACGGGTTTTTTTTATGCAGGGCAAGCGCTCGGGTTTCGTTCAGGAGGCCGGGGGTCTCCCCCCGGCCGATGCTCTCTGGCTGCTAAATCGTCTCCCGTAAATGAAACGAAAGCTTTGGGGGGGCTCCCAGTTTGATGTCCAACGTCGTTCCGGTGAAACTGTCCATCTCGATCCGATCTCGAAGTTGCCGGGCTTTGATCAAGGCATTGAGCATGCCGCACAGGAGCTTGTTCTGCTCGTTTTCCTCGATTAATTTCTTGAGGCCTTCCACATCCACCTTGTCCAGGGAGCCTGAAATGGACGTGCTGATGGCGGGCATGGCTCCTAGTTCCATATTCAACTTGCTGGCGCGAAACCCGAAGGATTCGAACACACCCAGCGCGGACTTGAGATCGTCCACCATGTCATCCACTTTAGCCATAGACTCTCCTGCGACTTTCGTTGCTTTCCCTTTTGCATCGTCCAATACGGAACCTTTGAGTTTCATGGTTGCACTCCTTTCGTCCTAAAGGTTCTCCCAAGGAAAAGCTCGTGACTGACGCGATGGTTCGCATCCACGGCAAACCACTCGCGCCATCGATCAAAGAACAGAGATGCCCGTCAGGTCAGGGTTCGATGGTGAGGCGGGTGCAGCGGAGGTTGCGTGGGAAGCGCGATACAGGGCTCATGAGCCAGAGAGCGCAAACGTGGTACCGGCACAGAGGGAAGGAATAAAAAGATGCGATACCAATAGGTTATGTGTATGACAAAGAGAAAGCTTTGTCAAAGGCAAATCATCCAATACCCGAAGAATGATGAATTGGAAAAGCTCGGATGAGACTTTAAACTCGGGAGCGGAAGACATCCACGCAAGATACGGCGAGGCGCTCAGCGGAGACAAGGATTACGCCCAGTCTGCATGGAAGGACATAGCGCCCCTGCGAGTCCTGACACTGCAACCATTGAATCCGACGCTCGAATGGTTACAATGAATGTAATTTTGCGCCTGATTCGGATATGCCTCTGGTGCGCGGATCGCACGGGTACCGGAGACGAAGGAGGGAAGGGTATGAAGGGATGGGGTTGGAGACAGCGACTGAGACACCGGGTTCTTCCGGGCCTTCTGCTGATCGTTCTAGCGGTATGGGTCGGCGGAGCCGTACTTGCTTGGGCGGAAACGACGGAGATCGACCTGGATGTTCAGTCCTTCACATTGGAAAACGGCATGCTTTTCCTCGTGGTGGAGCGTCACACGACGCCCCAGGTAGCCTGCCGTGTGGCCATTCGTGCGGGGGCGGCGCTCGAGGAGCGCGGCAGGACCGGCATGGCTCACATGCTCGAGCACATGATGTTCAAGGGAACCAAGAATTACGGAACAATGGACCTGGAGCGCGATCGGGAGCTCCAGAGCCGGATCGAATCGGCCTATCAGACGGTCCTGGCCGAGCAGAAAAAACGGGACCCGAATGAAGCACTCATTCGGGAAAAGCTGGATGAGATGAACCGCCTCCGCAAGGAGGTCCAGGAGATCTACGTGCCCCAGGCCTTTTCCTCCCAGCTCAGCCGGAACGGCGCCGTGGGGGTCAACGCCTTCACGAGCAAGGACCAGACCCAGTACGTCATGTCTCTGCCATCGGACATGCTGGAGCAGTGGTTCTCCATGGTCAGCGAGCAGCTCTTTGAGCCGGTTTTTCGGGAGTTCTACGTGGAAAAGGAAGTGGTCCAACGCGAATGGGCGTACCGCTACGTGAATAATCCGATGGGTGCGGCCTGGCTGGATCTGGACGCCACGGCGTACACCGCTCACCCCTATCGAAACCCCACCATCGGCTGGAAGTCCGACATGGAGCGATACAATACTACGGCGGCGCAGGAGTTTCATCGACGCTACTACAACCCCAGAAACGCCGTAGCTGTTCTCGTGGGCGACGTAACCGTAGATCAGGTGCGCAGGTTCGCGGAGACCTACTTTGCGCGGTACCCGGCCGGAGACCGCTCCCCGGAGACCGTGACCCGCGAGCCCGCCCAGGGCGGTCCGCGAAGGAGCGTGCGCTTTCTCGAAGGCGCTCGCACCCCGCTCGTGCTCCTGGGGCACCACGGGGCCCGCATGGGAACGGACGACTTCTACGCCCTGGACGTCCTGAACATGGTCCTCAGTCAAGGGCAGGGCGCCCGCATGACCCAGCACATCACCCGGAAAGGCCGCGCCGTGAGCGCGTGGAGCCACAACCCGGACAACCGATACGCGGGCATGGTGGTCCTGGGGGGAGCCCCAAATGAGCCCGAGGGGCTCGAAGAGGGCGCATCCGAGGGGAAAAAGCGCCAAGCCTACCTGGAGGCCTGCCAAGACCTGGAGCGCATGCTGGTGGACGAGGTGGAGCGCCTTCAGGAGGAGCCTGTCACCGAACGGGAGCTGAAGCGGATCAAGAAGCTCGCTCACTACGATTTCCTGACCCGGCTTCGGAGCAATGAGAGCCTGGCCGGGACCCTGGCCACCCTGGAGGTGCAGGAGGGCTGGGAGTATCTGAAGGACTACCTGGATCGGATCGGGAGGGTTACGGCGGAGGATGTTGCGCGTGTAGCCCGTACGTACATCGGCGAGAAGAACCGGACCACGTGCTTCGTGATCCCGGGGGGGCGGCCGGATCATCCTCCCGAGCCCTACGAGGAGGTGCGTTCGTTCAGCGCCTCCAGCGCGCCCAAGGTGAAGCGACCTGAGAACCTCTCCAACCACTCCGTCTACCCCACGCCCGAGGGATGGAAGCACCCGCTCTCCTTTGAGCGGAAACCGGAGAAGATCGTGTATCCCGACGCGGAGACCGTTCAGGTGAAAGGGGCGCCTCTTTTCTACCTGCCGGATCGGGAGCTCCCCCTCATCGATCTCATCCTCCTGGTGCGGGCCGGGCAGGTGGACGTACCCGAAGAAAAGATCGGTCTGGCCCGGCTTCTCAATGCCAGCCTTGTGGCCGGCGGGACCCGCGCGTACAGCCCCTCGGAGCTGGCTGCGCTGCTGGACGAGCACGCCATCCAGCTCGACGTGTCCGTATCCGAAGAAGTCACCGCGGTCAAACTCTCGGTGATGCGGGAGGACTGGGAGACCGCTCTGGAGGTCCTGGAAGAGGTCTTGGCGCGACCCCGCTTTGACACGGACGTGCTCGAGGCCTCCCGAAACCGCCTCCTCATCGGGCTGGAGCGGCAGTCCGGCGACGCCGGCACGGTCAGCCGGCGGGAGGCGGAGATCTGGCACTTTCAGGGGCACCCTTACGGACGCGATCCCCTGGATGGTCTGAAGACGATTCCGGATCTCACCCGGGACGACCTGCGGGACTTTCTGGGTCGCTACGTGGTGCCCTCCAACATGGTGGCTGCGGTCTCCGGGGATTTGAGCCTGGAAGAGGCCGAGGCCGGGCTCTCCCGACTCCTGACCACGCTCGGGGATGGAAGGGCCCCGGAAAGAAGCCTGGAGGACCCTGCGCCCTCGCCCCCGGTCCTGGCCTTTATTCACAAGCCCGGCCAGGTTCAGAGCCAGGTGACCATGGCCCTTCCGGGCCCCCGCCGGAGCGACCCGGCCTACTGGAAGACGAACCTGCTCGTGGATGTCTTCGGCGGCCAGGACTCCCTGATTTACCGCCGTCTCCGCGACGACCTGGGCTTGGTATATGCCGCCTACTTCTATCAGACCTACAAGTGGCAGGCCGGGTGGATCCTCGGGTTCCTGGGATGCAAGGGGGACCAGACGGCCCGGGCCGTAAAGGAGACGGCCCGACTCATGCAGTCTCTCCAGGAAGAGGTCCCGTCCGGCGAGCTGGAGCAGAAGCGGCTGGATGCCTTGAACAGCTTCGTGTTCAATGTGGATACGCCCGCGGCTCTCACCTCGGTCTACGCCCGATACCGCATGCGGGGCGAGCCCCTGGACACGCTCGAGCGGATCCAGGAGGCCTTCATGAAAGCGGAGCAAAAGGAGCTGCCTGCACTGGCCCGCAAGTATCTGGATCCGGGCAGGCTCCAGGTCTTTGTGGTGGGGGACGGGACCGTTCCAGTCGTTCAGGAGGACGGAAGTCGAGTGACCCTGGAGGAAGCCCTCCGTGCCGCGGCCGAGGACATGGGCCTTCCGTTTGTAACGCTGCCGCTCCAGTAATGCAGGGCCTTATGACCGGCAGGAAGAGAGAAAGGCACATTTCGGGCCCATAAACCGAGAGACCCCTCATCCAGCGACTGCCGGGCGGGGTCCTTCGGCAAAGGGCAGAGGAGCCATGGACTGCAGCCTTGTGGTTTTTCTGGTCGGAGGCATCGTCCTCTGCAACATGCTGATCAAGACGGTGCTTTCCCGGACCGGTGTGCCCGCGCTCGTAGGATATCTCCTGCTGGGGCTCCTGCTTCGAGGCGTGGATCACCAGGCAGGGTTTCTCAGCCCGGCATGTCTGGAAGTCCTTGGCTTTCTTGAAAAAATGGGCCTCGTGGTTCTTCTCTTCAAGGTGGGGCTCGAGAGTGACCTGAAAGGACTCCTCAAGCAGCTTCGCAGCGCAAGCTTTGTTTGGTTCGGGGACGTGACCATCAGCGGAGTGGCAGGCTTTGCCGCATGCTACTACGTTCTGGGGCTGGGCTGGGTCACGGCCCTTACCGTGGCCACCGCCTTTACGGCTACCAGCGTGGGGATTTCCGTGGCCGTATGGGAGAGCCACGGGGCCCTGAACTCCCCGGACGGCCAGCTCCTGGTGGACGTGGCAGAGTTGGACGACATCTCAGCCGTGGTGCTCATGTCGCTTTTGTTTTCCGTCCTGGGCACCCTTCAAACGGACGGCCCGGTGTCGCTTCTCCACACCGTTCCTAAGGTGGTCGGCCTTTTCTCGTTCAAGCTCGTGGGCTTCGGGCTGGGCTGCTTCCTGTTTTCCCGGTACCTCGAGAGGCCGATCTCTCAGGCGTTCAAAAAGGCAAAGTCGCCGCCCGACCACATGCTCGTGGTGGTTTCCTTCGGATTTTTGATCGCGGCAGCGGCCGATGCGCTGGGGTTCAGCCTTGCCATCGGTGCCTTTTTCGCGGGTCTCGTTTTCAGCCGGGACCCGGAGGCCGTCAAGGAGGAGGCCTCCTTCACCCCCCTCTACGAGCTGTTCTGCCCCTTCTTTTTCATCGGCGTGGGTCTGGACATCGATCCGGCTACCCTGTCCTCAGGGCTGACGCTGGGGGCCGTGCTTCTGATCTTTGCCGTCGCTTCCAAGCTGGTGGCCGACGGTGTCCCGGTCTGGTTCCTGTCCGGTCCTCAAAGCGGGGTACGGATCGGTATGAGCATGATCCCCCGGGCGGAGATCAGCATGGTGATCCTTCAGCGGGGGCTCGCCATGGGGGACTGGGTGATCCCTCCGCGCGTTTTCAGCGGCATGGTCCTGGTCTCCGCTTTAACATGCCTGGTGGGTCCCGTGGCCGTGAGCGCTCTCCTGAAACGATTCCCCAAGGGGTAGAGTCCAGGGGTTTCCCCTTCAATGGTTTTTACCTCGTTGCATCTTCGTTGAGAGCAAGACCCTCCGGTGGTAAAATAATAAAAAACGTTTGCGATGAAACGATGAAAAGGGTTTGCCGCCCGTAGCAAGGACGGGTCACGGATCGTAACTTCGAGACGGGGGCACACCATGAACGATAAAAAAGTCCGGAAAGAGAGACCGAAAAGCAGGTACGAGCAAGACTTGCTGTTTTATAAGTTCGCGATCTCGAGCCTGCCCGTGGGCATCCTGTCCGTGGACTCCGACTTGAAGATCACGGGCTTCAATCCGTGGGCGGAGCGGATCACGGGGTACGCAGAGCATGAGGTCCTGGGGCGCTATTGCGGGGATGTGCTCCACGGCGGAATGTGCGATATGCATTGCCCTCTCAGGACGGTCCTGCGGCGGGAAAAGCCCATGGTCGGAATCGAGACGACCATACAGAAGAGGGAGGGAGTATTCATTCCGGTGCGGATGAGCACGGCGGGTCTGTTCGATCAACGGGAGCGCCTGATCGGAGGAATTGAATCCTTTCAGGATATCAGCCACCTGAAGAATCTCGAGAGGGAAAGAAACAACATCATCTCCATGATCGCGCATGACATGAAATCCCCCATCATCAGCATTCATGGGTTTGCACACCGATTGTTGACCCGGGCAAACGCGGACAAACAAAAACAGTACCTGGAGATCATCGAGAAGGAATCCACACGGCTCGAGGCACTCATCAACGAATTCCTGGAGCTCTCCCGGCTCCAGGCCGGAAAGCTCACGCTGAACCTCAGCTCCACATCCCTGGATAAAGAGCTTTACGAGCTCTTTGACCTCTACCAGCACCGGGCCTCCGAGAAGGGGCTCCGTCTGGAGTTGAGATCCGATGAGCCTCTTCCCATCATCGAGGCGGACTCTCACCGGCTGCGACGAGCCTTGAGCAACCTTTTGGACAATGCCATCAAGTTTTCGCAATCCGGGGGGACCATCACCCTGTTGACCCGGGAAAGAGAGGGTGAGGTCGTAGTGGAGATCCGGGATCAAGGCGTGGGAATCGATTCGGAGGATATCTATCACGTGTTTGACGCCTTTCATCGGGGTAAAGAGCCCGGAACCCAGGAGCAGGGCTTTGGTCTGGGCCTGGCAGGCGTCAAGGCCATTATCGAAGGGCACGGCGGCCGGGTGCAGGTCCAGAGCGAAG
>JASFQI010000040.1:0-22186 GCA_050115555.1 Desulfobacteraceae bacterium
CCACCAGATCGATGACGGAAAAACACGATTGCATTTTGCCATGGCAATTATATCTTTATTGACATAATCTTTACTTTGGCCGTGCCCTGCCGGCAATGAGAAACCGTATCAGGGTATCGAGGCCGGGACGTTTTGGGAAGGGGGTTTTTCAAGGCGTGTTTTTTCAGCTCAAAACCGTGGAGGAGATCCTGGCCATCGTGGAAGGCCTGGATCGCCTGCCCGAGGAAAACGTTTCTCTGGAAGACGCTCTGGGGCGCGTGGCTGCACACAACGTGACCTCGGACGAGGACCTCCCGGGGTTCTCCCGTGCTTCCATGGACGGACTGGCTGTTCGTGCACGCGACACCTTCGGCGCCACAGAGAGCCTGCCCGCCCTCCTGGAGATTGCGGGGGATGTGATCATGGGAGAGGTCCCGAATGTGACCGTGGGGCCGGGACAGGCCGTACGCATCCCCACAGGGGGCATGGTCCCGCCCGGCGCCGATGCCGTGGTGATGATCGAGTACTGCCACCCGTTGGACGACCGTACTGTGGAAGTGGCCCGCGCGGTCTCGCCACTGGAAAACGTCATACAACCCGACGATGACGTGCGAAAAGGCACCGCGGTGCTCCCCGGAGGCCGCCGTCTGCTTCCGCAGGACCTGGGTGTGCTTGCGGGCCTGGGATGTGCGGGCATCCCTGTGGTGCGTCGTCCGAGCATCGCCATTCTCTCCACGGGGGATGAGATCGTTCCCGTGGATCAATCGCCTCGGCCGGGCCAGGTTCGGGACATCAATTCCCACACCCTTGCCGCTTTCTGCCGCACCTTTGGCGCGATTCCCCGAACAATCGGTCTGGCTCCGGACCAATTCGAGCCCCTTCGCGCAAAGGTGGAGCAGGGTCTCTTGCATTCCGATTCCGTCTGGATCTCCGGAGGGAGTTCCGTGGGAACGCGGGATCTCACCATTCAGGTCATGGAGTCTTTCCCCGGTATGGAGATCCTCTCCCACGGCGTATCCATCAGCCCCGGCAAACCCACGATCCTCGCGCGCAACGGCGCCCGCACGGTCTGGGGCCTTCCAGGCCACGCGGCATCGGCCCTGGTGGTGGCGGAGGTCCTCCTCGCCCCGTTTCTCCGGCGTCTTTGCGGAGAGACGTCACCCCCTCTGCCGGGTCCTGCACGTATTCAGGCCGAACTCGCAAGGAACATCGCATCCGCGCCAGGCCGGGACGACTACGTCCGCGTCCGGCTCCGGCAGGAGAACGGCCGGCTCCTGGCCGATCCGCTCTTCGGTAAGTCCGGTCTGATCTCACCCCTGGTCGATGCGGACGGGCTCGTGCGTGTGGACCGCTTCACCGAAGGGCTCTACCAGGGGGATTCGGTGACCGTCAACCTGCTTCGCCCCGGGTACTGAGCCGAACGCACCCGTTTTGCCGCTGCCAAGGAGGAAATCCGTGAAACGAAACGTCTACCTCTCCATGAAACCCCTCGAGGAAGCCCGCGCCCTCTTTCTGGATCGATTCGGGGACGATCGCCGAACCAACTCCGAAAAAATCCCGGTGGAAACGGCTCTGGGCCGGGTCACGGCGGAGCCGATCTTTGCCAGGCTCTCCGCACCCACCGAACACTCGGCTGCCATGGACGGAATCGCCGTGCGGGCCGCGGAAACGTACGGCACCACGGAGCGCACACCTCGAACCCTCGAGCTCGAGCGCGATGCCGTTTGGATCAACACGGGCCAGACCCTCCCAAAGGACTTCGACGCCGTCATCATGGTGGAAAACCTCCACCAGGAGGACGATAAAAAACTGGAAATCCGGGCATCCGCCCACCCGTGGCAGAACGTACGCAAGGTGGGGGAGGACATTGTGGCCACCCAGCTCCTGCTCCCCAGGGATCACCGTATTCGACCGCAGGACCTGGGCGCGCTGATTTCAGGCGGGGTCTTTTCCGTTCACGTATGGAAACGCCCCGTGGTCGCCATCCTTCCCACGGGCTCCGAACTGGTCCGGCACCAGGATCTGGAGGACGCCTCCCGCCTCGAGCCGGGTCGTCTCATCGAGTACAACTCCGTCCTCCTCTCAGGCCTCGTGCGCGAATGTGGGGGCACCCCGGTGGTCTATGACATCACGCCCGACCGGGAGGACCTGGTTCGCAAGGTCATGGCAGAGGCCGTGGCATCCGTGGCGGACGTCGTGCTCGTCAACGCGGGCTCGTCCGCCGGAAGCAAGGACTTCACGCTTCACGCGGTACAGGATCTGGGAGACGTCCTGGTTCACGGCGTGGCCATGATGCCGGGCAAGCCCACGATCCTGGGCGATGTGCAGGGCAAACCCGTGGTGGGAAATCCCGGGTACACGGTCTCGGCCGCTCTCTCCTTCGAGCACTTCGTCCGCCCTCTGCTCCTGGGTCTGCAAGGGCTCCCGCTGCGCCCTCTTACACGCATCCGGGTGAGGCCCTCCCGGGACATTCCTTCCAAGCCGGGTATCGAGGAGTTCATTCGGGTCAACATCGGGCGCATCGGGGACCGGGCCGTGGCGACACCGCTTCCTCGCGCGGCCGGCTCCATCACGACCCTGACGCGTGCAGAGGGAATTCTTCGCATTCCTGCACTCTCGGAGGGCGTGAGCCAGGACGAGGACGTGGAAGCGGAGCTCCTGGTGGAGGAAGAAGTCCTCAACCGAACCATCGTCGTGATCGGCAGCCACGACATCACCGTGGACCTTCTTGCGGACGAGATACGACGGCGAGGCAAGGACATTCGGCTTTCCTCGGGAAACGTGGGAAGCCTCGGGGGATTGATGGCCCTTCGAAAAGGCAATTGCCACCTCTGCGGGACGCACCTCCTGGATACCCAGACCGGTGACTACAACGTCTCTTACATCCAGAAGTATCTTCCCGCCCTCCCGGTGTCTCTTTTTCATATGGTGGGGCGCGAGCAGGGTCTCATGGTCCGCAAGGGAAACCCCAAGGCCATTCAAGGCCTGGAGGACCTGGCCCGGGAAGACGTGACCTTTGTCAACCGCCAGGCCGGATCCGGAACGCGCGTCCTGCTCGACTACCGCCTCGGGCTCATCGGAGTCGATCCCTCGCGTATTGCGGGCTACGATCACGAGGAGTATACCCACATGACCGTGGCCGTGGACGTTCTCTCCGGGGCGGCGGACTGCGGCATGGGCATCCTGGCGGCGGCCAAGGCCCTGGACCTTGACTTCATCCCTGTGGTAAAGGAGCAATACGAGCTCGTCATCCCCTCGGCGAGCCTGGGACAGGAAAACATCCGGCTTCTCCTGGAGACGATTCGATCACCGCGTTTCCGGGAACGGGTTCAAGCACTGGGGGGTTATGACCCCTCCCGAAGCGGTGAGCTGCGTGTCGAGATCGGCTGACGCCCCCGGTGTGGAAACGCCAACTGTACAGGAGGGTTCCATGGACGGACTCAAGCTCAGGTCGCGGCAGTGGATCGTAAACGAACAGGGAGAAATGGTCATGGGAGAAGGGCGAAAACGTATCCTGGAGACCATTGAAGAGACGGGGTCCATTAATCAGGCGGCCAAGCGGCTGAAGATGTCCTACAAGGGGGTCTGGAGCAAAATCAAAGCCACGGAAAGCCACCTGAACATCCGCCTGGTCCGGCCCGAAGGGAGACGCGGGTCCTACGTAACCGAAGAGGGGAAAAAACTCCTCCAAAAGTACAGCCGCCTCAAGAAAGAATGCCTTCAGGCCGACGATCGCATCTTTAAGGCCCTTTTCGAGTAACATTCCCATGCACACGCCTTCCATTCCCCTGGTATCCATCGTGGGGCGTTCCAGATCGGGAAAGACCACCCTCCTGACGGGGCTCATTCCTGAGCTTCGGCGGGCCGGCCTGCGTGTGGGAACCATCAAGCACCACGGTCACGCGCCCGACGACATGGACACGCCGGGCAAGGACACCTGGCAGCACCGACGCGCCGGTGCGGCCTGCACCATCCTTTCCTCCCCGACCCAAATCGGCGTGATCCGGGATGTCGACCACGATTCCAGCCCCCAGGAGCTCTTGGCCTGGATGGAAGACATGGACCTGGTTCTGGCGGAAGGGTTCAAGCGATCGAGCACGCCCAAGATCGAGGTGTACCGATCTGAAATTGCGGAGGGGCCTGTTTGCCTTCACGACCCCCTCCTCCTGGCCCTGGTCACCGAGGCGGAGATTTCCTGGGACGGCCCCAGGTTCTCGCCCACGGACTTCGCCGGCCTGGCGCGGTTTCTTTTACGCCGCTTTCATCTGGCCCCATGAGGATTCCCGCGCCTGCACCGTTCTTCGCATGCCCTGCAAATTCCAAATAAATTGTGCTTGCATGCAGAAGCGGGGAGTTATAGAACTAGGGCACGTTGCGCAAGGGGCAGGAAGGCCCTGCGCTCGCACGAGATGGACAAGGGCGGCACACGTTTTGTACCGTTTCCGGTGCTGTGCATGCCCCACATGCGCACCCATAGGTGATTCATTCTCCCTGAAGGAACTCGCCCATCCGCTGGCAACCCCCTGCGGTACGGGGATGACCTCGGCGAACTCCACACGACAGCAAAGGGGACCGCGATGATCCCGATTTCAATTCCACCCGCGACCCTGTCGATCGGGGCCCTGGGAACAGGGTTCGGTAGCGACGTGATTCAGATGATCGTCAGCGCGGGGCCCATGGTAAAGCTCGTAATGCTGATTCTTCTCGTTTTCTCCGTGGTGTCCTGGGCGATCATCTTCATGAAGTGGCGCCTCTATCGCAGGGCCCGCGAAGAGACCGACCTGTTCCTGGAACGATTCTGGGAAGGCACGGAGTTCGGCACGCTCCTCAATGAGTCCGCTGAATTCGGAGACAGCCCGATCGCCCAGCTCTTTCGGGCGGGGTATGCAGAATTCCGAAGGGTACGCAAGCTGAACAACCCGAGCGGCAAAGACGGTGAAGTTCCGATTCAACCCATCCTGGCCCAGGTGGAGCGGGCCCTTCGGCGAACCACCATCCAGCAGGGCAATCGCCTGGAGAAAACCATTTCGTTCCTGGCGACCACCGGCAATACCTCTCCGTTCATAGGGCTGTTCGGGACGGTTTGGGGCATCATGCAGTCTTTTCACGGCATCGGGCTTCGAGGATCCGCCAGCCTTGCCGTGGTGGCCCCGGGAATCTCCGAGGCGCTCATCGCTACGGCGGCCGGCCTGGCCGCCGCCATTCCGGCCGTGGTGGCGTTCAACTACTTCAACCGACGCGTGAGCGTGTTCGCCTCGGAAATGGATACGTTCGCTTCGGACTTTCTGAGTGTCATCGAGCGACAGCACCTGAAACGCCTTTCCGATTCCGGCAGGTGATTCCATGATGACCAACGGCGGCAACGGCAAGCGGCTCATGAGTGACATCAACGTCACCCCGCTGGTGGACGTGATGCTTGTGCTGCTCATCATTTTTATGGTCACCGCTCCGATGATGATGCAGGGCGTGGAGGTGGACCTCCCTGAGACCACGACCAAGAGCATCAAGACCAAGGAGGAACCCCTCTTCCTGAGCATCACCAAGGAGCAGAGGCTCTTCCTCGAAGAGGATCGCATCGAACTCGAAGCTCTGGAGAGGAAGATTCAAACCATATCGAAGTACCGCCGAGACAAGGGCATTCTACTGAGGGCGGACCGGGAAGTGGCGTACGGGTTCGTGATCCGCGTCATTGCATCCCTCAAGCGGGCCGGGATCGACAAGGTGGGAATGATCACAGAGCCCGAGGATTAATCCGCCCCAAGGGGCCGAGGCGTATTACGGTCGAGTCCTATCATGAACGCAACATGGGACACCCTGGACGGGAACGGGCCCAACGGCCTGAAATGGGGCCCGGTGATTGCGGCTTCCCTGCTTTTCCATGCTGCAGCGGTCGCCGCGATGTTCTTTGTGCCGGAATCCATTTCCATCCGTAGGCCGCATCCCGGAGTGGTATACGAGGTCCAGCTCGTTGAAATGCCGGGAGGCGGCGGACAGGGAAAGGCGGCCGCCCCGAAAAAACAGGCCGCCCAACCCAAGACCGGTAGCCAGCCCAAGAGCAAGAAGGCCGTTTCGATCCCGGAAAAGAAACCCGCCCGGCGCATCGCCCCGGTAAAACGGGAAAAAAAGCCTGTGGTGGTAGCCAAAAAAACGGCCAAAACCGATATCCAACCTGCGAAGAAAGAAAAGAAGGTGTCTCCTTCAGAGCTGATTGAACGGGCCATCTCCAAAATCGAGAGGAAGGAGAAGGCCAAAACCCCCTCGCCTTCGAAAACGTCCGGAGCAGGTCATCTGGAACGCGCCCTGGCCGGATTGGAGGCCCGCGCCCGTGAGCAGGGAGGCACCGGATCGGGCAGAGAGGGGGGCTTCGTGGGCACCGCCATGCAGATTTACCTGGCCAAGGTCCACGACTGGATTTCCAGCAACTGGTCCTATCCAGTGGCCCTGCAGAGCGGCGAGGAAAACCTCGAGGCGACCGTGCTACTCACGGTCCAACGAGACGGCACGATTACGTCGACCCGGATTGCCCAACGGTCCTCGAACACGATTTTCGACGAGTCGGTTCTCCGGGCCATCGAGCGATCCGATCCTTTGCCCCCCTTTCCGGAAGTATACAGAAGGAGCCATGACGAATTCGAAATCCGCTTCAGTCTCGAAGAACTCGAAGAGTACTAGCCTGCTCATCTTAGTGGCGATCCTGTGCAGCATGATCCTCATGGGTCCGGAATCCGCCCGAGCCAGGATCTTCATTGACATCAATGCCCCTTCCATTCAGCAGCTGCGAATCAGTATCCCCCCCTTCGAGAACCACACGGCGGGATCCGGGCACCCTGACCTGAGTCGAAATCTTGCAAAAACCGTGTCCAATGATCTGGAGCTCAGCGGATACTTCATCTCCATCGAGGAAGAGGCCTTTATCCCGGGAGCGGTAGAGGACATCGCTCGAGAGCGCATCCGCTTCAAGGACTGGTCCGTCATCGGGACGGAGCTCTTGCTCGCCTGCTCGTATCGGGGTGTGGGCAACAGCATTGAGCTGGAGGCACGTCTCTACGACGTCTTTCGAGGAAGACGCGTGTACTCCAAGCGTCTTCTTGGAAAAATCGACGAGCACCGGGCCCTGGCCCACAGGTTGAGCAACGAAATCCTCTTTCTGCTCACAGGGCAAAAAGGCATGTTTCTATCCCACCTCGCCTTTGTAAACCGCAGAAAAGGCAAGAAACAGATGATCAAGGAAATCTTCATCTGCGATGTGGACGGTCACAACATCAAGCAGATCACGTTCGACAAAAGCATCGCCCTTCTGCCGCGCTGGTCTCCCGACGGGAGAAAGCTTCTGTACAATTCCTACAAAGACGGCGGCCCGATGCTTTTCCTGAAAAACCTGTCCACGGGTGTAGACCGACGCATCTCCTCGCGCGCCGGGCTGAACATCGGGGCCTCCTGGGCCTCGGACGGGGACCGGGTGGCGCTCACCTTGAGTCACGGGGATAACCCGGATATCTACACCATCGACCTGAAAGGGAACATTCTGGACCGTCTCACGCGTCACTGGGGCATCGATGTGTCGCCGTCGTTCTCCCCGGACGGCAGCCGAATCGCCTTTGTGTCGAACCGCTCGGGATCCCCTCAGATCTACATTCACGATACCGCCAGCGGGGCAGAACAGCGCCTCACCTTCGAGGGCAAGTACAACACCTCACCGACCTGGTCGAGCCTGGACCGAATCGCCTTTTCCGGCATGAGCAACGGCAGAATCGACATTTACACGATCCGGTCGGACGGGACGGACCTTCGCAACCTGACCGAAGGGCAGGGCAACAACGAAGACCCCTGTTGGTCGCCAGACGGCCGCTACCTGGCATTCAGCTCGAACCGGGAAGGGGGCTATCACCTTTACGTGATGACCGCCTCCGGGCACAACCAGCGACGCATCACCTTTGGAAATGGAGAGCAAACCTCCCCCTCATGGTCCCCCTTTTGAGGGCCGCCTCTTCCCGCATCTGGAAAAAAAGTGGTTCCAGGACGTCGAAATCCTTGAATCGAAAATCAGAAAGTGGTAAGAATGATATGCTTTTGATTCGATAGCCAATCCCGTATCGGCATGACAGCCTTTTAACAGCAATACCATTTATCAGGAGGGATAGAGAGGATGAAGAAGAAAGCATGGTTCGTCTGGATGGTCGTGGCCCTCGCTTGCTCATCGCTCATGCTGATGACCTCGTGCGCGAAAAAGCAGGTCGGCGTCGGTGAAACCGAGGTCTCCCAGCAAGCTGGAGGCGGGCAAGAAGCCGGTGTTCCTTCGGACGAAGGGTATGATGAACGGGAAAAGAAGCGTCAGGCAAAGCTTGAAGCCCTTCGGCAGAAGCAGCTCGAGATCGATGCCTTTGAGTCCGTCAATATCTACTTCGATTTCGACAAGTCGGAACTGAAACCCGAGTCCCAGATCGCCCTCAAGAACAAGGCGGCATGGCTCAAGGGAAATCCCACCTACTCGTTGAGAATCGAGGGGCACTGCGATGAGCGCGGCACGAACGAGTACAACCTGGCTCTCGGGGAGCGTCGTGCCAACGCCGCAATGAACTTCCTCACGAGCCTCGGCGTCTCCGGGGACCGGATCAAGACCATCAGCTACGGTGAGGAACGTCCGGCCGACCCGGGTCACAATGAGGCGGCATGGGCCCGTAATCGTCGGGACGAGTTCAAACTTTTCAAGTAGTCATTCGATACGGTTCCGGC
This sequence comes from Desulfobacteraceae bacterium, assembly GCA_050115555.1. Lineage (GTDB taxonomy): Bacteria > Desulfobacterota > DSM-4660 > Desulfatiglandales > HGW-15 > JASFQI01. The sequence goes on from JASFQI010000040.1 coordinate 8,713, forward strand.
AGCCGGCAGTCCGGTCCTTCGATCGATAGGGGGACACAGCTTCCTGTATGCCGTGAACGGGAAATAATGATAGGGCCGAGACGTCCGGGTTGCCGGGCTCTCGAGAAAACGGATATCGAGGAACCACGCGAGGCTGCCGGTCTGCCAGGCGGATCGGCAGCCCGTTTTCCTCTCAAACCCTTTTTGTCTGCTGGCATATCATGAAAAAAACCGGCCTCTGGCTTCTGCTGATCGGCTCCGCTCTGATCCTGCCCTCCTGTGTCTATGACCGGGAGATGTCCTATTTCAATGAACAGATCGCGTCCCTGAACCGGAAGGTCTCCAATCTGGAGGAGGCTGCAGGGGGCGAGACGCTTGAAACCATCCAGTCCAACCAGGCCCAAATGCGACTGGAGGTGGATCAGCTCAAGACCGAAATCGCGAAGTTGTCCGGTCGTACCGAAGACAACGAGCACGTTGTGAAGCGTATCGTGGAAGAAGACCTGAGCAAGCAGGACGCCATGCAGGCGCGGCTCGACGAGGTCTCGAAGAAGCTCGAGGTGATGGATCGGATGGTTCGCCAGCAGCAGGAATACTTGGGACTCGAACCGCCCCCACCGCCGGAAGGTGAACTACCCCCAGAAGCCAGCCTCCCGGAAGATCGTGTTGTTCCTGCGCGCGAAACCGAACCGTCTCGCACCGCCCAAGGGCCGGCCACACCCGAGGAGGCCCTGCCTTCCGGGGAGATCGAAATGTACGAACACGCCTTGTCCCTCTACCGAAAGGGAGAGTACGAGGCGGCCATGAGGGGCTTTCAGGCTTTCTTGACCCAACACCCCAAGTCCGACCGGGCGGATAACGCCTATTTCTGGATCGGGGAGTCCCACATGGCACTGAAGGAATACGAGCAGGCCATTCTCGCCTACCAGAAGGTGATCAAAAACTACCCCAAGGGAAATAAAGTCGCGAACGCCATGCTTCGACAGGCCGTGGCCTTCCTCGAGATCAAGGACAAGACCAGCGCCCGCCTTCTGCTGAAAAAAATTATCAAGGAGTACCCCGGTTCGAGCGAGGCCACGCTGGCCGAGAAGAAACTCGGTACCCTTTAAAGGACCCGCGGAGCAGGCCCTCTCCTGCCTCCTTCCCCTGCCCCGCATCCCCCAGACCTCTTGCGGCCTTCTTATTCCTTCCGCTCGGCGGAATGGGAAGAGGCCTGCCCACGGATGACGAAACGTTCGTATCCCGCAATGATATCGCGCCGGCTGATGACCCCGACCACCTTGTATGAAGACTTCATATCGATTACAGGAAGGATGGAGTAATCTCCCTGGCTGATCCGACTCAAGGCCAGGAAAAGGGTGTCTTCCTCCTGGACGCACACCACGGTCCGTGTGGCGTAATCCCCCGCTGTCAGCGCCTGGCCCCCCTCCTTGACCGGATACCGCTCAATGTCCGAGTAAGACACCACCCCTGCGAGCCTTCCCTCTGCATCCACAAGGGGAAAGCTTCGATGCTTGCTGCGGAAAAAAAAGTCCTGAAGCTGCTCAGCCGGCAGGCTTTCCGGGAGAGTCTCGATCTCCGTGTTCATCGCGTCCCTGACGTGCACGGTTTTCAATAGGGAGACCTCACGGTCCGAGGCGATGTTGATCCGGTGCATCCCGGCCTTGATCGTGTCCACCCGTTGATTGTAGTACTGAATGACTTCACGCCGGTCGAGCATGCCCACGAGAACGCGCGGGTTGTCCTCGCGCACCACGGGGAGTCGCTGAAGGTTTCGAACCGTGAATTTTTTCATCACCTCGTTCAGGTCTTCCGAGGGGGTGGTGGAAATGATATCCTCGTTGGCGATGTCCTTCATGAGCACGAGATCCGAGATCTCCTGGGTGAACAGCACGCTTCGAATGTCGTTAATGGAGAAAATACCGGTCAGCAGCTTGTGTTCGTCCACTACGGGGAAATAGTGCTGCTGGGTGGAGCTGAACACCTCCTTGAACGCGCTGAACGTCATGGTCTCCGGAATCATCTCCACCTTGCGCACCTGAGGCATCAACTCCCGGACCCGAATCGTGCCGAGCACGTCCACAAAAAAATCCCCCAGGTGTGCTTTGGAGTCGATCTTGGAGCGAACCTGCTTGACGTAGATAGTCCAACGCCTGGAGAGTAAAAAGGCTAAGGAGCACACAAGCAGGCTCGGCAGCAGCAGGTGGTAGGAGTTCGTCATTTCACTCACAAAGATGATGGTCGAGATCGGGGTGTTGGAGACTGCGGCAAAGAACCCGGCCATGCCCACGATCACGAATGCCCCCGGCTCGGTCACCAGCGAAGGCACGAGCTGGTGAAAAATCCGACCTACGGCTCCGCCAAACGCCCCCCCGATGACCACGGAGGGACCGAACACGCCGCCGCTCCCGCCGGAACCGATGGAAAAAGAGGTGGTCAGGATCTTCCCGAAAGCGAGCCCGAGCAGAAAGAGTGTGGGAAGCTGGTTGTCCAGCGCCATCTGGGCGAATCCGTACCCGAACGACAGGGTCTGAGGAAGAAAAAATCCGATCACACCCGTGCAGAGCCCCCCCACGGCAGGCTTGAGGTGGTTCGGGATGTGTACATGCCACGCGAAAAACCGTTGTACTCCGTAAAACGACTTGATGTACAGGATGCCCCCGCCCACGAGCACGAAAGCGAGCACCACGTAAGGCCCGAGTTCCAGCGGGTTCCGGAACACGAAGTCCTGACTCTCGAACAGGGACCCCCACCCGAACACCAGGCAGAAGAGGCAATAGGCCACCACGGACGATATACCCGCCGGAATGATGACCTCGGACTCGAACTCCGGTTCCCTGTAGAGCACCTCGGCGGCGAACAACGCCCCGGCCAGGGGGGCTCGAAAAATGCTGCCCACACCGGCCCCCATGCCCGCGGCCAGCATAATGCGTCGGTCCCGGTCGGATAGTTTGAGCTTGGTCCCCAAAAAAGAGCCGAAGCCCGCCCCGATCTGGGCGATGGGCCCCTCCCTTCCTCCGGAGCCGCCGGAGGTCAGCGTTACCGCAGATGCAATCGTCTTGATGATGGGGATTCGGCTTCGAATGAATCCGCCCCGTTCATGATAGGCCTCGATAGCCGCATCCGTCCCATGGCCCTCGGCTTCCGGCGCAAAGGTGTACACGAGCCAACCGCTGATGATACCCCCGATCGCCGGAAGGAACAGAAGCATCCAGCGTCGAAACGGAACATCGACGGGGTGAAACAGGTGGGACTCTCCAGCCGGGGCCGGCGGCCGGTACCCCGCCATCCACTCCATGAAGCCATGGGACCCGATCTGGCAGAGATAGTGAAACACGATGGATCCGAGACCGGCGATCACGCCGATCAGGACGAAGTACGCCATGCGCTTGCCCGCCAGGCTCAAGCGCGGATTCATCAAGTTGAATCGAATGCGTCGGATCATGGAATACGCTTTCCTGTCACACCCCTTCGTCCCGAATCTGGCGTCACTCGGGGCGATGCTGTGAATCGAATCTTGCCGCCCGCTTATAGTCCTCTGACCCTACCTCGTCAAGGACTACCCTCTGAATTCTACCATTTTTGGCTGAATGATCACTCCCGTTGTACCCATGATCACAGAAAATTCCGGCGTTCGTGAACAATTCCGGCTTCGGAGAGAGCCCCTCTCCTTCACACCCCGAAGCCCGGATGCCTTTTCCTTACACCTTCACATACACATTTTTTCAGGACTCCTCAGGGAAGACATTGCGTGCAGGGACTGTATCCACGCCAGAACGCCTGGCGCAACGTTTCGAAGAGCACCCGGTTGGAAGGGGCAATCCGTCGTGCATAACGGCACGACATGCGGTGAAACCGATAGGACTTCCGGCTACCCACATAGGAACTGCCCGTACTGTACGAGGAAACGCCCCATATGCCCCGCCCGGATGCCATGGCCTCTCGTTGGGCCGAGAGCAACTCCTGCCGGTGGCGCACATTGGGGGGTGTAGTCATCACGTGCGCCAGCCCCTCTTGCAGAAGGATCCGATTGATCATGGAACCATCTTCCAGGTAGACGTACGCCAGCAGGCGCCCGTGCCGACCCCGCCTTTCGCGATCCATTTCCAGCCGGATCCGTTTCCCTTGTACCGCCCGTTCGTTGAATCGCCGGGCGGCCTCGGCCAGGAACTCGGGTTCCGAACACCCTTCGTGCGCCATCTCCGGTGCGTCCACTCCCGCATATCGAACCCGCTCCCCGTCCTCAAGGTACACGGTATCCCCGTCCACCACGAATCGCACCCTGACCTCACCGGTACAGATCCCCGGGCACAACAGAGCAATGAGAAGAGAAATTAGGATGAAGTGGCGTTTCATAATACACAGTCATTTGAAATCGTTGAGAACAGGGATTAAGAAGAAGGAATACAATGTAAAGGACAAAAGCATAAGATTGTTTAATCTCCTATGAGTGAGTTATTCTTGACTTTGCCGCTTTTGGGGATTATATAGGGTGTTGTCTGCCTCAACTAGCCGTATAGAGTCCAATTTTTGCATATAGAGAAGGAGTGTTTTATGCCGCAGATCATGACGACCAAAGAACTGGCAAAGTATCTGAAACTTCACGAAATTACTATCTGTAAATATGCTGCTGAAGGAAAAATTCCTGCGATTCGCATTGGACGGGTATGGCGATTTGACAAAGAGGCCATTGACAAGTGGATCAGCGGGGAACAGAAGAAGTAGCCCTGTCAGTGTGAATATAGCAGGTAGGACTCCCGCCACCGAATGAACTCGCCTTCCTCCGCTTCCCAACCCTTCCGGATCTCGAGAAGGCCCGCTCCTCGCTCGATGTCCTTTCGAAGGCCCGTGTCCCCCAGGATCAGGTCCATGGGGAGGGTTTCGAATTCATACTCATAGGGTGGATCGCGCCAGGCAAAGGCACCCTCGGCTTCCTGTGCAATCACGCTCAGGATCGCCACGGAAGTAAAGAACGGCTGGAAGGCCCTGGGATCCAGGACGTGCATCAGAAATCCCCGGCAGAGACGGTCCACCCACTTATGAAATGTGGGTCGGAAAGAAAACGGTTGCAGACGGACACCCTGGGTCGCCTCGGCAGGAAGTCGCGCCAGAACCCGTTCGGGATCAAGAAACGGGGCGCCGAAGATTTCGAAGGGACGACACGTCCCCCTTCCCTCTGAGACGTTCGTCCCTTCCCACAGGACCTGCCCCGGGTAGACGCGGGCGGTCTCCGGGTGCGGCATGTTGGGGGAGGGCATGACCCATCGAAGCCCCGTGTCCTCCCAGAGCATGTCCCGGTCCCAACCTTCCATACAGACCACCTCCAGGTCCGCTTCGATTCGAAATACGTCGTTGAAAAGGACGGCCAGCTCCCCCATGGTGAGACCGTGGCGCATGGGAAGGCGATAGGGCCCCACAAACGAAAAGAGGTCCTCTCGAAGGAGATTCCCCTCCACCAAACGTCCCCCCAAGGGGTTCGGCCGGTCCAGCACCACCACTCCCTTGCCCGCACGTGCGGCCGCCCTCAGGCAGCCCAGCAAGGTGGACGCAAACGTGTAGACCCGTGTCCCTACATCCTGAAGGTCCACAATCAGGATGTCGATCTCGGCCAGCATGTCGGGAAGGGGTTCGCGCTGCTCGGCATAGAGGCTGTACACGGGGACCCCGAAACGGGGATCCCTCCCGTGCTCCGTCTCCACCATGTTGTCCTGATCCTCGCCGCCGTACCCGTGCTGGGGACCGAACAGGGCTCGAAGGCAGCCGGGGAGGACCCCGGCGATTACATCAGCAGCAGGGTTCAGACGACCATCCACCGAGGCCTGATTGCACAGAACACCCAGCCGCGCACCCCGGACCTTTTTCCAGTATGTCTCCCGGAACACGTCCAGGCCCGTTGCCACCCGAGTCAAGAGCTTCCTCCTGCGCAGATAAAAAACAATCCCATGAACGGGATCTTCCGTCTCCTCCGAAACTCGTGGGACGCTACCAGAACCCGGCGCGACCGTCAACCGGGCGGCTATCAATGCATCGTGACACACGAGCCCTGACGAGCAGACCCACTTTGTGATGGACACGCCTCAAAGGCCGTGATAGGTTACCGCGCCATGCAGATGCCAGCGGCCGGTACCATTCCGTGTCCCGGCGCAAGAGGAAGGCGACCGGGGCGGAAGAGGCCCCTTTGTAAGGAGATTTCCCATGCTGTTGAGCTTGATGAGAAAGCACGCCAAGTCTTATCTGATCAAGGTGTTGATTGCGATCATCGCCATTGTGTTTGTCTTCTACTTTGGCTACTCCTTCCGGTCGGAAAAAGGGGCCAAGGTGGCGATCGTGAATGGAGAGCTGATTTCGGGTGTGGAGTACCGCAAGGCCTATCACGACATGGTGGAAGCCCTTCAGCGCCAATACGGGAGCCTGTGGAGCGAGAACCTGATCGAGGTCTTTGATCTCAAGAATCGGGCGCTTCAGCAGCTTATTGACGAAAAGTTGCTCAGCCACGAGGCCCAGCGCATCGGGCTGGGAGTAACCGAGGATGAAATTCAGGCCGAGATCATGTCTTATCCGGCCTTCCAGTTTCAGGGACGTTTCGATGAACGCCGCTACCGGGCGGTCCTGAACCAGAACCGAATGGACCCTGAGGACTTCGAGAACACCGTTCGCCAGGTCCTTCTCAAGGACAAAATCAGCCAGTTCCTTACTGCCTTTCTGCCGGCCACCGATCAGGAGCTGCGCGAGTATTACTCGTTCCAGAACCGCGAAGCCAAGATCCAGTTCGTGACCTTTTCACCTGAGACCTATACCGATGCCGTCGCATTCGAGCCTTCTCAAGTCGAGACGTATTTCAAGGAGCATCGCGAAGACTACCGAATTCCCGATCAGATCCGCGCCCGCTATGTGGAGATTGATCCGGAGGAATTCCTGGATCAAACAGAGGTTTCCACCGAGGAAATTCGAGCCTACTACGAGGACAACCTGGACCGCTACCGCATGAAAAAAGAAGTCAAGGCACGGCACATCCTGTTCAAGGTCGAGGAGGACGCCACCGACGAGGAGGAGGTAAAGGCGGTGGAAAAGAAAGCCAGGGAAGTGCTGGAAAAGGCCCGCAAAGGCGAGGACTTCGAAGAGCTTGCCCGAACCTACTCCGAGGGTCCCACTCGGGAAAAGGGGGGTGACCTGGGGTTCTTCTCCGCCGGACAGATGGTCGCCCCTTTTGAGGAAGCCGCCTTTCAAATGAAGCCGGGAGAGATCAGTGACCTGGTTCGCACACAGTTCGGGTTTCACATCATCAAGGTCGAAGAAGTCCACGAAGCGCGAACCAAGCCTTTGGAAGAGGTCCGAGACGAAATCGAGGAGATCCTTCGAAACCTGGCGGCCGCGGATCGAGCCCATGAAAAGGCCCTGACCCTGATGGACCAGATGCCGTATGACGTGAACCTGGAATCCTATGCACAGGAACACGGCGTGACCTGCCACCAGACCGAGTACTTCAGCCGAGAAGAGGACATCCCCATGATCGTGGGGAACGACAAACTTCGCGAGGTCATCTTTTCCCTGGAGCCCGGAGCCGTGAGTGATGTGCTGGAATTCAAAAATCGGTTCTACCTTTTCCAGGTCGCCGACAAAAAACCCTCACATCTTCCGGACCTGGAGGATGTGATCGAGCAGGTCCAGAAAGATCTCACCCTTCACCTGGCACGCGAGAAAGCACGCTCTGAGGCGGAGAACCTTCTGAAAGAGCTTCGAAATGGGGGGGGCTGGGAGGAGTTGGTCCGAAAGGCCGAGCTGACGCCGAGGACGTCGGAGTTCTTCAAGCGAGGAGATCCCATCAAGGGGATCGGCCAAGCCCCAGGGCTTCAGGAAGCCGTATTCGCGCTTCAAGAGGATACGCCCTACCCGGAGAAGGTGTTCGAGAGCGAAAGTGGGTATCATGTCGTTCGCTGGGAGGCAACCCAAGGCATCGACGAAGAAGCCTTCCAGGAGGAGAAGCCGGAAGTTCGCCGGGGCGTTCGAAATGTCAAGCATCGCATTCTGTTCGACGCCTGGATGGAGAACCTGCGGAAAAACGCCGAGGTAGAACGGTTGATGCCCCTGTAATCTGCAGGCCAAAAGGACACACCGAGAGACGGCAGCCTGTCCCTTTCCCGATTTTGGGGTGCGCGGGTCTCCTTACGTCCCCTTGCGGGTTTCGTCCACAATCTCCAGCAGGCGGCTCATACGGTCTTTTGGGGGACGATCAAAAACGGCCTTCCATTCCTCGGGTTCCAGAATCTCACGAAAGTAGTCCTCCACTAGAAATCGATCGTACCAGCAATCGATCGCCTTGAAGCAGGGCATTCCGTCGTTTTCCCGACAGCAGTAGGAAAACGGAACCAGATGCCCCAACTTGGGGCAGGCGACCTTTTCCTCATCCCTCGGCGGTGTGCGCTCTCTCCTCATGCCCCTGTCTCCCGCCCATAGAAAAAAGCCTTGCTCATGCCTCTTTCCCGACATCGCGGCCGGAAGGGGATCACTTCCCCCCCTGCCTCAAGGTACCGTTTCGAAAGCGTGTGAAATCCTCTGGCGTATCCACATCCATGTCATCGTATTCACCCTCGGTTTCGACCCGGCAGACCCAATCCGGATGCCGTTGGAACAGGCTGCGGGCTCCCTCATCCCCGGTCAGGTTCCAAACCTCCTCGTAGAGCGGACGCCCGATCACCACTGGCAATGAACGCCGGCCCCGAACCGTCACCGCACCCAGGGGACAACCTGAAGCGATGGTCTCATTGCAAAGTCGATTCATCAGGCTGGAGGTCACGTGAGGCATGTCCCCCAGGAGAACCATGATGTGATCCCGATCATGCTCCACGGCGGCGAGTCCGGAAATCAGGGAAGTGCTCATCCCTTCTCGAAACCAGGGATTTTCGACCAGGAGGAGCTTGGGGTGGTGATAAAGCGCCCCAAGAGAGGATTGGATCCGTCCGGACTCGAACCCGAGCACGAGGACGACCGGGTCCAAACAGGCGTTCAACGCCTGCCCTAGAACCCGGTTCAGCAGGGTCTCTCCACCGGCGGAAAGCAATTGCTTGGGCTGCCCCATGCGGCGGGACTCCCCCGCAGCAAGTACGATGCCGGCCATGCGGCAGGACTCCTCTGGAATTCCGTTACCATCTTGAATATTCGGCCTTGAGTCATGAGTTCCAGGTGTCATTCCCTGATCTCACCCCTTCCCATGTTCTGCACGCGCGTCGAAGGGAAATGCCGCCCCCCGGGCCAATCTGGGAAAAATCTTGAAAAACCTTTGACATTCCCCAGGATTTTCGTATTATGCCCAGAGCCTCCCAGGCTGAGACAGACCGGGGCTCGATGTCGGCTCGCTTGCCGGAATCCGTCGCCCCCCTCTTCAACCCACAGGGCAAAGAGCGAGGTCCTCATGCCTGATCAAATCCTTCAGCTGTTTCTCAACGAATGGTCCCAAAACGACACCCTTCGTACGGCGCTGGAGCTCCTTCCCCTCGTCCTCCCGGTCGTCATTTGGGCCGTCTTTCCCCGCCCGAAAAAAAGCGGCCAATCCCTGCTGATTCTGTTCAGCTTTTTTGTCGGGTTGCACGCACTGTTCACCGCCTATTCCCTGATCTTCCAGACCGCGGAAACAGCCGCACTTTACGGCTGGAAAACCAGCCGGTTTCTCTCGCTGCTTGGTTCCTTCCACGCGGCCGCAGGAGTCGGTCTGCTCATCTGCCTCGCTCTTGGCAGACCGGAGTGGACCAAGGGGATCCTCATTACGCTCGCTTTGTACGCGGCATCCTCAGGGATCCTGCACCTGATGGAGGCTGTAGCGAATAAGCGCCTCAGCCTGACCCACTTGGGTCCGCCGCTTTGGCATGATATCCTTGCCGTAATCCTAACGCTCTGGGTCTTGAAAAAGGCCGAAGGCGGGCCAAAACCCATCTACTATGTGCCTCGGTAATCCTTCCGCATGAAATGCTGGCGTTTCATCGCCCAAGGGAAGGACACGAAACACTCAAAAGGCTCAAACCACAGGCGGCGCACCGACGCCCTGATGGCCTCGGCACGCCGCCGTCTTCATCTCACCCTGTTCTCATCCGAACGCCGCTCTCAGAAAAGAGCGCCCATCCCTCTCCCGATCCTTCCGCAACAAACCGGAAATACCGCTCTTTTGCGAGGACCGCACCGGGCCTCCGGTCCGGGGCGATCCGGCTACCTCGGCGGCCTGTACTGCTTGGGTTTGGGCAGGTTTTCAATGGCGCTCAGCGCCCTTTGAATCTCGTCTTCGGGCAAGGCGTGATCCTGAAGCTGGCCCCTTAAATAGGCCTCATATGCCGCCAGGTCCACCAGGCCGTGCCCGCTCCAGTTGAACAGGATCACCTTTTCCTTTCCCTCTTCCTTGGCCTTGATTGCTTCCCGGATAACCATGGCCACGGCGTGGTTCGTCTCCGGGGCGCTGATGAACCCCTCGGTGCGTGCAAACGTGATACCCGCCTCAAAGGTCTCCAGCTGGGCGATCGCCTCGGGGCGAATCAGGTTGTCGAGGATGAGCTGACTGATGATGGGGGCCATGCCGTGGTAACGCAGGCCGCCGGCGTGAATCGGTTCGGGCACGAAGTCGTGGCCCAGCGTATGCATGGGGAGAAGTGGCGTCATTTGCACCGTGTCCCCGAAATCGTATGCAAACGGCCCGCGGGTCATGGTCGGACACGACGCAGGCTCCACGCCGATGATGTCGATGTCCTTGCCGTGGATCTTGTCCCGCACGTAGGGCAGGCAGTTCCCGGCGAAGTTGCTCCCGCCTCCTGCACACCCGATCACCACGTCCGGGTAGTCCCCTGCGATCTCCATCTGCTTCTGGGTTTCCAGACCGTTGATGGTCTGGTGAAGCATGACGTGGTTGAGCACGCTCCCGAGCGCGTACTTGGAGTGCTCGTCCCCAACCGCGGCTTCCACGGCCTCGCTGATGGCGATGCCCAGGCTCCCGGGAGAGTCCGGATGCTTCTCCAGGATCGACTGCCCGGCATGGGTCTCAGTGCTCGGGCTCGCTGTGCAGTTCGCCCCCCAGGTCTCCATCATGAGCCGGCGGTAGGGTTTCTGGTTGTAGCTGACCTTGACCATGAAGACCTTGCACTCCAGCCCGAAGAACGCGCAGCACATGGCAAGGGCGCTTCCCCACTGCCCTGCGCCCGTCTCCGTGGTGATACGTTTCGTCCCGAACACCTTGTTGTAGTAGGCCTGGGCAATGGCCGTGTTGGGCTTGTGGCTTCCGGCCGGGCTCACACCCTCGTTCTTGAAGTAAATCTTGGCCGGGGTGTCCAGGTGCTTCTCCAGGGTGTACGCCCGGTAAAGGGGCGTCGGCCTCCAGATCACATACTTTTCCAGGATCGGTTCCGGGATGTCGATCCAGCGCTCGGTGCTCACCTCCTGCTCGATTAGATTCATGGGAAAGATCGGCGCCAAAGCGTCGGGTCCAACGGGCTCTCCAGTCCCCGGGTGAAGGGGCGGTTCCATCGGGGTGGGCATGTCCGCCATGATGTTGTACCACTGGCGCGGCAGTTCCGATTCAGGCAAAAAGATCTTTTTGACGTCCATAGTCCCTCCTATTCCTGATCGATGGATGATTCATAGACACTTGCAGCGACGGCCGCTGCAATGCCTTGGGAACACACCCTCTATTGCGGCATGTGAAACGCAGGGGGAAGTCGAACGTCGAAATCCGGTGAAAACCACGTTCCGCAGGAAACGAACTGTCGCTCGCGATCGAGAAGGGAGAAGCACAGGAAGCTACGCCGCATATACCGTACGCCTCGAATGGCTTACCTGTCAAGGGCTTTCCAGATTTCGGGTAGGGAGGGGTTCCTTGCCTACCCGCCCGGCGGTCAAGGAACAAACGTGAGGCTCCTTACGAACGCCCGTTAAGGAAGAAGGCCTGACACCCTGCGAAAAAATTCCTGAATGGAAGCAGGTCGAGGTGAATTTTACCTGGTTTCATGTTTCGCTGGATTTGCTGTTTATCTTTTTCCGGGTTTATGAAATAATAATTTTAATGAGAGGTAAATGACGGTTTCTTAGATGTTTCAAACCACTTCCCTTGCCGGGAAGGATGAAGGAGCACAACCATGCCAGAAACGGCACGAAACCATTCCGGCCAGGACAGGAGCACATACTACAAGGCCCTGAACGACATTGCCAATCAGATCCACGCGGCTCAGGACATCAATGAAATCCTGATCAATTTAAAGGATCAGATTCTCAGCTTCTTTGACGCCGATCGCATCACGACTTACGTAGTGGACGGGAAACGCAAGGAGATCTATTCGCGTTTTAAAGCAGGAGAGCTTCCCGAGGAGATCCGTGTACCCATCAATAACAGCTCCATTGCAGGATACACGGCCAACAACGCGCAGATCTCGAACATCGTGAACGCGTATGACGAGCAAGAACTCGCCCTGATCAACAAGGATCTTACTTTCGACAGGAGTTGGGACGAGCACTCAGGCTACGTGACGCGCCAAATCCTTTCAGTCCCCATCTTTTACAAGAAATACGTCATCGGGGTGCTCCAGCTGATCAACAAAAAAACCGGCAACCGCTTCACGCTGGAGGATCAAAACTCGGCCACGGAAATGGCCAAGGTCCTGGGTATTGCGTTCTTCAACCATCGAAAGCTGACCCAACGCTCCACCAAGCGAACCAAGTTCGATTACCTCATCAACAACAACATCATCACGGACAAGGAATTGGCCAAAGCCGTAACCATGAGCCGGGAGCGGCAGATTCTCATCGAGACCGTGCTCATGGAGGAAATGAGCGTAAAAAAGGAACACATCGGGTACTCCCTGGCCGAGTACTACAAATGCGAGTATGTCCCTTTTGACGATAGCTTTCCCATCCCCGGAGACCTCATCGCCCGAATCAAGCAGGTCTATCTCAGGAACAACCTCTGGGTGCCTCTTGAACGGGAGGACGGCAAGGTCAAGATCCTGCTGGACAACCCCCAAAGGCTGGACAAAATCGACACCGTCAAGACCCTGATTCCTGCCGAGAGGTACGAGTTCGCCGTCGGTCTCAAGGAGGACATTCTCCAGTTCCTGGACTACTTCTACGGGACCTCCTCCAGGAAAGAGGGGGGAGACGAGGGCTCGATCGACGACATCATCGGAAAGCTGGACATGGCCGATGAAGAAGAGGAGTATGATACCGGCACGGACATGCTTACCGAAGACGACAGCGCGATCGTCAGGCTGGTCAATAAAATCATTATCGATGGAAATAAAAAGGGCTGCTCGGACATTCATATCGAGCCCTACCCCGGCAAGGAAGGCGCGGAAATTCGGTTTCGAATCGACGGGGCCTGTATGAAATACCAGACCGTGCCCTACCATTACAAGAAGGCTGTGGCCTCGCGAATCAAAATTATGTCGGATCTCGACATCTCCGAACGCAGAAAACCCCAGGACGGAAAGATCAAATTCAAAAAGTTCGCTCCCCTGGATATCGAACTCCG
>JASFQI010000041.1:0-21604 GCA_050115555.1 Desulfobacteraceae bacterium
ATCGAAAAGCGGGCGGGCGGCGTGCGGGTCAGCGTCGGCGAGCTGGACCGGGAGCCCTGGGCCCGGTTCTTCGCTCACCACGTCATCCTTGCCCTGCCCCCGAGGCTCGCCGCCGCATCCATTCTCTTTGACCCGGACCTGTCGCACCCCTTGACCCAGGCCATGCTGAGGATCGGCACCTGGATGGCGGGTCAGGCGAAGTTTTTCGCGCTCTACGAAGAGCCGTTCTGGCGGAAATCGGGTCTCTCCGGCCAGGCCTTCAGTGAGTGCGGCCCCCTGGGGGAGATCCACGATGGATCCAACAACGGTCAAGGTCCCTACGGGCTGACCGGCTTTGTGGGCATCCCGGCGGTCCGACGCAATCGGCAGGACCCCTTCCTCGAGGCGATTCGCTCCCAGCTCGCACGGATTTACGGGCAACCGGCGGCACAGCCGTCCGCTGTGTTCTACCAGGACTGGGCGCAGGAACGATTTACCGCCACCCCGTACGACCAGGCCCCTATGGTGGAACACCCCGTCTACCATCCCCCGGAAGGACGAACGGCCATTTGGAACGACACCGTCCTTTTTGCCGGCACGGAGACCGCCGAGCAGCAGGGCGGGTACCTGGAGGGCGCCCTGGGTGCGGCCGAGCGGGCGGTCTTTCTTTTAAGAGAGGGAACCGGGGAATGATCTCTCTTTGACCTGATTCTGGATTTCGTCCATACTGGATCGGCGAGGATCAAACCCGCGTGGCCGTGGGTCCTGCAGAGGAAAGGAGGGCGCGGGGCATGAAATCGCCGATATCCACCTTGAGGAGGACGTGTATTGTGATCCCCTCTGTCAAAAGTTGTTTTGCTCTGATGGACCGGCTCGGAATGCCCGAGCACATCCGTCGCCACTCCATCATGGTGGAGCAGGCCGCCGCGGTCATTGCCGAGGCGCATGTGCGCTCGGGCGCCCCTCTTTTCGAGGAAATGGTGAGGGCAGGGGCCCTACTCCATGACATTGCCAAGGCCCCATGCCTGGAGACCGGAGAGGATCATGCGGCCAAGGGTCGGGAAATTTGTCTCTCCTATCACTTTACGGAAATCTCGGATATTGTGGGAGAGCATGTGAAGCTCAGGCGTTTTGATCCCGATGGAAAGGTCTTGGAAAAGGAAATCGTTTACTATGCGGACAAGCGGGTCAATCACGATCGGATTGTGTCCCTGGAAGAACGGCTTTCCGACCTCATTGAGCGATACAGCAGGGGAAGCGACGAGCTCGCCCTTCGCATTCGGAGCAACTTCGCGGTGTGCAGGGATGTGGAGCGGAAGCTCTTCCACAACCTGACGTTCCGTCCCGAGGACCTCTCCCGACTCGTCGAACAGGCAGAAGCCCCCGCCCGCCTCGAGGGGCGCGGAGCGATCGGTGCCGGACCGAAAGGAGACGTACCGTGAAGAGATCGGTTATTCGCCACGCGAGCGTCACTCTCTTGTGTATCGGGGGAATCGCCGGAGCGACGCCCGGCTTCACCGGCGCAGACTCGCGCTCCATGGAAAGACAAAACAGGAAGTCGCACGAAGGGATGCACACGAGGTGCGCAGCGGACGACGAACCGCAGGACCCCTCCGAGGAAGGGCCGGCCGGGGATTTGGAAGGCGAGCTCAATGCATTGATCGAGGAGCTGAAGAAGCTGGAGAGAGACGCCAGGAAGATGTTTGAGGAAGAAGTCCTTCCCCGCATCCGCAAGGAGATTCAACGGCTCCGGGAAAAGCTTCGCGAGTTCGATCTCGAGGAGAAGCAGCCGGAAACCCGAGAGACGTAGACCGCACGGACCGGGGGAAAGCAACGTGTCCATTCGAATGATTGCGCAGGATCTCTACCGCCTCGAGCAGGAGGTCTCGCGACTGAAGGCCCGCCTTGAAAAGGCTTCGGAGAGCGAGCCGCCGGAAGTGGAGGAGCTTCTTCGCAAGGCGAGGGCGGAGCGCAAACGCATGCGCGACATCCTGGAAGGAGCCAAGGAAGACCCGCCCTGCCGCCGACCACGCTAAGCCCTCGAGCCCGAAAGCGCAACGGCTCAAGACTCCTCCCGAAACCGCCAGTAGGGAAACTCCAACAGGTAATCGGCGATGCGCCCGGGGCTGTTTTCCCGGCTTGCCACGAGCCACAGGCTGCTCCTTTTCTCGTCCGTGGACTCGGGATCGAGGGGGTCCCAGCGGGGCATGAGAATCATAGCGTTGTCCGCGCTGTACTCAATGTCCCCGGATTCCTTGAAAAGGGCCAGATCCGGCTTTCCGGAGTAGGTGCCGCCCTCCCCCCGAGAGAGCTCGGAGACGACGAGAAAGGACACGTTCTGTTCGTCCCGGATGGATTCCATGTGCCGCAGCCACTCGTCGATACCGGTGCGACGCTCCGAGAGGTTCTTGAACGGGAGCTTGTGAAGGCTGTCCACCACCACCAGGGCATAGTCGGTCCCGGTCTCGTGCTGGAGAAACTCGATGTGCCGGCGCATGATGTCCGGTGTAAGCTTGCGGTCCGTGACCACGCGAAACCAGGGGAGGAGTCCTGTGACCCCTCGGTGGGCGGATTCTGCCTGCCCCGCGATTTCCGGATCGTTTTCCTCGAGACGCACCTGCGCCTCCGAGAGTCGGGCCAGCCGGCAAAGCGTGCGCATGTAGATTTTCTGGCGCCCGTTTTCAAAATCGTAGTAGATCACAGGGTGCTGACGGGATGCGACTTCCGTGGAGATCTGCATGAAAAAGGCGGATTTCCCCGCCTTGGGCTGCCCTCCCATGATGTTGATACCCCGAATGCCGCTGAGGGCCTCGTCCAGGGCCGAAAACCCGGTGGGCAGGCCGAGAAGGGTCTTGCCGCGCTCCCGGTCCAGGTGCTGACGAAAGATACGATCCTCGCGGGCGGGGGAGGAGAAAGGGGAAAAGGACTTGGCCCGTAGAATCATGTCGGAGACGGCATGTCCGAAATCCCCTCCCTTGTCCCGGGCCAGAGCGCACAGGGTGTACTCGCGATCCAGACCTTGAGGCCAACGAAGAATCCGCGCCTTGAACCCGATGCGTGTGGCCAGGTCCCTTGCGGCGAGCCGGGCCTCCGGGGTGTTCTGAACAACGACGAAGACGTTTTGCAGGGCCGCAAGCTGATCCCGCTCCAGGACTTCCAACTCCAGGTGTGAAGGCACGGCGATCCCGGGATACCCCAGCTTTTTAAGGGTGAGCAGGCCGGGCTCCCCTTCGACCACGAAGAGGGAGCCGTCCTCACAGCGCTCGATTTCACCGAGGTTGAAAATGCGGAACAAAGGCTCGAAAAAACGCTCATCCCCATGCCAGAACCAGTCCTCTTCCCGCTCGGGAAGCACGCACCGTGCGGCGTAACAGTGACCGTCCTCCTGAACATACGGGTAAACCAGGTAACGGCCGTTGTACCCGATGCGAAGCTCGGAGACGACCTCCTCCGTGACCCCGAACTCGCGAAAGAAATCGAGCTGGGGTTCACCGAGAAGAGAGACGAACCGCTTGATCTCCGCGTCCAGGTTCTTTGCCGGGAAATCCACATCCCGCACGTAGGGCTCGCGGTCCGGATCGTACCCGGGAACCTGCTCCGAGGGCACGTCGTTCAGCCGGGCAAAGTGGACATGAAATCCGCCGGGCGTGCAGGCATGGCTGCATTGAAACCAGCCGGTGAAGAATCCGTTCGGGTCCAGGGATACGGTGATCCGGCCTTGCTCCGCATTTTTCCTGCGGGCGCAGACAGGGCATGGAGCCTGGATGAGGTCCCCCTCGATTCGGGCCCCGGGCAGGTGGCTCAGGTAGAACTCCCGTATGGCGTCACGTCGATCCATTCGGCTCCCCCTTTCAGAAAGGACTCCCCTTCTATAGCACATCGCAGGGGAACGTTTCAAAGATTCGTCGGTGTTGCAAAAGGCCGAGACCTGGAGATTTGCCCCTGGCGATTCCGAGGTCTTACAATGTAGCCAACAGCGGTCGAGCGGGGTTTTGCGAGACCGTCAAAAATTCCCATTCCTGGCGAGGCCGGAGGTCCGGGAACGCGATTCGGGAGAGGGGCATTGAAAACCCATGGCGCTAGGTTTCCGTAGCGGTTCGAGCGGAATCCTGGTAAATATTATATTTTATCGATTCAAAGCCGGACCTCGTGAAACCTTTCCTATCGAAAACAACTCTTAAGAATATGATGGAGCCTCTATGCCGCTTTCAGGGAGAAGAGTAACCGTGCGACATTTTCCGGCCGTTATCGTTCTATTCTTCCTCCACAGCCTGTTCCTGTTTTTGGGAACAGCCTTCGCAGTTTCGACGGTTCAGGTGAACGGAATCCATTCCCGGGATGCATATCCTGCCGGGGGAACCTACCCTTTCCTCCTTCAGCTTTGCATCCAGGAAGGCTATTCCATTCATGAAACAGGTACGGAGGACGGGGTTGCGGCGATGATCCCCACGCGACTCTCCTTCCAGCCTTCCCCCGGAATCGAGATTCAGGAGATTCGTTGGCCCGAACCCGAGACTGTTACGTTTCCCTACCTGGACGAGCCCGTACGCCTTTTCCGTGATACGATTCTCGTCTGGATTCTCCTTTCCGTGGATGAAGAGGCCGCACCGGGCTCCATTGACCTCCAGGGAACGCTTTCCTATCAGGCCTGCACAGACCAGGCGTGCCTCCCTCCCGGTCGTACAGCCTTTGAGTTTTCCCTGAACACGTCACCGTCCGGCGCATCCGTGAACGTATTGAACGAAGAGTTCTTCCAGTCCCTCCCCGCGCGAGAAGCAACCGAAGGAGGCATTCCCGGGGCGCCGTTCTGTGGAGCCGGCTTTTGTCTCACCCTGATCGGGCTTTTTCTCGGGGGCCTGGCTCTGAACCTCACCCCGTGCATATACCCGCTGATTCCCATCACCGTATCCTACTTCGGGGGACGGGAAGACAAGGGCCGAGGCCGGAACCTGATCCATGGGGCACTCTACATGGCCGGGCTGGCGGTTACGAACTCACTTCTGGGCCTTTTCGCCGCACTCTCTGGAGGGCTGCTCGGTGCTGCCCTTCAGAGCCCGTGGGTACTCGGCTCCGTCGCGATCATCCTCCTGGCTCTGGCCCTAAGCTTTTTCGGTGTGTGGGAGATTCGGATTCCAGCCGGCCTCAATCGAATCGCCGCGCGTCAGTATAGCGGGTACTTCGGGACCTTTTTCATGGGCCTCACCCTCGGGGTCGTGGCCGCCCCCTGTCTCGGCCCGTTCATTTTAGGGCTCCTGGCCTATGTGGGTCAGAGCGGGGATCCGCTGCTGGGATTTGTCTATTTCTTTGTGTTGAGCCTCGGCATGGGCCTTCCTCTAGCCTGCCTCGGGGTGTTCTCCGGCGCGCTGAAGCGGCTTCCCGGCTCCGGGGACTGGATGGTGTGGGTCCGGGGCCTACTGGGCTGGGTTCTGGTGGGCATGGCCGCCTATATGATTCGACCCCTCCTCCCGGGAAGCTGGCCGGCGGCCATCCCTCTTGGAGCCGTGGCCGTGGCGGCCGGTGTTCACTTGGGTTGGCTCGATCGAACCGGCGCGACGAATCCTCGTTTTCGCCGCTTCCGCCATGCCGTGGGGGTGGTGCTGATCGGGATCGGGGCGTTTTATGCCTTCAGCGCTGGAGGGGAACGGGCCGGCGTTGTGTGGAAGGATTACGGCCCTGCACTCCTGGCGCAGGCAAAGGACAAAGGCCGTCCCGTGATGCTGGACTTCTCAGCGGCGTGGTGTGTGCCCTGTCGGGAGATGGAGGAAAAGGTGTTCACCGATCCCGAGGTGGTGGCCCTCAGCCGGAAGATCGAAACGTTGAAGGTGAACCTCACGCGTCGGAGTCCCGGGCACAAGGCCTTGCTGGAGCGATACCGCGTACGCGGGGTCCCCACGATCGTCTTTGTCGACCGAAACGGCCGGGCGATCCCAGGCCTTCGGGTGGAGGCCTTCGTGGCTGCCGACGATCTCGCGTCCCGAATGGAGCGGCTGCTCGGCGAGTAGGGGGTCGCCGGCCCGGGCTTTATTTGAATCTCCCCGCAGCAAGCTTGCGGAATGCGCAAACGAAGTATTTTCAACATTTACTCTCCCCAAGGCGAAGAAATCACAAAGAGATCACACGAATGATTCCGGGCTTCGGGGTGGGCAGGGGGATCGTTCCTGTGCTCGCGGGCCGGTCGCCCATAAAATGTGTATGTGGATGTGTTGGTGAAAGTGTAAACCCTGATCAGGCGCGTCTGAAGGGGATCACGCTCCTCGGGGCGAGGGGCGCAGGGCCCTTTACCGAAATGCCCTTCTTTCTTGGCGGCTTGGCGAGAGACAAAGCGCGAAGAGGCGGACTCGCGACCGAGGCGCTACCAGCGCACGAGTGCGCTGCCCCAGGTCAGGCCTCCGCCGAAGACGGGCAGGCAGATCAGCTGGCCCGGTTGAATGCTCCCGTCCCGAATGGCCTCGTCAAAGGCAATGGCGCACGAGGCCGAGGAGATGTTGCCGTACTTGTGCAGCGTCACGTAAAAGCGTTCCATGGGGACGCGGAGCGTCTTGGCCATGGACTGGAACATGCGCAGGTTGGCCTGGTGGGGGATGAACCACGCAATGTCCTGGACGTCCACGTGGTTGTGTTCCGCGGCTTCCTTGATGGAATCGATGAAGTGACGTACGGCAACGCGGAAGCTCGCATTGGCCTCGATCATGTTCAGGGTGTGGAGCTTCTTGTCCACGCTTTCGTGGCAGATCGGGGTAGTTTTGGACCCTCCCCCCGGCATGAGAAGGTCCTGACCTCCTGCGCCATCCGTGTGAATGTGCGTGGAGAGGAGCTCCGGTCCCTCGTCGCCCCTGGAGAGCACGGCGGCCCCGGCCCCGTCGCCCCACAGGATGCAGGTGGTGCGATCCGTCCAGTCCAGGGTGCGGGTCATGACTTCCGATGCCACGACCAGCACGGTTTGCGCGGCCCCGGTTTCCAGGTACTGGGAGGCCACATTCAGGCAGAAAATGAACCCGGAGCAGGCGGCGGTCACATCAAAGGTCACGGCCTGGGGGGCATCCAGCTTGGCCTGGAGCCAGTTGGCCGCCGACGGACAGCAGGTGTCCGGCGTGATCGTCCCCACGATGATGAGGTCCACGTCCTGAGGTGTGAGACCCGCCATATCCAGGGCCTTGAGGGAGGCCTCGCGTCCGAGGTCCGCCGTGGTCACGTCCGGGTCCGCGATGCGTCTTTCCTTCACACCGGTTCGTTGAACCACCCACTCATCGGTGGTCTCGAGCCCCATTTTCTGTAAGTCAAGATTCGTCAGTCGCCTTGGCGGGACATAGGAGCCGGTCCCCAGAATCCGTATCGAAGCCATGTTCGCTCAGTTTTCCTCCACCGCAATGCCCAGGGATTTTTCCTTTTCCGCAACGAGGAGCCGGGTTTTGATGACCGTGTCCGGGATCAGGCTCATGGAGTCGATGCCGCACTCGACGAGGAACTCGGCGAAGTCTGGAAAGTCGCTCGGGGCCTGACCGCAGATGCCGATCTTGCGCCCCTTTTCCTTGGCCACGTCAATCACCTGCCGGACCAGGCGTTTGACAGCGGTAGAGCGCTCGTTGTAAATGTGGGAGACCAGCGAGGAGTCCCGGTCCAGGCCCAGGGCGAGCTGGGTGAGGTCGTTGGACCCGATGGAGAACCCGTCGAAGAGCTCGGCGAACTCATCCGCGCAGATCACATTGCTCGGGATCTCGCACATCACGTAGATCTCCAGGCCCTCCTCGCCCTGTACCAGGCCGAACTCGGCCATCAGGTCGATCACCCGCTTGCCCTCCTCGGGCGTGCGGCAGAAGGGCACCATCACCTTGATGTTCGTCAGGCCTACCTCACTGCGCGCCTTCCGAAGCGCCAGGCACTCCAGCTCGAAGGCCCGCTTGAAGTTCTCGTCGTAGTAGCGCGACGCTCCGCGCCACCCGATCATGGGGTTGCTCTCCTTGGGCTCGTAGAGGTAGCCGCCCAGGAGGTTCTCGTACTCGTTGCTCTTGAAGTCCGAGAGCCTCACGATGACGTCGTTGGGGTAGTAGCCTGCTGCGATCCGGCACACGCCCTCGGCCAGCTTGTCCACGAAGAAGTTCGTCTTGTTCTCGTAAACCGACGTGATCTCGTCGATCTTGTACATCACCCCGGCGATCCGCTGGTCGTCCTTGGCCCGCTTCTTGAGATCGTCGTAGTCCAGGAGCGCAAGCGGGTGGATCCCGATGTGCGAGTTGATGATGAACTCCTCCCGGGCCAGCCCCACACCGTCATTGGGGATCATCCCCTGGCTGAAGGCCTTCTCCGGAATCCCCACGTTCATCATGATCTTGGTGCGCGTGGCCGGCAGCTCCTCCAGGTCCACCACTTCCACCTCATAATCGAGGACGCCGTCATACACGTACCCCGTCTCCCCCTCGCAGCACGAGACCGTCACCTCCTGCCCCGAGCGGATCACTTCGTCGGCGTTGCCCGACCCGATCACGCATGGAATCCCCAGCTCCCGCGAGACGATCGCCGCGTGACAGGTCCGCCCCCCCTTGTTCGTTACGATGGCTGCGGCAATCTTCATGATCGGCTCCCAATCCGGGTCCGTCATGTTCGTCACCAGCACCTGGCCCTTTTCGAAGCGGCTGATCTCCGCAGTGGTCTCGATCACGTTCGCCGCCCCGTGGCCCACCTTCATCCCCACGGCCGTGCCCGTGGTCAGCACCTCCCCGTGCTCCTTCAGCCGGTAGCTCTCGTAGTGGCTCCCCGCCTCCTTGCGTGAGTGGATCGTCTCGGGCCGAGCCTGCACAATGAACAGCTGCCCCGTGCCCACCGTCACTCCGTCGCCGTCCTTGGCCCACTCGATGTCCATGGGCTTGAACTGCCCGGCTTCCTTACTGTAATGGTCCTCGATCAGGCACGCCCACTCGGCCAGTTTGAGAATCTCGTCGTCCTCCAGGACATAACGATGACGCTCCGTGAGCGTCGTGGCCACGTTCTTCACCGTGGCGTCGTCCTCCATGGAGTAGACCATCTTGATGTCCCGGTCCCCGGCCTTGCGGCTGATGATGGCGCGCTTCCCCTCCCTCAGCGTGGGCTTGAACACGTAGAACTCGTCCGGGTTCACGATCCCCTGGACCACGTTCTCCCCCAGACCGTAGGCCCCCGTGATGAACACCGCGTCCTTGAACCCCGTCTCCGTGTCGATGGAGAAAATCACCCCGGAGTAAGCCGAGTCGCTACGAACCATTTTCTGAACCGCGATCGAGAGCGAGACGTCGAACTGGTCGAAACCCTTGTCGTGACGGTAGGAGATGGCCCGGTTCGTGAAAAGCGACGCAAAGCACTTTCGGCACGCATCGAGTACCCGCAGCCGTCCCCGGATGTTCAGGTACGTGTCCTGCTGCCCGGCAAAGCTGGCGTCCGGCAGGTCCTCGGCCGTAGCGGAGCTTCGGATGGCCACGTCCAGATCGTCCAGCCCTTCCCGCCCGAACTCCTTGGCCAGCTGGTCATAGGCCTGGTAAATCGCCTGGGTGAGGTCCGGGGGAAACTCGGCGTGGCGGATGATGTCGCGCACCTCCCGGCCCTTGCGCATGAGGTTGGCCATGTCCGAAGTGTCCAGGTCCTTGAGCACCTTCTTGATCTCGTCCTCGATGCCCGCGTATTTCAGAAAGTAGCGGTACGCGTAGGCCGTGATGGCGAAGCCGTTGGGAACGTTGATCCCCTCCTTGTCCAGCTTCTGGAACATTTCTCCCAGGCTCGCGTTCTTCCCCCCCACCATCGGGACGTCCCCGATCCCGATCTCCCGAAACCAGAGAATGAAATTCTTGCTTTTGTCAGCAGCCATGCGCGCTCTCCTCGAAGGGTTTCTTGGGTCGGTCCGAAACCGGAAAGACGAAAAGCCCCAAAAAACAGCATGATTCCAAGTGGCTACAGAAAACTAAAAATCTACCATCAAACCAACAGGTTGTCAATTCACAAAAGTTTCCGTATCATACAACCGCACGTGGCGTTCCGGCATATCGGGCGCGTGTAAGGAAACGCCGGCCGCGTTCCGCGGCGTATCACTCAGAAGGATGGACCCAATGAAGTCGATTCCGAAGAACATCATCTACCTCGATCACAATGGGACCACCCCGGTGGATCCGGCCGTGGCCGACGCCATACGCCCCTTTCTCGAGTTTGAGCACGGAAACCCGTCCAGCCCCCATGCCGCCGGCGTGCGGGCCAGGGAGGCCCTGGAGCGACGGAGGGAGGAGGTTGCCGGCATTCTCGGGTGCTCGGCCTCGGAGATCGTGTTCACCTCCGGGGGCACCGAGTCGAACAACACGGTGCTCAAAGGGGTGATCGATCTGGCAAGAGCCGCGGACTATCATATCATCACCACGGCCGTGGAGCACCCGGCGGTGCTCAATCCTGCCCTCTACCTGTCCGAGCTCGGCGCAGGCCTGACCGTCCTCCCGGTGGACGACACAGGCCGTGTGGATGCGGAAGCCGTTCGAGCGGCGATTCGACCCCAAACGGCCTTGATCTCCGTGATGCTGGCCAACAATGAAACCGGGGCCCTTCAGCCCGTCCGCGAAATCGCCCGAATCGCGCACGAGCACGGAGTCCCCTTACACACGGACGCCGCCCAGGCGGTGGGTAAAATTCCCGTGGACGTGAATGACTTGGGCGTGGATTTTCTCAGTGTTGCCGGGCATAAGCTTTACGCACCCAAGGGGGTGGGCGCACTCTTTGTGAGAAGTGGAAGAAGCCTGACCCCCTTGATGCACGGGGCCGCCCAGGAAGGCGGGCGGCGGGCCGGCACCGAGAATACACCCCTGGCAGCCGGGCTCGGTGAGGCCTGCCGCATCGCACGGACCCGGCTTCCTCAGGACATGGAGACCCTGCGGCACATGCGGGATCAATTGCAGGATCTCCTTTTCGAGGGCGTGGACGGGCTCGTGCTCAACGGCCCTCTCGAGGAACGGCTTCCCAACACGCTTTTCTTCTGCGTCCCAGGGGTGGAAGGAGCCCGGATCCTCGAAGGGGTCCCCTCCCTGCATGCCTCCACCGGGGCTGCCTGTCATGATCGGTCCGTGACCCTCTCCCACGTGCTCGCGGCCATGGGCGTGCCCAAGGACGTGGGCATGGGCGCTCTTCGCTTGACCGTGGGGCGGAGCAACACCATGGAGCAGATCCACGAGGCCGCAAGGCTTCTCATTGCACGCATTCGAGAGATCAGGGGTTAAAGGTAGGTCAGGATTGAAGGGGCAAGGATTGAAGGGGTAATAGGAAGAAAGGAAGGGCTGAACCATGGTGGAGAAGAGAACCGGAATGCGCCCGGCCCTGCTCGTCATCGATATGGTCCGGGACAACTTCGACGCATCCCGGGGGCTCCCCATCACGCCCCTGGCCCGGGAGATCATCGGCCCAATCAACCAATTAAGCCGGGCGTTTCGGGCGCATGGCTGGCCTGTGGTCTTTGCAACGGACGCCTTTCATCGGGACGATTTCATCTTCACCGGCCGCATGAGGCCCCATTCCCTGGCCGGTTCGCCCGGAGCGGAGGTGGTGGACGATCTGGAGCGCGGCGATGAAGACCTCTGGCTGCCCAAGCCACGCTTTTCCGCGTTCTTCCGGACGGACCTGGACCGCCGGCTTCGGGGCCGCGGGGTGACGCTCTGTGCGGTTGCAGGGATTGCCACGAACTTCTGCGTGCTCACCACGGCGCTGGATGCCATCTGCTTCGATTTTCAGGCGGTCCTCGTGGAGGATGCCTCGGCCGCGGTTTCGCGTGAGATTCACGAGCAGACCTTGGTGCTCTACCACCGAAGCGCCCTCTTCCCGCTCCTGCGGGTCCTGAACGCGCAGGCATTGCTGGCGGAGCTCGAGGGGTGAGCAGGGGAGAAGCCCACATACCGGATCGCCCCGTACGCCGCGATTCGACCGGTCGGAACCTGACAGCCCCAATCAAGCGGGCGGATGTATGGACCCTCCCCTGGGGACGCCTTCTGCGCTTCGATCTCATGCTCCTGGCGCTCCTGGTGCTCGGCACGCGTTTGGCGACCTTTGTCCACGAGTTTCTGGGGCATGCCCTCTTTGTCCTTCTGTTCGGCGGTCGTGTGAACGCCATTCGAATCAGCCTGCTGGGCGGCGGCCATGTCTACCATGACCTCCCGGACGGTGCGGGGTTCCTGGTGCACGTTGTCGTGGCATGGGCGGGGATTGCCATGAACTTGCTCACCGGGGCCGCGGTCTTTGCCTGGCTTCGCCGGTCGCCCGGCGGTCGCCCGAGCCACGGCTTCTGGATCCTGTTCGCCGGGGCAAGCCTCCTCGGCGGCACGGCGTATGCCGCGCTCGGTCTCTACTACGGCCAGGGGGATCCCGTGGCCTGGATGCAACGTCCCGCGGTCGGGACTTTCTGGTGGTGCCTTCCTTTTCTGGTTGTGTCCCCGTTCCTTGGCTTTGTCGGCGTCCGAGCCTTTCTGGGCTGGGTCGAAGGCTGGTTTCCGGCCGTGACACGTACACGTCGGGGAGCCGTGCTGCTCCTTACACTCGGCGTGGCTTCGGCGGCCTACGCGGGCCTGTACCAGGTGGCCGGAGCCCGCTCCCGAGCCCTGGATGCCCCCCAGGCCGCGGTTGAGCAGGCGAGAAAAGAGGCCCTCCAGGGCAAGCGGGAAGCCCTGGCTCGCCGAATCCAGCGAGAGCAGCCCGAGCTTGGAGAGGACGAGGTGGGGCGGCTCGTCGAAAAGACGCCGATTCACATTCGACCGGAGGAGATTCCTCAGAGACCCCCTCTCAAGCCGATGTTGGCGGTTCTTTTCGGCGCGGGCGGCATCCTTGCCCTCGGATGCGCGGATTCAACGGGAACGGGGCCCCGCAGGCGGCTTCGGCCGCGCTCGATTCTGTTATCCTCCTTTCTGGCTGCAGGCGTTCTGGTCCTGCTCGGCTGGACCGGGGGGTGGGTGATTCGTTTACCGGGTTTCTAGCGACACGTATTCCGGCCTTT
Organism: Desulfobacteraceae bacterium; assembly: GCA_050115555.1. Lineage (GTDB taxonomy): Bacteria > Desulfobacterota > DSM-4660 > Desulfatiglandales > HGW-15 > JASFQI01. Next base: position 12,959 of record JASFQI010000041.1, read on the forward strand.
CGAGGTACGGTATGTACCTGTTTGCCAAATCCATGGCCCTCTTCTGGACAATCGCAGAAGGCGTCATCCTGGCTGCCATGCGCTGGGGCTATCTCGTGTCCAGCCGGGGCGAGGGCCGGCAGCCCAGTTTCCTGGTGCTCTCGGCCGCGCTCCTGGGGCTGCTGGGCGTGTGGCTGTTCGGAGGGGAGGCGCTTCTGAGAGGCACGCTCGGTCTGGATGCGAGGCTTCCCCGTACCCTGTACCGCTGGGCCCTGTGGAACTTCTTCTGCACCCTGTGGGTGATCCTGGAGGGCTGCATCATGGTCTATGTCTGTCGTCTCTATGAAAGGCTGCGCTCAGCAGGTCGCCCGGAGAAACCCGCACCCGAGGCCTTGTCCGGGAAGGAGCGCGCCGACCGGTTCCGGTGGGGGATTCCTGCGGTCATCCTGGGGTGCTTTTCCCTGTTCGGCATCTATGAGGCCGGGCTCTTTCGCGCCCTGTCCCGGTTTGCCCTTGATGCCGGCGAGGTGACACGCATCTCCCTTTTCTACATTCGCATCTGCGGCATCTTCTGGGTGGTTTTCGAGGGAGTGGTGGCCTTGCAGGGCGTCCGGGCCTATCGGGTTCTGAAAAAGGGGAGCGGGCGGCCTCGGATGGGAGGGTAGGCGCCGTCATGCGGTTGGCGCTGGCTGAGCCGCGTTCAGGGCTTGAAATGCAGTTCCTGTCGTTCAAGAGGACACCAACCGCGGTGGATACCGGAGGGACCTGAAGGCCCTCCGAAACACGATTGCAAAGAAAATGCACTGGAGGGGAGGTGTATGGGTTTTCTGGAAAACGTCCTGAATTGGATCGCCACAAACTTCACTGCCGACGCGTACCTGGTCTCCACCAAGGTGCAGGGTCTCCTGTGGAGTGCGGCGGACGTCGTGCTGGTGCTCGTGCTGCTTCGCATCGCCGACCTTCTTCGAAGGCGTGCGAGCGCCCCCCCGATCCGCTGGAGATACCTTCTCCTCGGAGTTACCGTGCTGCTGACCCCTCTGCTTGCCTGGGCATCTTCGCCGGCGCGGTTCCTCCTTCTGGAGTCCGTAATCTGCGGCATCCAGTTCCTTCTGCTCGTGTACACATTGATCGCGGAGCGAGGGAGATTCGTGGCGCTCGTCAGCGACCTAGGTTTCGAGAGCCGGATGAACGGCCGAGTCGTGCACAAATGATCGCATGCCATAGAGATGCATGGCACCCGGGTCACCTCATTTTTGATCGGTTCAAAAGGCTTGTCTCCCCAGAGGAAACCGACGCGGAACCTCTCAGCCGATGAAGGATTCGCATTTCAGCGTGGATGGGATCGATTTATTCATTTTTGGTTCCCTCCTTTTGGATTCGTACGGATCGGGATGCAAAGGCTTAAACAATCTTATTATACCGCGCACTTAGCCCACCAGGTGAGGGAATTTCCCTGAAAAAGCGATCACGTTAAGTTATCGTCCCCTGAGGAAGGCACTTTTTTCTTGACACATCCTTGTCATTTAACATAACTTTTACGAGAATTTCTAACGTGTTGTGAATAAATCCCTACCCTGGACGGCACAAAGGGAGAGGCACGCTCGATCGCCTTGACTCCTTGGAGCGACAACCCGGTACATCATCTCGTTTTGGAGGCGCCATGAAGTCGATGAAATGGGTCCCCTGGTTCTGTATTTCCCTCGTAACGGCATGTCTTCTGACGTTTGCTCCCATGGCTTCAGCACAGACGGCTCCCGAAGAGGGTGCCGGTCTGACGAAAAGCCCGGAAGCCGAGGCATACGATCAGAAGGCCTTGAAAAAGCTTCAGAAAATGAGCCCTGAGGAGGTGGCCGAGCTGGACCGGAAGCTGGCCGAGGCCCTCACCCTGTTCTACGATCGGGATTACGCCCGGGCGCTGCCGATTTTCCAGGAGATCTCCGGCACCGTGGAGACCATGGATGTGGCCTTCTGGCTGGGTTCGTGCGCCGCCAAGGCCGGGGAGACGGATCTCGCCATTCGCAAATTCCAGGACATGCTCGCCATTGATCCCAATCTCCACCGAGTACGTCTGGAGCTTGCTACGGTGTACTTCAGGCTGGGGCGCTACGCGGAGGCCCGCCAGGAGCTGAACACCGTCCTCGAGGCCAAGCCCCCGGAACCGGTGCGCGAGAACATCGAAAAACTGCTGGCCTCCATCGACGCCAAGACGCGGAAGCTGTACACGAACTTTCGCGCCTCATTCGGCGTCCAGCGTGATCGGAACGTAAGTTCCGGTCCGGACCAGGAGAACATCGAGATTCCAGATAACCGGGGAACCCTGAATCTCAACGACACCCAGCAGGCCGTGCGGGACTGGGTGGCCGTACTGAGCATGAGCGGAAACGCCCTCTATGATATCGGAGATCGCCGGGGCTTCATGTGGAACACGACCGGCGTGGTGTACAATACAAGAAACGCCAGCCACGCGGAGTTCGATTTTCTCCACTGGCGCGTGACCACGGGACCCTGGTGGGTGACCCAGCGGAGCATCTTTAAAATGCCGATGGGGTACGCGGAGAACCTGTACGAGCACGAGCACCTCTTCGACACCTGGGACGTGGGACCCAACTACGAGTACTTCATCCTGCCCTGGCTCAGCATGAAGGGGACTTTTGTCTATGCGCGGGACACCTATGAGCCGAACGATCCCTTGCCCCTGGACAACAAGACCGGACAGGACAACCTCAAGCGAACCTACGAGCTTGCCTCCAACTTCTACCTGAACAACCGGCGGGACATTCTGACGTTTGCCTTTTCCCACGATGACGTGAATGCCAAGGAAAACCGTTTCAGTTACGACGCCATGAACTGGTCCGTGGCCTACTTCAAGCAGTTCAGGATGTTTGACTGGGACATGGAGTTTTACGGTCGGTACAAGTACACCCTCAAGCAGTACGAGACGAATGCCCTTCTGTGGCCCCCGGGATACGACCGTACGGACAAACGGCACAATCTCTACCTCGTGCTGAGCCGGAACATCGGGGAACACTACTTTGCATCGCTTACCTACAACATGATCAGCAACGAGTCCAACACCGAGCTTTACGATTTCGAGAAGTACATCTACGGGTTCAACGTAGGCTACAAATTCTAGGCACCAGAGTTCCCGGGAGGGCGGGATACGATGAGACCTCGATGCCTTTTATGCCTCGTTTTCGTGGCGGGGATCCTGCTTGCAACGGGGGGAGCCTTTGCCCTTCCGGACCGGACACCGCTCGAGTTCCTGAAGGCGCGCGAGTGGGTGCACAGGGATGCAAAAGGGGAAGTCTACCTGGGGAAGGTCATGACGCTTCTTTACGATGCGTACAGTACGGAAGCGAAGCAAACCTATCACCCGTACCTGCTGGAGCTCACCGATGTCTTGAAGACCCCGCTTCGATCCAGCTACCGCCTGGTGCTCAAGGGGTACACGGACACAAGCGGGGATCGCGAGGCCAATATCGCTCTCGGCCGAAAGCGGGCCGAGCGCCTCAAGCAATCCCTGGTCGAGAACTACTACTTCGATGGAGGCCGGGTCTTGGTGGAGGGCTACGGCCCGGCAGACCCGGTCGCTTCGAACGACACGGAATGGGGGCGGAGCAGAAATCGTCGTGTGGAGATCCACGTGTACGGGGATGTTTCCAGGGCGGTGCGCTTTGTCACCCCTAAGGAGAATACACCATGAAAAGACACGTGCGTTTTGTGTTCATCCTGGGAACGCTGCTTTTCCTGATGCTCGTTTGGGTGGCCGGACCGGTGTCGGCCCAGCAGGACCGGGGGATGGGCGTTCCGGCGGACGCCATGCCGCAGGACTTGCAGAAACTGGACGTCAAGGACTACTTTGTGCCCTCGGTTTCTCGGGAGGCAGGGGTGCTCCACGCGCAGAACGGGCATGTCGTGGTGGTTCACCGGGCCTCCGGCGCGGCCTACTTCGGAAAACCGGGCGACAAGATCTACGAGAACGACGAGTTGAACACCCTGGAGGATTCCCGGTGCCGCATCCGTTTTTACACGGACGATGTGGTGAACATGGCCCCGGATACGCGTTTTGCCGTTGAGAGCTTCGAAGACCGACGGGCGGACCGAAAGAAGGAATCCTTCTTCAGCATGGTCAAGGGCAAGGCCATGTTCTATGCCCTGCGACTCTTCCGGTACAAGGACACCCGGTTCAAGGTCAAGACCCCGACGGCCGTTGTGGGCGTTCGAGGCACCAAGTTCGGCCTGGACGTTTTCTGGCAGGACGAGGGGCGGAAAGCCCGGAGCGACGGGATTCAGGTGGCTGACAGCGGGCGAGGGTTCGAGGCCTACCTGGCGCAGGCCGGAGCCCAGGGCCGGCGGAGCGGGACGGTCGCGGCCTGCGGGGACGGCGAACTGGACCTCACGGATCCGGTCACCGGCAAGGTGTTGACCCGCGTGAGCCCTAATGAGCATTTCAACACCGCCACTCAAATGAAGGGCTACGATCGACAAAACAGAATCCTGAACGGGATCGCCAACGCGTCTATGGTCCGGGAGGAGGACGAAGGAGAGCCCAGGGAGCCCACGGACGGTGCCGTAGAGGGTGAGGGCCCGGTGGGGGATGACACGGGCCTGCCGGACACCACACTTCTGGCTGGAACCCTGACGGACATCGCCCTGCAGCAGACCGGGGAGACGTCCCATGGGGAGATTTGCCCCTACCTCGTGGGGACGGACAGCTATCCGCTTTACGGGTACTTCTCCGCACTCCTGCTCCGTCAGGACTGGTCGATTAAAGACGCGATCTCGAGCTTCACCCTCCAGCAGCTCGATCCTACGCATGCGGCCATGGGATACGGGGCCGAGTCCACCAATCACCAGGTGGAGGCAAACGGGGACGACCCCACATGGGCCGAGGTCAGCTTGGCGATGGCGCCGAGCTCGGGACCCATTCGGGTGGATGAGGGCCCGGTTGTCGGGCTCTTGAACTACCTGCAGTGGGGGTACGATCTCGTGAGCACGGAGGTCTTCTTTGCGGGCGGAGAAAACCTGCAGTTTGTCCAAAAGGCCTGGTGGCTGGAGGGATATCCCACGTCCCCCACGGAGCTTGCGGCCATGAGCGGCAACTACAGCTACTCGGGTGACGTGGACGGGACCTACTACAATCTTTCGGGGACCGTGGACATCAGCGGGACGTACAGCTGCGATGTCCACTTCGGCTCCTCCTACGTGGAGAACTTTGTGCTGGAGGCCTCGGGCGGTGGAAACACCGTGAACTTCACGCAGGCCGGGATAGCGGAAATCGATACCCTGGGCCAGTTCGGAAGCGACCCGACGAACTTCCCCACCGACCCGCTGGACGGGACCTTTGAAATCAACGGCAGCAGCGTGAGTTACTGGCATATACACGGCGCCCACTATGGCCACAATGCCGCGGAGCAGGGCGGTGCGTTTGCCGGGTACAACGACAGCACCGATGAAGGGGCCTACGGGGTCTTCGGGGGTCAGCAGCAGTAACAGAAGACGTACGTTCGTCAGCGTTCCCTCCCCCGCCCGCAAGGGGCGGGAAGAGGTGCAAATTGCGGAGGATGAGGGTTTACGGATTACGGATCGCGTTTCAAACGAGAAAGGTGCCCTTCGAAGCGAGTCCCTGGAATATCCCTTGATCTTTGCAGAAAAGAAACATAAAACATGTGTTATTTCTCATTTTTGTTACCGTACTTCGGTTCCATCACGGAGGGATCTTCCATGAAACGGAATTCCGTATGTTTTTTCCTCGTGATCCTGCTGGCTTCCCTTTGCTTCCTCCCTCTCCTTCGGGAATCGGTCGCGGCAGAGCGCGTGGCCGCGCTCACACCGGATGCACTCCCTGAAGACATGCGGGACCTTCAGATTCAAGAGCAGTACGCCCCGAGTTCATTCAAACAGGCCGGCGTCATCCATTCCCTGGAAGGGTTTGTGGTCGTGCTCCATCGATCCACGCGGGAGGCGTTCCTGGGAACCGAGGGCGATCCGATTCACGAAAATGACGAATTTTACACCCTGCCCGATTCCCGGTGCCGTCTGCATTTCACCAACGAGGACGTGGTGAGCCTGGCCCCGGAGACCCGGTTCAGCGTGGACGAGTACCGTTCGGATGAGGAAAAGGCCGAGAAGACCTCCTTCTTCAGCATGTTGAAGGGCAAGGCCATGTTCTATGCCATGCGCCTCTTTCGAACCAAGAAGAAGAACTTCCAGGTCAACACGCCCACGGCCGTCATGGGTGTGCGCGGGACCAAGTTCGGCGCGCACGTGTACCGGATCGAGGACAAGGCGGCGCAGAGCCGCGCGGTCCAGGTGGCGGACAGCGGTCGCGGCATGGGGCCCTTGCTGGCCCAGACCGGGGGCGGCGGCAAATCGGTCACCGTGGTTGCGTGCGGGGATGGGTCGGTAGGCGTGAACGGCACCGCCCTGGGCCCCGGGCAGTACTACAATTCCTACACCGGTACCGTGGGCTACGATCCATCCGTCCTGGGAGGCATCGAGGGAGCGACCGGAGGGAGCGGCGGGGACGGTGATGAGGGAGGCGGTGACGACACGGGCGGTGGAGGAACCGATAACGGGGACATGGTCAATGCTTTGACCACGATTGTCCAGACGCAGGGAGGCGAAGGGGCTCATGGCGAGGAAGGGCAGACGGTCGTGCTCACAAAGTACGGCTACTTCGCGGCCCTGCTCCAGGACACCGGAATGAGTGAGCTGGAGGACGTCTTTCTCGTCATGATGGCCAATGTGTTCGGCGAGGGTGCCCCGCACCGGGCGGACTCCCTCCCGGACAGCGACTACCTCATCTGGGACGGGCCCTACTCGTTCGTCACCACGAACGACGGCGCCAGTGAGCACACCATCAATGTGGAGCTCACGGCCACCCAGGTGAGCTCGGGATACAACTACCTCGCGTACGGGTACTGGCAGCACACCGGCGGAAACAGCTTTACAGGCTCCGGGCCGTATTCGTTCGTGGACTACTCCTGGTGGCTGGAGGGCTGGGCCTCCCCTGTCGATGTGATTGCCCAGCAGAAGGGCAGCATCGCATACAGCGGCGAAGCCTATGGAACCATGTACTATGACGGCACTACCACGCAGCTGGACGGGGGATTCAGCTCCACGGCCAACTTCGACTCCGCCCGGATCGAGAATTTCCATCTGAACGTCAAGGGCGCAGGCGGGCGATACGCCACCGTCAACGGAGGGTCCGGTGACATTGCGGCAGACGGAACGTTTGGCGTTTCCGGCGGGACATGGGAAATGTACAACGGGATCGATACGATCAATCCCAGTCATTATGGCGCCTACGGTCGTTTATTCGGGCCGAACGTCGATGAAATCGGGGGCGCCTGGGCCATGGAGGGTACGGGCACTTATCACACCGGCGCCGCCGGGGTGTTTGGAGGAAAGAGGCAGAATTAAACCAAAGACGAAGCACGGATCGGATTGGAGGGCTCCTTCACCAAGGGGGCCCTCTTTTTTTCAGCGCAGGGCCTCACCGGGGAGTGGAGAATTTTCAGGGGCCTGGGGGCGCGCTCGTCGGATTTTGTAAAGGCGTAACAGGTTTTTTCGGGCCTCCGCACAGGCCGGGTCCAGCTTCAGGCACTCCCGCAGGTGATGCTCGGCTTCCGCGAGCCTTCCCAGGCGAAGCAGGGTCGCTCCGAGGTTGTTGTGGGCGCGGGCATATTCAGGCTGGGCCCGAAGCGCGAGCCTGTACTCCCGGACTGCATCGCAAAGCCGCCCCTGCCGGGAACGGACCAGGCCCAGGTTGTAATGACCGGGCGCATAGTACGGTCGAATGGCCAGGGCTCGCCGAAGACAGACCGCCCCCTGCTCCGGCTTCCCGGAGAGGGCCAGGACCAGACCCAGGTTGCTCCACGTCTCTGCGTCGTTTCTCCTGTATTCCGGATGCTGAAGCACCCGGCGGAACTGCGCCTCCGCCTCCTGAAAGCGACCAAGCTTGGCCAGGGAAGCCCCGAGGTTTCTGCGGGCGATATGCAGATCCGGTGAGATCGCAAGGACCTCGCGAAAGTGATGCACCGCTTCAAGATGCCTCCCTCGGTCGTCCAGGGCTAGGCCCAGGTTGTTGTGGGCCAGGTAGTTGCCCTCGGTCACACGAAGGGTGTGACCAAAGAGCGTCTCAGAGTCCTTCCAATATCCGACCTGGCGGAACGAGAGCATCCCCAGTCCCAGGATCACCACGCCTGAAAGGCCGGCACTCGATACCCATTGCCACGGGAAACGCCCGAGCCTCTCCGAGGCGAGCCACACGCCGGCCATCCAGAGGCCGATCATCGGGAGGTAGGCGTAGCGATCGGCTCGGGCAAAACCCCCGATCTTTATGAGCCCGATCACGGGCAGGAGCGTGATCAGGAACCAGAGCCAGCCTCCGATCAGGTAGGGTTTTCCGTGCCGAAGCCGCCAGGTCCCCGCACTGATGAGCCCGAGGAGCAAGGCGGCGCCCGCCGCCTTTAAAAACGAAGCAGTGGGAGGAAAGGGGTAGAACGGGGCCAGCCCTACGGGTACGATCGCCTGCCCGAGATAGGCTGCATAGGAGACCAGGGCATTTGTGATCCGGGAGATCAGAGGGTAGGCGTCCATGGGCGGAAGTGCGCCTACGGCTTCCTCGGCAAACACGGCCAGGATCGAGGCCCCTGCGGAGAG
>JASFQI010000042.1:0-21603 GCA_050115555.1 Desulfobacteraceae bacterium
GCCGTTCGCTGTGCGATCCAACACGCAGGTGAGGACGAGGTCTTCTCATGGATGGCGCGTCTCGGAGAAACCTACCCCGGGGACATCGGCATTCTTTCCCCGGTCCTGATGAATCTGGTGACTCTGAGCCCGGGAGAGGCCATCTATGTCGGCGCGGGCGAGGTTCACGCGTATCTCCAGGGGGTGGCCCTGGAAATCATGGCGAACTCGGACAACGTCATCCGGGGCGGGCTTACGCCCAAGCATGTCAATCAAGCGGAACTCCTGCGCAATGTGAGGTTTCAGCCCGGCCCCGTTGATCTCCTGCGGCCGGAGGAGCAATCTTCGGGAGGAAGGGTGTACGCGTGCCCGGCCAGGGAGTTTCTCCTCACAAGGATTCCGGTTTCCATGAAGCGCGACAGGGTGCACCAGGGGAGCGGAAGCGTGGAGATTCTCTTCTGTCTGAAAGGGGCGTGTGGGGTGACGGATCTGGAAACCGGCCGCGAAATCGTCGTATCCAGAGGAAACGCGTTGCTCGTTTCCGCGGCGGTAGAGGCCTATCGTATGCAGGGGGAGGCGACGCTGTATCGCGCATCGGTCCCGGCTCCGGTTCTCTGAGAATCCTTCAGAGGACCGTGACGGCACATGTTTCAGGAAGAGCCTGTGCTGACAGGCATCCCGGCATTCCCGCTTGAAAATCCAAAAGGGCTCTGCTATGTTCGCCAAACTCGCCAGAATCACGAGGGAAAGGGGCTTTATCGCTCGGGCGCCCCGGTGAGGAGGGGGCGGAACGAATGGGGCCGATTGCATCCATAGATCTGGGAACCCACACCGCGAGACTGCTGGTGGCACGGCCCACGGGAAACGGTTCGGAGTTCGAACCCCTGGTGCGCAAACGGACGGTCATCCGGCTTGCTCAAGGGATCGACGGTGAGGACGTGGGGGCCCTTTGCGAGGAGGCCATGGCACGGGCGCTCGAGGCGGTAGGGCAGTTCAGTCAAGTTGTCCGCCGGCTCGAAGGGGAGATTGTTCAGGCCGTCTGTACGGGCGTGGTTCGAACGGCGGCGAATCGAGACCTCTTTCTCCGCCGTATTGCACAGGAGGCCGGCGTGCAGGCTCGAGCTATTACCGGGGAGGAGGAGGCCGTTTTCACCCAAAAAGGCGTGTTCGCCTCGCTGGGGAAGCCGGAAGGGGCCTTTGTCCTCTTTGATCTCGGCGGCGGAAGTACGGAGTTCGTGTACCGGACGAATTGCGGGAAGCAGGGTGTGGCCATCCGATCCCTGCCCTTGGGAGCGCTTCTCCTGAAAGAGGCGTTTCTCAGGAACGACCCGCCCCAAAAGGAAGAACTGCAAGCGCTTGCCGCACGTATCGATACGGTGCTTATGGAGGAGCTTCCCCGGCGGGACGTCTTCTTCGCCGCACCGCAGCTCATCGGCACGGGCGGCACCGCCGCCACGCTGGCGGCCATGGCCCACGGGATCGGGACGGAGTCCATTGGACCGGAACGGATGAACGGACTCCCTGTGAGCAGGGAGGTGCTGGGGTCGCTTTTCGACCGCATCATTCAGTTGCCCGTCTTAAGGAGAAGGGAACTTCCGGGATTGGACCCGGGTCGGGTGGATGTAATCCCTGCCGGTGCGCTCGCGGTGTTACGCATCATGCATCATTTTGAGATCCTCGAGTTGACCGTCTCCCTTTCGGACATCCTCGAAGGTCTCCTTATCGCCTACTTGGAGGAAGATTGTCATGGATGAGAGCAGGATTCGAACGGGCTACACGTTCGACGACCTGATTCTGGTACCGGACCGATCCGATGTTCTGCCGAGCCAAACGGATGTGCGGACACGGCTTACCCGGAACGTGCTCTTGAACATCCCCATCGTCAGCGCGGCCATGGACACGGTGACGGAATCGGAGACCGCCATCACCATCGCGAGGCAGGGCGGCATCGGTTTCATTCACAAGAACATGAGCATCGAGCGTCAGGCCCTGGAAGTGGAAAAGGTGAAGAAGTCCGAGAGCGGCATGATCGTGGATCCCATTACGATCGAACCGGATCGCAAGATATCCGAGGTGCTGGATATCATGAGCAAGTATCGCATCTCGGGTGTGCCCGTGGTCAAGGCGGGGAACCTGGTGGGGATCATCACGAACCGGGATCTGCGCTTTGAGACGAACCTGGAAGAGACCGTAGAGTCCGTCATGACCAAGGAAAACCTGGCCACGGTGCCCATGGGGATCACGCTGGAGGAATCTAAAGCCACACTGCACGAGCGTAGGATCGAGAAGCTTCTCGTGGTGGACGAGGAGGGAAAGCTGAAGGGGCTCATTACGATCAAGGACATCGAGAAGATCCGCAAGTATCCCGATTCGTGCAAGGACGATCTCGGAAGGCTTCGCGTGGGAGCGGCTGTGGGCGTGGGCGCGGAAACGCTCGAGCGCGTGGAGCGACTGGTGCGGGCCAATGTGGATGTGGTGGTGGTCGATTCGGCCCATGGCTATTCCGTCGGTGTCCTCGAGACGGTTCGGGAGCTCAAGGCGAGCTTTCCCGACCTCGAGCTCGTGGCGGGAAATGTGGCCACGGCCGAGGGGACGCGCGCCCTGATCGAGGCAGGGGCAGACGGCGTGAAGGTGGGCGTGGGGCCGGGTTCCATCTGCACCACGAGAGTCGTGGCCGGGGTCGGCGTACCACAGCTCACCGCCGTGATGGACTGCTCTGAAGAAGCTGGAAAAGCCGACATCCCGGTGGTAGCGGACGGCGGCATCAAGTTCTCCGGCGAGATCGCCAAGGCGCTGGCAGCGGGTGCCGAGTCCGTGATGATCGGGAGCCTGTTTGCCGGGACCGAGGAGAGCCCCGGCGAGACGATCCTGTTTCAGGGGAGGACGTACAAGGTGTATCGGGGGATGGGGTCCATCGAGGCCATGAGGGAAGGCAGCAGGGACCGCTACTTCCAGGGAGAGGTGGAAGCGGACAAGAAGCTCGTCCCGGAGGGTATCGTGGGGCGGGTTCCCTATCGAGGCCCCCTGGCCGATACCATCTATCAGCTCGTGGGTGGACTGCGTGCAGGCATGGGTTACCTGGGATGCGCCACTCTCTCCGAGCTGAGGCGGAAACCGCGGTTCATCCAGGTGACCCCGGCGGGTCTCAAGGAGGGCCATGTCCACGACGTGATCATTATCAAGGAAGCCCCCAACTACAGCGTGGAGTAAGGGCGCAGGGGCACTCTCTCGTTCGGCCCGGCCTGCCGGATCAAGAGGGCATGCGGAGAGACCACCATGTCGAACCCGCTCTATGAACACCGAATCCTGATCCTGGATTTCGGCTCCCAGTACACCCAGCTGATCGCGAGACGCGTGCGGGAGGCCCAGGTGTACTGCGAGATTCACCCGTTCAACATGGACCTGGAGGAGGTTCAGGCCTTTGCACCCAGCGGAGTGATCCTTTCAGGAGGTCCCTCCAGCATTTACGACGAGGGGGCGCCCATGGCCGATCCCGGGATTCTGGAACTGGGGGTCCCGGTGCTGGGAATCTGTTACGGCATGCAGTATCTCACGCACACGCTGTCCGGGCGCGTGGCCGGGGCTGCGGACCGCGAGTACGGAAACGCCGAGATTACGGTGGAAGACGACGCCGACCTGTTCCACGGGTTCCACCCGGGGAGCGTGGAAATCGTCTGGATGAGCCACGGCGACCGCATCGAGACCATGCCCGCGGATTTTGCCATCCTCGCAAGCAGCAAGAACAGCCCGGTGGCGGCCATGGCGGACCGCGAGCGCCGGTTTTTCGGCGTCCAGTTCCATCCAGAGGTTGTCCACACACCCAACGGCGTGCGCATCCTGAAAAACTTCCTGTTTCGGATCTGCTCGTGCGAGCCATCCTGGACCATGGCTTCTTTCGTTCGGAACACCGTAAAAGGTCTCAGGGAAAAAATCGGCAAAGACCGGGTGATCTGCGGACTGTCGGGCGGAGTGGATTCCACGGTCACGGCTGCCCTTCTCCATCAAGCCATAGGGAAGAACCTTTCCTGCATCTTCGTGGACAACGGGCTCCTGAGGGAGGGCGAGGCCGAGGAGGTGGTCGAGCTCTTTCAGGAGACCTACCACACGGACTTTCACCGCGTGGACGCGGCCGATCATTTCCTGGAACGGCTTCGAGGCGTCACGGACCCGGAAAAGAAACGGAAAATCATCGGGCGCGAGTTCATCGCCGTGTTCGAGGCCAAGGCGCGTGAGCTCGGAGATGTAAGGTATCTGGCACAGGGGACCCTTTACCCGGACGTGATCGAGAGCGTCTCTTTCAAGGGCCCCTCGGCCACCATCAAGAGCCACCACAACGTAGGGGGGCTTCCCGAGGTCATGAACCTGGAGCTGATCGAACCGCTCCGGGAGCTGTTCAAGGACGAGGGACGTCAAGTGGGCGTGGAGCTGGGGGTGTCCCGGGAATTGGTCATGCGCCATCCGTTTCCGGGGCCGGGCCTGGCCGTGCGCATCCTGGGGGACGTGACGCCGGAGCGGCTGCGCATCCTGCGGCATGCGGATACCATCGTCCTGGAGGAGATTCGAAACGCCGGGCTGTATGAGAAGGTATGGCAGGCCTTTGCCGTCCTCCTGCCCATAAAGACAGTAGGGGTCATGGGAGACGAAAGAACCTACGAGCATGTCATCGCAGTTCGATCCGTGGACAGCCAGGACGCCATGACCGCGGACTGGTCCCGTATTCCCTACGAGGTGCTGGCGCGAATCTCCAATCGGATCATCAATCGGGTGCGCGGGGTCAACCGGGTGGTGTATGACATCTCTTCCAAACCGCCCGGGACCATCGAGTGGGAGTAAAACGGCCTTACGGAGCAATCGTCTCCAGGATGCGCCCGCTCCGATCCAGCAGGAAAAGCTGAAAGCCGTTTTCAGCGGCGTGGGAGGCCAGGTACCGGTACCGGATGGCCTGGGCCTGGTACTTCAGGCTTTCGTCCCGCGCCAGGCCGGGGAGCGCTTCCTGGGCGGCCTCCTTATCCTGGAACAGGGGAATGAACGAAATGCCTTTCTCTTCGTCGTACTGCCCCAGGAACTGCTCGTTGCCTTCCGGATCCTGAACCAGGACCCAGATCCAGGGGTTGTCGTCCGTCCAGTGCGTCATTCTCCATCTCCTTTCCACAAAATTTAATTATACCAACAACCCATTTCTCTCGCCAAGCCGCCAAGATAAGAAGGGCATTTTCAAGATCTCCTTTGCGCTTGGTGTTTTGGCCAGAAACGAAGTTGTCTTTCGGACCTGTCCTTGCCCCTTGCCCCTTGATCCTTTCCCCTTAATCCTTAATCCTGAATCCTTAATCCTTTCTTCTGATCTTTTCCGCGGCCGAGCGCCCTGCCAGCCAGCCGGTGGAAAAGGCGGCCTGGAGGTTGTACCCGCCCGTATCCGCGTCCATGTCGATCACCTCACCGCAGAAGTAGAGACCCTGAAGGATTCTCGAGCCCATGGTACGAGGATCGATCTCAGAGCGGTCCACTCCTCCGGCCGTGATGATCGCTTCCTCGAAAGGGCGGTGCGCGGTCACCCGCAATCGAAAGTCCTTGAGCCAGGTCCGTAAACGTTTTCGATCCTCGGCGGTGACCTGGTGTCCCGGTCGGTCCCCGGGCAACCCGGTCGCCTTCAAGCACACCGGCGTGAGGGCCTTCGGTAAAAGTCCTTTCAGAAGTGTTCGCACCTGCTTTTTCCCTCCGGCATCCAGGTCGCGAATCAGGCGGGCGTCCAGCTTGGGCGGATCCAGGGCCGGCTTGAGATCGATGGAGAGTTCCACCCGGCGCCCGTTTCGGAGCGCATCCACCACACGGCGGCTCAAGGTCAGGACCACGGGTCCGGAGACGCCGAAGGAGGTGAAGGTCATTTCTCCAAAGGCCTCCTGAATCCTGGATCCATTTGCGAGCGCGCGTACCGTTACGTTTCGAAGGGTCAGGCCCGCGAGGCCGTGGGTCGTTTCCAGATCGGTTTCCAGGGGAACAAGGGCAGGCCGGACCTGGACGATACGGTGGCCCGCATCGCGTGCCAGGCGGTATCCGTCGCCCGTGGAGCCTGTGGCGGTGTAGGAGGCCCCGCCCGTGGCGAGGATCACGGCTTTGGATCGAACGACATGCTCCTCGGCAAGCGAGGGATCCGAGGATGAGGGCAGGGCCATCCTCACGCCGCGGATGCAATCGCCTTCCACCAGGAGATTCGTGACCGGCGAGCGGGTTCGGACAGGCACGGCCTGGTCTCGGGCCCATCCCAAAATAGCCTCCACCACGTCCTGGGCACGGCCCGAGGCCGGGAACACACGGCATCCGCGTTCCGTCACCGTGCTCAGGCCCCGTTCCTCGAAAAACCCGATCAGGTCCTGGACAAAAAAACGGTGGAATGCCTGGCGAAGAAAGGGGCCCGCATCCCCGAAATGCGGGAGAAACTCACTGATTTCGGCCCGGTTGGTGAGGTTGCAGCGGCCTTTCCCCGTAATGCGGAGCTTGAGCCCGGGGCGGGGCATTTTTTCCAGGAGCAGGGATTCGGCACCGCATGAGGCTGCTTCCCCGGCCGCCATAAGACCGGATGCGCCGCCTCCAATGACGACCACCTCGGCGGTGTCGTTGTTTTTGCGGGCCATGGGCCCCCTCCTGTCGAAAAAGCGATTTTCGCTGGTTCAGGTTTCCCCTTGTTCCTATCGCCGGCAAAGGGTATCAAGGTCTGAAGCCTGTGCAAAAACATCCTGGAATGCGGAGGATGTCAAGCGGATTCGGGAGACAGACGCACATCCCGGATCGATTCGCCGGAAGGCATGACCTTTGAGGGGGAGGAAAATGGATCCGTACACGACGCGGACCTACCGCCGAAGAGTGGATGCCGTGGACCTCGTCCCCTTCGAGGTGAAGGTTCGGGAAACCGATCTGTGGATCGGTGCCGCCGCGAACCTGGAGGGAGAGGCCCGGGATTTGGTGTTCGAGGCGAGGCATCAGGTGGAGAGTTACATCAATGAACACCCCGATTTTCTGAACGCGCTCACGCCGTACCCGGAGGATGTCCTGGCGCCCCCTGTTGTGCAGGGCATGCTTCGTGCCTCGCGCCGGGTCGGGGTGGGACCGATGGCGTCGGTTGCAGGCGCCATTGCAGAGTACGTTGGTCGGGGGCTTCTTCAGTGGACCGACCGGGTGGTGGTGGAAAACGGGGGGGATGTGTTCCTGCATCTACAACGGTCGGTCACGGTGGACGTGTTTGCCGGCCCGTCCCGCATGAGCGATCGCATCGGTCTTGGCGTCCCTGCGGAGGCCATGCCGATAGGCGTGTGTACCTCCTCGGGGACGGTAGGGCATTCTATGAGCATGGGAAAAGCGGATGCCGTGTGCGTACTCTCCCGGGACACCGCCCTGGCCGACAGCGCGGCTACGGCCCTGGGAAATCGGATTCGTTCCCAAAGGGATCTGGAAGACGCAGCAAGGTGGATTGCGGGAATTGAAGGAATATCCGGAGCGGTCCTGATCGTGGGTAAGGCCCTTTCCGCCTGGGGGGACGTGGAGCTGGTGGCACTGTAAAGCAGACGGCCTTCCTCCTTTGCCCTTGGCTTTACGCTGGAGCGCCCGGTTTTCCCCAACGCACCGAACTTTAAAGGTCGTACAGGGTTTCATCCCTTTTGGGGGGAAGCATCCGCTGCAGCACGGCTTTCCCCCCTTTTTTCATTTCAAAGGGGTTCTCCTCTTCCAGGACATCGCCGAGTTCGGCCTCTACCTGCTCGGGGTCTTCCCCCGCCTCCATGCGGCTCAGGGCTTCCTGGAAGCCCGGTCCGAGTTCCATGCCGGTCATGTCCGTGAGTTTTCGCATAAGCTGAGCGGCCTGGCGGGGGTCGTCCTCATCCATGTGTTCCGCTTCCCTTGCCAGGACGTTCATGGCCTGCTCCATCTTGGACTCGTCCATATCGGGAAAGGGCATGTCCTCGCTGTCCTCTTCCTGACGCCGCAGAGTGGCGAACACGGACATACGGCGTTCCAGAACCGTTTCATGGCAGCGAGGGCAGCGGGGGCGTTTGTCCGTGTTTACGGAGCTGGAGAAGAAGTTGAAGATCATGTGGCACGATTTGCAGTAGAATTCATAGATCGGCATGTATTTCACCTCCCTTCCCGATCGGTGAAACGGAGAAAGGGCATCAGGGACAATGGGGCGAACAAAGTGCTCGAATATTGCCGGACTGTCCGATCGGGGCACAGAGGCCCGGCAGAGCGGACCTACAATACCAGACTCCAGGAGCCGGATCAACTGTGGAGAATAGCGGGAAAGCCCGTCTCCGCCGGCTTTTATAATGCTTGGCTCATGGATCCCTCACGCGGCAAAGTCGGAAAGGAGAGGCCGCGAGGGATACTCAGGGGACAGGATGCCTTGTCAGTTGGGATTCCGCATCCCGCCTGCGGCGGGACTGTGGGGAGATTCAAATGGAGCATAGGGGGTTGTCTTTTTTCAGGGTGTTGCTATACTCCCTCTGAAACGCTTCATGCTGAATCTCCTCGCGTTCCCGTTTAGGGGCGGGAGGCGGGATGTGTGATAAAAGCCTTATCAAGGGGAGACTACGACCCACGGACCAGGCATGAGAATCGGCGTCTTATCGGATACTCACCTGCATAGCGTTACACCTTTGCTTCGCCGGATCCACAAGGAATATCTGAGCGATGTGGATGCTGTTTTCCACGCCGGAGATGTGGTGTCCGTGGAGGTCGTCAAGTTCCTGGATCATGAGGCGTTTTACGGCGTGCACGGGAACATGGACCCTCCAGGCGTCCGGGATCTTCTCCCGCCTGTCCGGATCATCGAACTGGCAGGCCGTCGAATCGGGCTTACACACGGAGGGGGAAGCCCATCGGGTCTTGAAGAACGCGTGATCCAGCAATTCCCGGACGTGGACGTCATTGTCTACGGACACTCCCATCGACCCGTCAACCATATACGGAATGGAATTCTGTGCTTTAATCCGGGCACTGCGACGGGATTCAGCCGGAATGGAGAGCATACCATCGGCATTCTGGAACTGGGGGACACCTTGCGGGGGCGAATCGTGGTGGTAGAGGACCTCTGATCCCTAGGTCTATGTACAACATCTTCCAAGAGGGCAAAGGCGGAAACTCGTGAAGGTACTGTGGGCTCCATGGAGAATGGAGTATATCCTTTCCGACAACAAGGGGGACGAATGCATCCTGTGTCCCGGCGAGGACCGGAGTCGGGATGAGGAGCGTCTGATTTTGTACGTGGGATCGAAGACCCTGGTCATCATGAACAAGTACCCGTATATCAACGGGCACTTGCTCGTGGCGCCGGTTCGCCATGTGGGAGGGATCGAGGAACTTACGGACGAGGAGATGCTGACGGCCATGAACAGGGTGCGGGACTGCGTCCGTATCTTGAAGGTCCACATGAACCCCGACGGCTTCAACGTGGGACTGAACCTGGGTCAGGTCGCCGGTGCAGGGATGGAGGACCATCTGCATTTCCATGTTGTGCCGCGATGGAACGGGGACACGAATTTCATGGCGGTTTTCGGAGATGTCAGGGTGATCCCTCAGCATATTCGAGAGACATATGCCCAACTGCGCCCTTTCTTCGACAGGCTGTAAACCTTGCAAAGGCTGGGAGGTCAGCGATGAAACATGTCAAGTTCATCCTCGCCATCGTGATCATGCTGGTGATTGTGATCATTGTGGTCCAGAACCATGAGCCGTTTTCCACAGAGGTTCGGTTTCGAATCCATTTCCCCTATCTCCAGTGGCAGACGTCCAGCATCTCGGTCTACTATATCGTGACCATTGCCTTTCTTTTCGGCGTGCTGATCACGGGACTTTTCGGCATGTTTGAGCGCTTCCGGCTCAAGAAAGAGATTCGAGTCCTCCGAAAGCGTTCGAGCGAAAAGGACGCCGAACTGAACTCTCTTAGGAATCTGCCCATCACGACGGATGACGTCACACCGACGCAGGCGAACGACACGAACGGCGTCACGTAAAGGTGTACGGGGAATCTCTTGATGTGGCATGAGATTTGGCAATGGATCCTGGCCCCTACCAATCAGGTGCTGCTTTTCGCGCTTGTGCTTGCCTTTGCTGTCGGCCTGCTGATCGGTGTCCTCCTTGTACGCAGAAAAGCCAAGCGGACGACCTCCCTTGCCAGAGAAGGTGATCGGGCCTTCTTCAAGGGGGTTCAGCACATCCTCTCCAACGATCGCGACCAGGCCATCGAGCAGCTCACCAAAGCGGTTCAGGTGAACTCCGAGACCATCGAGACCTACGTGGCCCTGGGAAACCTTTACCGCTCCAAGGGAGATATCGATCGAGCCATACGCATTCGGCGGAACATCATCCTCCGTCCCCAGATCGAGGAGGGGCAGAAGACGCAGGCCCTTTTCGATCTGGCGCTGGATTACCGAAAGGGGGGATTTCTGGACCGCGCTCTGGAGAGCTTTTCTCAGGTGCTTCAAAAGACGCCCTCCAATCTGCCTGCCCTCGAGGAGGTCGAAAAACTCTACGAGGATCTGAAGGACTGGGCAAACGCGTTTCAAACGAGGCAGCGCATCGCAAAGCTTGCAAAGGGGGATCACGCACACATCCTGGCACACCACAAGACGGAGGAGGGAAAGGCATGGTTTGATCAGGGGGACATGGCCAAGGCCGTGAGCTGCTACAAAAAGGCCATTTCCATTGATGCATCCTGCGTCGACGCGTACCTCCATCTTGGGGATGTGTACCAGAAACGGGATGACATGAAAAAAGCCATTGCCACGTGGAAGAAGATCGTGCCCACGGCTCCCGCATTCACCTTCCTCGCCTACGGAAGACTGGAAGGGGTGTACTCCCGAATACGGAACCTCAAGCCTGTGGAGGATTTTTTAAAAGAGTGTGCAGAAACGAACGATGACGCATTCACTCGCCTGGCCCTGGCGCGGTACCTTTACAAGCGGGGAGATCCTGAAGGTGCCGTGGGCGAGCTGGAGCAGGCCTTGACCCTGGATCCCCTGTTTCTCGAGGCGCGGAATCTCCTGGGCCGGATCCTGCTGGAGCAGGAGAGGGTCGAAGACGCCCTGAAGGCCTATCGAAATCTCCTGGATCACTTGGGTGTGTCCACGCTGGAGTTCCAGTGTACGTACTGCGGGTATCGCCCCGGGGACCTTCAGTGGCAGTGCCCGCAATGCCGGCGTTGGGACACCATCCATCGCATGGAGTCGAAAGAATCGCCGGGGGGTGGGGAACCGGCTCTTGAGGGCGTCCCCGCGCTGTCGAATGGCCGCGACGGGGAAACCGTATGAGTCAGGCCACACCCATGCTGCGGCAGTATCTCGGCATCAAAGGGCAACACCCGGACGCCTTTCTCTTTTTCCGCATGGGCGATTTTTATGAGATGTTTTTCGAGGATGCCGAGGAAGCCTCGCGCCTTCTCGGCATCACGTTGACCTCCCGCGGAACGCACAATGGGCGCAAGGTTCCCATGTGCGGAGTCCCTTTCCATTCCGCTCAATCCTATGTGGCCAAACTCGTTGGGCAGGGGCGAAAAGTCGCCATCTGCGAACAGGTCGAGGATCCGAATGCGACCAAGGACATCGTGCGCCGTGAGGTGATTCGGGTGGTTACCCCGGGCTCCGTGCTCGAGGAAGGCGAACGAATCGAGGCGCGCAACGTGTTCCTGGCGGCTGTGGCGTCGGATGCCGGGACATGGGGGCTGGCCCACGTGGACCTGTCCACGGGAGAGTTCCGGGTCACGCAGCTGGACGACCGGGACACGCTTTTCGGAGAGCTCGATCGCATCGACCCGGCCGAACTCCTGGTGCCGGAAGCGGATCCGGCCCTCAGCGACCCTGACATTCGCGCCTACCGGGTCGAGTGCTTGAGCCCGGCGGACTTCGAAAGGCGGCGTGCGTCGGAAAGACTCCGGGAGCAGCTCGGTGTTCGGACTCTGGACGGGTTCGGATGTGAGGGCATGACACAGGGAGTCGTTGCGGCGGGTGCAATCGTTTCGTACCTCCAGCAGACCCAAAAGGCCAGCCCGGGCCATATCAAGGATCTGACGACCTACCACCTGGGAGACTACATGTTCCTGGACGAGACCACAACCCGAAACCTCGAGCTCTTTCGGACTCTTCGGCGGGATGAGGTCCAGGGGTCGCTTCTGAACGTCCTCGATCGGACGGTCACGCCCATGGGGAGCCGCCTCCTGAGGCGCTGGATCGGGTATCCACTGCTCGATTCTGACCGGATTCGTCGCAGGCTGGCTGCAGTGCACACGTTTCGGGAGGACCGGTTGCGGCGGGAAGAGGTGCGCGAAGAGCTCAAGGGAATATACGACCTGGAGAGGCTGAATGGACGCATCTCCCTGGGTCGGGCCAACGCGCGGGACCTCTCGGCGTTGAAGGTCTCGATCCGGCGGCTCCCGGCGCTCAAGCAGGCCCTGGAGGATTCGAGCAGCGAACTCCTTTCGGAGATCTCTCTTGCTATGGATCCCCTGGAGGACGTGGCGGATCGGATTGAAGAGGCGATTTGCGATGAACCCCCGATCACACTGAGGGAGGGGGGGTACATTCGCGAGGGCTTTCACGAGGAGCTGGACGAGCTCATCCGGATGACGCGCGACGGAAAAGGATGGATTGCCGAGATGGCCGCCGGGGAGCAGGAGCGGACCGGGATCGGAAATCTCAAGGTGGGATACAACAAGGTCTTCGGCTACTACATCGAGGTATCCAAGGCGAATGCAGAGAAGGTCCCGGATCACTACATCCGAAAGCAGACCCTGGTGAATGCCGAGCGATACATCACCGAGGAGCTGAAGCATTATGAGGAAAAGGTTCTCGGGGCCGAGGAGAAGCGCATCGCACTGGAGCTGAAGATCTTTGAGGAGATCCGAAAGTCCGTGGCGCATGAGCACGCCCGCATTCGAAGGAGCGCGGAGCAGATCGGTAAACTGGACGTGCTCGCAGCGCTTGCCGAAGCAGCGGAGCGAAACGGGTACGTCCGTCCCGAAATCAATGACAGCGGTGTCATCGACATTGTGGACGGCCGGCACCCGGTGATCGAGCAGACCGTTCGCGAAGAGGATTTCGTTCCCAACGACATCCAACTGGACGATCGGGAGCAGCAGTTTCTCATCATCACCGGCCCCAACATGGCGGGCAAATCCACCGTTTTGAGGCAGACGGCGCTTACCGTGCTCATGGGGCAGATGGGCGGTTTCGTTCCTGCCTCACGGGCCGTGATCGGTGTGGTGGACCGGATTTTCACGAGGATCGGGGCATCGGACGACCTGGCGAGAGGAAGAAGCACCTTTATGGTGGAGATGAACGAGACCGCCAACATCCTTCGCCACGCTACCCCAAGGAGTCTGGTCGTGCTCGATGAGATTGGTCGAGGAACGAGCACCTATGACGGGTTGAGCATTGCATGGGCCGTAGCCGAGGCCCTGCACGACCTTGAAGGCCGGGGGGTGCGGACCCTGTTTGCTACCCACTACCACGAGATTACCGAACTGCTGACCACGAAGCCCCGGGTCAAGAACTACAACATCGCAGTCAAGGAGTGGAACGAGCAGATTATTTTCCTTCGAAAGCTTGTGCCCGGTGGGACGAACCGAAGCTATGGAATCCAGGTGGCGCGGATCGCAGGATTGCCGAAGGAAGTCATCGAGCGGGCGCAGGAGATCCTGGACAACCTGGAGGGAAAGGATGTCGACGAAACGGGGCGCCCCCGGATGGCGAGGAGCAGACGCAAGGAAAGGACCCGGGACTCGAACCAGCTCAACCTGTTCGCGGGTCGTGACGAGAGGCTTCGGAGCTGGATTCGGGACCTCGATCTTCACACGATGACCCCCATTGATGCCATGAACGAACTCCAACGCCTCAAGGAGCACGTGGGAGGATCAACCTGACTGAGCTCTTGATAGAGTCCCCAAAAGCCTGCGACACCTATGCTTTACTTTCAGTACACGATTGTGGCAAAAGAATGAAGACGCCTTCATGGTGTTTCTTTAGAAGTCGCCGCATATGAATGTTGCGAGATCGCAAAAACCTGCTCGAACGCTGTTGGAAACGTTGTGCCCTTTTGAAATCGAAGGGTGCAAATCCGTTTTTCACGGGTTTTCTTGCGATTCCATCCTTTTTCTGAAGAGGAAGCCATAGACCCATGATGCGTGGAAGGACAGTCCTTGCCGCGGCCATGCTCTTTGCGATGTGCCTGGTCGTCGGAATGGGGGGAGGCGGCCCCAGGTTGTGCCGTGCATCCACGAGCGAAGCCAGGCTGCTCGAAAAGGCCAATGCGTGCCGCCATTCTCTTTACCGTTCCAGCCAGCGCATGAAATATCGTCACCACTGGAACCGGTGCATCGACCAGTACAAGAAAATTGCCGACAAGTATCCGAAAAGCGGGGAGGCGGCATGGGCCCTGTACTTTGCAGGGAGGATGTACGACCGACTTTACCAGTTCTCCGGAAGAGAGGGGGACCTGGATCTGGCCATCGAAAGTTTCAAGCGTGTGGCCGAGACCTATCCCGACCATCGCCTCGCGGACGATGCCCAGTATCGAATCGGAGAGATTTACTACGAAGACAAGGGCAATCCGACACAGGCGTATGTGGAGTTTCTCAAGGTTGACATCAAATTCCCCAAAGGGGATATGCGGGACCGGGCGCGCTCCATGATGGACAAGCTGGCCTCGGTGATCAGCAAGGAGAACTCCCCGGCCAAGGCCCCTTCCTCCACAAAGGCCTCCGGCCTCGCACGGGTCCTGGACATCCGGCACTGGTCCACGCCCAGTTACACGAGGGTCGTGGTGGACATGGAGCGATCCGTCAAGTACGAATCGCATCTGCTCAAGCGGGACACGAAATTGAACAAGCCGAGGCGCCTCTACGTGGATTTGAAGGGGGCTTATGCCAAGGACATCGAAAGCTCCATTCCGATCAGAGACGGGCTGTTGCGAAGGGCAAGGGCGGGTCAATACGCGCCGGATACGGTTCGAGTCGTTCTGGACATCGACAGCATCGAAGGGTACAAGATTTTTCCTCTTCATGACCCGTTCCGAATCGTGGTGGATGTGCGAGGGAATAAAAACGAGGAAGAAGAAAGAAAAAAGATAGAAAAATTAAAAGAAAAAACAAGGAAAGGCATTCGAAGAGTCAAAGAGCCGGATGAGAAGGTTTCCCTGGCCCGTCAGCTTGGGCTGAGTGTGAAACGCATCGTAATCGATCCGGGGCACGGAGGAAAGGATCCGGGATGTGTGCATAAAGGGGGGATCAAGGAGAAAGAAATCGTGCTCAAGCTCGCCAAGATCCTCGCCCTGAAAATCGAGAAAGACCTCGAGTGCGAAGCGGTGCTCACACGGATGGACGACGTGTTTCTTCCCTTGGAGCGCCGAACCGCTTACGCCAACATGAAGAAGGGCGATCTCTTCGTTTCCCTCCACATCAACGCCCATCGACAGAGCGGCATTCAGGGCCTGGAAACGTACTTCCTGAACATGGCCACGGACGAACGGGCCGTGCTCGTGGCGGCCCGTGAGAACTCCACATCGGAGAAGAACATCAGCGATCTCCAGACCATCCTGAACGATCTCATGCTGAACACCAAGATCAGCGAATCCAGCAAACTCGCCCATGAGGTCCAGAAGGGGATGGTCGGCCGCCTTCGCAAGTCCTACTCGGGTGTCAAGAGCCTCGGTGTAAAGCAGGCGCCGTTCTACGTGCTCATCGGGGCCGAGATGCCCGCCATCCTCGTGGAAACCGGGTTCATTACCAATCCCACCGAACGAAAGCGCCTCCTGAGCCGGCAGTACCTTGAAAACCTGGCCAATGGCATCGTGGCGGGAATGAAGTCCTACATCGAGAGCATCAATCTGGCCGCCCGGGCGGGGTGAGTCCCCCTACCTCTTCCTTCTCAAGTAAGCGTCGATAAATGGATTGATATCCCCGTCCATCACGCGGTCCAGATTGCCTACGTCCACATTCGTTCGATGGTCCTTGACGATGCGGTAGGGATTGAAGACGTAGGATCGGATTTGACTTCCCCAGCCAATATCCATCTGGGTGTCGTGCATCTCCTGCTTCATTTCTTCCTGCTTCTGTTTTTCGAGTTCGTAGAGCCTCGCCCGAAGGACCTTCATTGCCATGTCCCGGTTCCGGTGCTGGGATTTTTCGTTCTGGCACTGAACGACGATCCCCGTGGGAAGGTGGGTGATCCGAATGGCTGAGCTCGTCTTGTTCACATGTTGTCCACCGGGACCGCTCGCGCGGTAGGTGTCGATGCGCAGGTCCTTGTCCTCGATCTCGACCTTGATGTCCGTGTCGATTTCCGGCACTACGGAGACCGAGGCGAAACTCGTGTGCCGTCTGCCCGTGGCGTCAAAGGGGGAGATTCGGACCATGCGATGGATCCCGTGCTCGCTCCTGAGATATCCGTATGCATAGGGTCCTTGAACCGTGATGGTGACGCTTTTGATTCCCGCCTCCTCGCCCGGCTGAAGGTCCAGGGTACTGACCTCGTATCCCCGGGACTCGCACCAGCGGAGGTAGAGGCGAAGAAGCATCTCGGCCCAGTCCTGGGCCTCGGTCCCTCCGGCGCCCGCATTGATGGACAGGATGGCATTTCGGTGGTCGTCCGCACCGTTCAACAGGGTCTGAAGGTCCAGCTGCTGGACCTGTTTTTCCAGGCGGGTGATGTCCCGTTTCACCTCATTCAGGGTGTTCTGGTCCTCTTCCTCCTCCGCCATTTCTGCTAGGAGGCCGGCGTCCTCAACGGACTGATGATACTGCTTCCACTGATCGATGTTGTCGCGGAGAACGGCGCGGCGCTGGGTCAACTGGGAGATTTCTTCCTGGTCCTTCTGCCAGAAATCCGCCCGGGCCATGAGGGCCTCGAGCTGTTGAAGATCCTTTTCCTGTGTGTCCAGGTCAAAGATGACCTCGAATGGCTTGTAGTTGTTCCTCGATGGATGCGATGCGGCTCATGAGTTCAGTGTCCATGGTGTCCTCCTCTAATGGCATGCGAGAATCTCTGGATTCACGCAGGATGTGTCAGACGCCTGAAGCGTCGAATCATTATAAATCTTATTAGTTTGCCACAAATAGGAATCAAGAGCAAGAAAACAAACAGATCGCCGTACCTTGTATAAAAAGTGGGGCGGTTCGAGGGGAGCGATACCGGTGCAATGAGAACGGATTCGTGGAACAGGCCGCTTCGTTGGGTGATTCGCCCGCACGCATCCACAAAAGCGCTGATGCCCGTGTTGGCGGCTCGAATCATGGGAAGACGCGTTTCCACGGATCGAAAAGCGCTCATGGAAAGGTGCTGAAAGGGGGCGCTCGTCCGGCCGAACCAGGCATCGTTCGTCAGATTGACAAGCACCTGTGCCCCTTGGCGCGCCTGGTGTCGAGCCAGATCGGGGAAAATGGCCTCGAAGCAGATCAGCACGCCTGCGGCGTATCCGGGGCCCTGAAGAGGGGCGATCCGGCGTCCGGGAGCAAAGTCCCCGGCCGCCGGGACAAGGCGGTTGATAAACGGGAAAAAGCGCTTGAGCGGGACGTACTCGCCGAAGGGGACGAGATGGACCTTGTCGTACCAGAGAACGGAACGATCGTCCGTGGAGAGGAGATAGGCGCGGTTAAAGTAACGGACGTGATCTTCGGACCGGTCGTAGGCCGGGCTGCCGAAGAGAAGATCGGCGCCGGTATTTTCGGCCACGGCGGCAATGCGGTCCGAAAGCTCGCCCTGCTCCTGAAAGAAATATGGAACAGCCGTCTCCGGCCAGACCAGGAGGTCGGGATGAAAGGGAGAGGCTTGAAGGCTCAGGCGCGTGTACACGTCCACTGTAGCCTTCTGAAATGCCGGACGCCACTTCAGGGACTGGTCGATGTTTCCTTGAATGACGGCTGCTCTCAATGGAGTGCCTTTTGTGACCCGAGCGTCGATATCATGGAGCCTGTAACCCCCGTAGAGGAGGGTGAGAATCAGGAAGAGGAGAATGACCCCTCCTTCCAGCTTTCGCAGTCGGCTGAAGCCCTGGTCGCGATCAAAGAGCAGGGTGAAGACCAGAACGTTCACCGAAACAACGAGAAAGCTCACACCGTAGACACCCGCAAAGTCGCAGATTTGAATCAGAATAGGATGTGCTCCCTGGGAGTGACCGATAAAACACCAGGGAAGCCCCGTAAGGAACTCTCCCCGAACGTATTCGAGAATGACCCAGGTTCCGGCCGTGAGGAGGAGCGCGAAACGCGAACGCCACATCCAGGGGAACAGGAGTGCGAAAAAGGCCGGGTACAGGGCCAGGTAAGCGGTAAGGGCGAGGAGAACGATCATGCTGATGGCGAGGGGGAGGCCTCCATATCCTTTCAGGACCACAATGATCCAGTACATCAGGGAGAGGAAGTGTACCAGCCCGGCCGTTAAGCCCATATAGAAACGCAGGGATTTGGATCGATCTCGAAGTGCGGCCAGGAGGGGAACCAGTGCGATCCAGGCGAACCCCCGAGTCGATCCTGGGGGGAACGAAGCGGTGAGCAGAAGACCGGAAAGGGCGGCGGCCAGGAGAGAGATTCTGCATCGGTAGTTTGTTTCCATGGCAGGCGGGAAGGTTCTTATGGCGGAAAGGGCAGTAAGGCTCATTCGCCCGGTGGATTCTCCTGCGGATCGTCCGATGGTGCGCGACGGTGGATCGTGATCTTGTAAATCTTTCGCTCATCGGCGGATTGAACCGTCATATCGAGATCCTCGAACGCGATGCGTTCGCCCTTTGCGGGAATTTTTCCCAGGAGGTGAATGATGAAGCCCCCCACGGACTCATAGTCGCCTTCGGGAAACTCCATATCCAGGTGCTTTTCCAGTTTCTCGATCTCGAGCCTGGCATCCACCGAAAGGGTGTTTTCGTCGATGACATTGATCAGGGACTGCTCATTGTCGTGCTCGTCCTGAATTTCCCCGACGATTTCCTCGATGATGTCCTCGATGGTGATGATGCCGGCTGTGCCCCCGTACTCATCCGCAACAATGGCCAAGTGGGATTTCTTGTCCTGTAGGTCTCGGAGAAGATCGCTGACCGGTTTGTTCCCGGGAACAAAGTAGGGGGGCCTCAGGATCTCCATGGGAATGTTCGAATCCGGCGGGTTTCCCCAAAGCTTGAGAAGGTCTTTCGCGTGGAGGATGCCTACGATGTGGTCGATCGTTCCCTCATAAAAAGGAATCCGGGTGTGCCCGCACTCGGTAACGAGGAGGGTGACCTCCTCGAGGCTGGAATCGACGGCGGCCGAGGAGATCTCGGTTCGAGGGATCATGATGGAGTGGGCCGTGGTTTCCTTGAGGTCAAGGACCCCGTATACCATGTCCGTTTCTTCGTTACTGATGAGCCCCATGGCCTGGCCCTCGTCCATGAGGCCATGGATTTCTTCAGTCAGATCCGAACCCTTGATCAGGTGGTGTTTCTTTCGAAGAAAGGATTTTATAAGATCCAGAAACCTGGGACCGGGGCCGTCTTCCAAGGATGTGTCCTTCTCCTCCGAAAGGAATCGGTTTCGCCCCCTGGTTTGGGGATGAAAGGTGTGCGACACGTGAACCGGAAATATGAAAAAGTTTAGGATTGTATTCAGGATTTGTCAAGAAATTCCACGATTGGATTCGTGTTAGAAAAAGTGCTTGACTCCACTACCATTGCTCCTATAATTGCCTTCTTGAACAAAAAGAAGCGATTGCCTCCGCGGCTTCCGGGAGGGAGCCCGGGTGGGTGAGAAGGCGGGCATAGCTCAGTTGGTAGAGCACAAGCTTCCCAAGCTTGGGGTCGCGGGTTCGAACCCCGTTGCCCGCTCCATCTCCCGCAGAAAGGCCTGATTCCCTTTTTGAGGTTTCCGGTCGGTCCTTGGGACGGCGGCTTACTTCGAATTGCGGACCGGTGTTGAGCTTGCCCCTTCACCGCATGGATCTCTGGCGTTATTCGCCCAGCTATCGATGAGTCTGCAATGAGGAAGCGGGTCCATTCGCCCGCTTTTTTTCGTCTTGGGCGAAACCTCGATTCGTCAGCCCGTCGCGCGTCTCCTTTGAACCCTCGAGCCGATGACACGCGGGATTCCCGTTGAGACCGGTGGAACCTTCTCCCGGGCAAACCAAGCGCCTGGGAAAGAAGCGCCATGATGCGAGACCCCCGGTTCGTCGTACAGGAAGTGATGGAGCTTCTGGATCCTGTCCTGGAGGAGATGGGATTCGAGCTCGTGGACGTGGAGTTCCTTTCAAAGCAGGGTAGATGGGTCCTTCAGCTGTTTATCGACAAGGAAGGCGGCGTAACCATCGACGACTGCGCCCGGGTGAGTCGGGAGATCGGGGACCTGATCGACGTGCGGGACATCATAGACCACGAATACGTTCTCGAGGTCTCATCGCCGGGCATCAATCGCCCGCTCAAGAAACCGAAGGATTTTCTGTGGGCCTGCGGTCGTAAGGTGAGAATTCGGACAAAAGAGCCCGTGGACGGTCGGCAGAACTTCACGGGAACGCTGGAGAACGTGGAAGGCGACGTGATCACGCTGGACGTGGACGGTATGGCTGTCTCCTTGACCATGGGAAAACTGGAGAAGGCGAATCTGGTTTATGAGTTCTGACGGGCGGCCGACCTCTGCATGATCGCAGTCAGACGACGCCGAGGCCGTACAACCGGACCTGCGAGGGCCGCAACCCAACGGCCATCGTCAACCCCACTTCTGGAGAAAAGGGACCATGATTTCGGAATTGCAAAGAGTCATTGATCAGGTGAGCCGGGAAAAGGGACTGGACCGTGAGGTCCTTATCCAGACCCTTGAGGAGGCCGTCAAGGCCGCAGCCCGGAAGAAGATGGGGCCGACCTACGATCTTGAGGTCACGTTCAATGAGGAGCTCGGGGAAATCGAAGTGTTCGAGTTCAAGGAGGTCGTCGAAGAAGTCGAGGATGAAAACCTTCAGATCTCCGTGGAAGAAGCGCGCAAGCTCGACCCGGAGTTCGAACTCGGGGACAGTGTCGGCGTCAAGATGGATACGGATCGTTTCGGGCGGATCGCCGCCCAATCCGCCAAGCAGGTGGTGATGCAGCGCCTGAGGGAAGCGGAAAGGAACATCGTGTACGATGATTTCAAGGATCGGCGCGGCGAAATCATCCACGGGATTGTTCAGCGGTTCGACAAGGGGTCTATCATCGCCAACCTGGGCAGGGCCGAGGCGGAGTTGCCCTCCAAGGAGCAGATCCCGCGCGAGACCTACCGACAGGGAGACCGCATCCGTGCCTACATCCTGGACGTGAAGCAGTTCAGCCGGGGTCCCCAGATCATTCTTTCGAGGACCCATCCCAATTTCCTCTCGGCCCTGTTCGAGAATGAGGTTCCGGAGATTGCGGAACGCATTGTGACCATTGTGCAGGTGGCCCGAGAGCCGGGAAGCCGCTCGAAGATCGCTGTTTCCTCCAAGGATCCGGACATCGACCCGGTGGGGGCCTGCGTGGGCATGAAAGGCTCCCGCGTACAGGCCGTGGTGCAGGAACTCCGAGGCGAAAAGATCGATATCGTGACCTGGGATGCGGACCCGGCCAAGTTCATCGTGAATGCCCTTTCTCCCGCTGAGATCGTCCGGGTGATTGTAGACGAGACGA